>NZ_JBNWCP010000011.1:0-186492 GCF_053522345.1 Agrobacterium sp. 22-226-1
AAACAGGAACTTGACCTCTACACCAGACCCGAAACATATCTAAAAGGCGGGTCAAATCTCGGTGGAAATACCGGGTCAGTTCTCAGTGGAAATCAACACCCGTCGAAGCGGAGCCGCAGCGCGGCGTCATATTCGTGGCCCGCGCGAACGGCGGGGGAATGCGATGAGCATCGCGGCTTCGCGTTCGGGCGGGCTGCATCCGGTGTGCAGTCAGGCAGGGATTCGCCTGGCTGCGTTCCCGGTTTTCAGGGCAGGAAGGGAAGAAAGGGCGGAGGGCAAGATAAAGGAAACCGGCACCACGGGGCGGCGGTTTCAGGGCAAGCCCTTGTCTGCACACTGTTTTGGAGCGCCGTTTCCGGCACCTTGCTTCTTGAGCCCACGTGCCGCGCCTCAGTGCAAAGCCTTGGCTTTGCTGGGTTTCGACCGGCACCATAGCCCGAAATCGGACGGTTTTCCGCATTTTTGGCCGGAGGCGCGCCCTTGAGCGCCGACGACGAATTCCGTTTCCGGCCGAAGCCCGGCCGCATCCGCGCCGACACGCCGAAGCTCGGCAAGGCCAAGAGCTTTCTCACCCAGGCGAAGAAGATCGCCCGCCAGCAGAGCAACAGCCCGTCGCGGTCATCCGCGTCATCGCCATCGCGCTCTCGATTCTCGGCGACCGCCAAGGGCGGCAAGGCGTCGCGGACGAGCGCGCCGGGCCTGAAGCGCGGACGCGGCGCGGCCTTCGTTCGCGCCCGCACCTTGTCGGGCGGCTGGAGGCACAACGCGCCCGGTCAGCGCCGCGTCGTCGTCAAGACCCGCTACGTTCAGGGCGCGGGCAAGAATGGAAAGTCCGCCGCCCATCTGCGCTACATCCAGCGCGACGGCACCTCGCGCGACGGCGAACGCGGCCAGCTCTATTCGGCGACCGAGGATCGCGCCGACGGTGCGGCCTTCGTCGAGCGCGGCGCGGATGATCGCCACCAGTTCCGGTTCATCGTCTCGCCCGAGGACGCCGCGGACCTCTCCGACCTCACGGCCTATACCCGTGACCTCATGCGCCAGGTCGAAACCGATCTCGGCACCCGGCTCGATTGGGTCGCGGTCAATCACCACAATACCGGCCATCCCCACGTCCATGTCATCGTGCGCGGCAAGGACGAGCTGGGCGAAAACCTCGTCATCAACGGCGACTATCTCGCCAACGGTATCCGCGAGCGGGCGAGCGAGCTGACCACGCTGGAGCTAGGCCCCGTCACCGAGATCGAGCAGAGCCGCAAGCTCTGGGCCGAAATCGATCAGGACCGTTTCACCCGCATCGACCGTGCGTTGGTCGAGGAAGCCGATGAACGCTTCCTCGACCTGCGCCATGAGGCCGCCGATCCGAAGCGCCAGTTCAACCGGACGCTGCGCCTGCGCCGTCTCGCCAAACTGGAGAAGATGGGCCTCGCCACCGAGCACGCGCCGGGCGTTTGGGAATTGGGCGAGCGCATGGAACCGGCGCTGCGCGAGCTGGGCGAGCACGGCGACATCATCCGCAACATGCACAAGACGCTTAAGGCCGACGGGCTGGAGCGCGACCCCATGACCTTCCAGATTCACGATGGGCCGCCGAAGACTCCTATCGCCGGCCGCGTCGTCGACAAATATCTGACCGACGAGCTGGGCGAGAACCTGACCGTGGTGGTCGACGGCATCGACGGCCGCACGCACCATGTCGACGGCATCGACGCCGCCCGTGTCGCGGATGCACGGATCGGCAGCGTCGTCGAGATCGGCCCCGCCGACACCGCGAGCCGTCCGTCCGACCGCACCATCGCGACAGTCGCCGAAGGCGGCGTCTATCGGCCGAGCCGTCATCTCGAACAGGCGAAGTTCGAGGGCCGCGTGCCGGGCGGCGACTATGACGGCTATGTCGACGCCCATGTGCGCCGGCTGGAGGCGCTGCGCCGCGCCGGCATCGTCGAGCGGATCGACGCCGACCAATGGCGCATCCCCGACGACTTCGAGAGCCGCGCCGCCGCCTATGACGCGGGCCGCAACAAGCATGCCAATATCCGCATCCTCTCAGCCGCCCAGCTCGAACAGCAGATCGGCGCGGACGGCGCGACCTGGCTCGACCGGCGGCTCATGACGGCGGAAATATCCGACCTCGCGCCGACCGGCTTCGGCCTTGAGGTGCGCCAGGCGATCGACCGCCGCCGCGAGCATCATATCGACCGTGGCGACGCGACGCTCGGCCTGAACGGCGGCACGCTCTATCGGCGCAATCTCCTCGCCACGCTGCGCGCGCGGGAGATCGAACGCATCGGCGGCGAGATGGCTGCGACGAAGAACCTGCCGTTCCGCGCCGCCAGCGACGGCGAGACCGTCAGCGGCAGATTCACCGGGACCGTCCAGCTATCGAGCGGCAAGTTCGCCGTCGTCGAGCAGAGCCACGAGTTCACCCTTGTCCCGTGGCGCCCGGTCATCGACCGCCAACTTGGCCGTGAGGTGAGCGGTATCGTGCAGGGCGGATCGGTGTCGTGGCAGATTGGCCGACAACGGGGCCTAGCTCTGTAGCGATGTTTCGGTTGCCGGATGAAGCCGGTGAGGGCCGCTCTTGGGATCAAGCAAACCCGATCACACTTTATCCTGGATCGCGCAAATCTCCGCTTATGGAGAGAAGTCCAAGCATCCCAGTTGTGACGAAGATCGCCGCGAAGCCAGCCCAGACCGTCATGACGAATATCACGTCGCGAGAACGGACCACCGACGGTTTACGATCGCTACGACAGCTGAAGGCACCGAACCCGCGTGCATCCATGGCAAGGGAGAGACGTGTCGCGTAGCGGGCACCGGCCGCGAGCAGCGGAACAATCGATCGACCGGTGCGACGCAAATAGCCGACCGGACCAGCAGGATCGATGATGCCGCGCGCCCGCTGAGCCGCACGCAATGTGAGGAGCTCCTGACGGTAACGGGGTGCGAATCGCATCGCGGCGATCGAACCGTATGCAAAGCGATAGGGAAGGTGGCATTGGTGGACCAGTGCGCTTGCGAGCTGGTCGGTCGTGGTGCCGAGGGATCCAAGCAGCGCCAACATCATCATCGCCGCCAAGCGCACGGCGGTTGAGGCACCATGATGCACGGCGGCTGCGCGCAACGTAATCCACCCGTCGATGACAATAGGTGAGTCCCTGACGAGATCGGATCGGGTGAGCAGAGCGAAGACGAGGGTCGTCCAGGCGCCGACCAGCAGTATCGCTACGGCTCCGGCGAGCAACCCGCGAAGCCGCAGCGGGACACCAGAGACAATAGCGACAAGCGCGAACCCTGCGACGACGGCAGGTGTGGCGATGTCGCGGGTGAACAAGAGTAGAGCGAGCGGCGGGAGCGTTGCGGCGAGTTTGGCGACTGGGTTGATCGTCGCCAGCCAGCCCCGGCGGGTTGCGGTGGTTGCGGTATTGTGCCCGTCGCTCATGGCGCGATTTCCCGGATCTGCCCGGTGCGATAGACCGTCCGCCATTCAGGTTTTTCTCGCGCGAGTGCGAGCGCGATGCGGCGCACCGGCGGCGGACGGAGGCCTGCGCGCTCAATCAGCCTGGTGTCGCAAAGGATTTCTCCTGTCGCGCCCACGTCGAGGAGACGCCCCTGTGAAAGCAGCGCCACACGATCCGCATAATCCGCGATGAGCTGCAGATCGTGTGTGATCATTATGATGGTGATGCCCGTAGCGTTGAGTTCGCAGATCATGTTTACGATTTCACGCGCACGGACTTGATCCTGCCCGAAGGTCGGTTCGTCCAGGATGAGAATTTTCGGCTCCGTAATCAGAGCAGTTGCGACGGAAAGGCGGCGCTTCTCTCCATGGGAGAGGAGAAACGGATTCACATCGGCATAGCGGGCCAGATCAAAACGCCCGAGCATGCGATCGACACGATCGTCGATTTCGTGTTTGCAACGGCGCCGGACGCGCAGGCCGTAAGCGAGTTCATCGCGGACGGTGCGTGCGAGGAACTGATGCTCGGGATTCTGGAACACATAGCCGATCCGATCACCTACCTGCCGGACGTCCAGGGCGGTCATCGGGGTGCCGGCAAGCGTGATCGAACCAGACGAGAGCGGAACCAGACCTGCGATCGCGCGCGTGAGCGTGCTCTTTCCAGCCCCGTTGACACCGGCAATGGCAAGAAACTCCCCGGACATTATCCGAAGATCAACACCGTGGAGCACAGTCACGCCCCCAAGCCTCACACTGGCGGCGTGAACGTCGATGGGAACATCTTGCTGGGCAAGCACCTGATCGCGCGATCTGTCCGTATCGGTAGTCGATACGATCGTGCCCTCAGGCGCTTCGACCGCATCGAGAGCCGGAGCAAGCTCGCTGACTGTCAGCGGCAACTCCCGTTCGGGATCGGCGTCAAGACCCAGACGGAGAGCGACGCCGGTTGCGGTTGGAAGCCAAATTCCGCGTTCAGAAAGATCGCGGGCATGCCTGCCGAGCACTTCGGCAGGAGCGCCATCGTGAATTATGGTGCCGTTGCCGTCGAGCACGACGACACGATCGGCCAGTTGGAGAGCGTCATCGAGTTCGTGTTCGACCAGGACAATCGCACGCGAGGCGTCCTTGAGGGTTGTGAGAGCAGCGTAAAACTCGGCCGAAGCGACTGGATCAAGGTTCGCGGTCGGTTCGTCGAGCACAAGCACCGGCGGGTCAAGAGCAAGCGCACAGGCAATGGCAAGACGTTGCCGGCCACCGCCGGACAACTCGGTCGGAGTGCGGAGCGCTTCCTCGCGGCTATCGGCTAAACCCATTCTGCGAAGAGCGGCGAGCGCACGGGTCTCGATCTCGTCCACCGGCACGAGAAGATTTTCCAGCCCGAAGCACACTTCATCCAGCAAGCTTCCGGTTGCGACCTGAGCATCAGGGTCCTGAAAGACGATGCCGACCTTTCCAGCAAGCTGTCCGGAGTCGACATGCCTGGTATTGATGCCGCCGCACAGCACCCGACCGCGCAGGTCCGCTTCCAGACTTGTCGGAATGAGGCCGGCGAGGGCCAGCATGACAGTGGACTTGCCGCAGCCGGAAGGACCAAGCAGCAAAACCGTCTCACCGGGATAGATGTCGAGATCGATCTTATCGCCGATCCATCTGTCGCTCGTGTCATAGCGTATGCTGACGTCTTTCAGAGAGATGACGGGGTTCGTCTTATCGGCTGTCGTCACCACGAAGTCCTCCCGCAATGCCAGCTCGGGCCAGCGCACGAGCGACGACGAGGGACAACAGGCTTCCCGCGACAAAGGAGGCGATCTGGACGGTGCAGATCAAAGCGACCAGACCGCCGTCCATACTCGGCAGGTTGTACGTATAGATACTGATGGCGCAGGAGATGAGGCCGGAGATCACGCCTGCGGCGGTGAACATGATCCAGCCAAACCAGCGGTATCGGGTCACGAAGAATGGCATCTCCATGACGGCACCCCACATCGCCATCACAACGACCATCAGCAAGGCGCCTGGAGACACGATCAACACGACACCGGCAGCGGCCGCGCCGATCACACCCGAGCCGCCGCGTCGGAGCACGCCAAGCGGCAGCAACGCGGCCATGCCCCACAAACCGAACGAAGCGGAGGCGACGGGCGGAAAGGCGGTCGTAAAGCCGACAAGGGCAAGATTGACCGGGACCAGAATAATGCCGATCGCTGCACCGAGGGCCGCCGCGATCAGGATCGTTCGTGTGCTGTAACGCCGGCGGCGCGAAGCAACAGGTTCTTGGCCGGGAATAGACACAGGCTGGTTCCGTCGAAACGTGAGCGAGCGCGTTGGTCCCGGTCGGCTGAAGGCTCGACACGGGACCGAAACGACGTTCAGAAAGTCTTGGTGATGCCAACACCCACGATGCGGCCCTGGCCGACATTGACTGTCGGGACGCCATTGAGAGGCGCGCCAAAAGCCTCGTAACGCTCATCCAGCAAGTTCCGGCCGAAGGCGTAAACCTCGAAATCCCCGCCGTCGTTCCTCCAGCCAACACGCGCGTTCACAATATGGTACGGATCGAGGTCGAAGGAATCTTCGGGATCGGCCGCGCGAGAACCGTTGAACTGATACTGGACGCTGAATGAGAACGCCCCCGGCAGGTTCATGACCGATCCCGGCGCGTCGTATTGAAGCGCGGTCGAGAATGTCCAGTCAGCTGTGTTCGGGACGCGATTGCCCTTCACCCTAGCGTAGTTCGCGCCGTTCGCGCCAAGAGAGCTGTGCGTATAACCGACGCCGCCGATGAAGCTCAGGCTTTCGGTGATGCGAGCACGAGCCTGAAGCTCGAATCCGCTCGTTGTATAGTCCTGATAGGTGGTCTTGAATGCGAGAGGTGCCCGCGGATCGAGATAGGCGATAAGGCCATTCTTGATATCGTTGTGAAACACGCTCCCGTCGAGTTGCAGACGGTCATCGAACAGGCTCGCTTTCACACCAGCCTCGTAAGTCCAACCTGTCGCGGCGGGATATGGATCGGGAAGGACACCGTTCATGACGGACGGCAGGAGCGAGTAAACGCGCGTCGAGTGTCCGCGGGCAACGGAAACATACGTCTGAATGTCGTCGGTCCACTTGTAAGACAGTGCGAGCCTGCCGGTCGGATACGTCTGCGTGGTTGAATTGCGGCCGGTCAGTCCCGGCAAGTTCAGCGCGTTGGTGAAGCCTGCATCGATATCGTCATGGCTTAGACGTGCGCCGGCGGAGGCTTCCCAGCGCTCGGCGAACGGTATCGATATGTCGCCGAACAGACCAAGATTCGTGCTGTCGATGGACGCCGTGGTCGTGTTCGGCGGGAGCGTGCATTGCAAAGCATCGCACAAACGGCTGCCTTCGGTGCGCACCACACTCGCGCCCACCACCCAGCGGATCGGATCGCCTTCAAGCGAACTCAGGCGAAATTCCTGACTGTAGATGTTTTCCTTGTCGATCGTGCCGCCAACGCCTGGGATAGCAGGCAAACCGATCCTGTCGAAAACGAGCTTGTCAGCAAAACTCGACCATCTCTCGCTTTCATTGCTCTGATACGCGCTGATCGAGGTAAACCTGAATTGATCGAAATCATGTTCGACTTTTAGCGTCACATCCCCGTGCGTTGTTTTTGCGTAGGGCTCGGTCAACGTCCCGCTGATCGGAAAGCCAGGCGTGTCGCGTAGCAGAATTGCCGGGGCGTTGCCCTTGTCGCTCAAATATGAGCCGGACAAGGTAATCGTGGTGTTCTCCAGACCATTAAAGCGCAGGCCGCCACGAAATGCGCCGATATCACGCTTACCGAGATCCTCGGTGAACAGGCTGTCGATGTCTCCGTCCTGACGTCCAAAACGAACCGCCATCCGTCCGTCGAGCGCACCGGGAATGATATTGCCGCCGAGAACTGCTTCACCCATACGGTAGCCGTTCGATCCGAACTCAGTGGTGAAGCGAATGTCGCGTTCCCCGTCAGGTTCATTGGTCACGACATTGATGGCGCCGCCGAGCGCGTTGGTGCCCCAGAGCGTGCCCTGCGGCCCTCGCAGGACTTCGACGCGATTGACATCGAGCAGAACGCTCGAAGCGCTCATCATGCTGTTGGGAACACCATCGACATTGAAGCCAACGGTGCCGTCGGAGAAATTGAGCGGCGTGCCGAGGGAGCTTACGCCACGGATCGAGAAGAACTGCGTTCCGGCGCCACGGTCGACCCATTGAACATTGGGAGAATTGCGCGCGATGGCAGGGGCGGATGCAAGGGGAGCTGCGGCCAGGTCTTCCGGCGAGACCACGGTGACGCTCTCAGGCACGTCCTGAAGTCGCTCGTCCGTTTTGCGCGCGGTGATGATGATCGGGTCGAGAACTGTGACATTGTCGGCTTCTTGGCGCGACGAACGCCGGCTTTCCTGCGCATAGGTCGGCTCCATTGCCGAAAGAGCAAAGACCAGCGTGGTCACGGAAACCCCGCTCAACATCAGATTACTTTTATTCCAAAGTGACATACCAGCCCCCAACGACGATCCCACGGACATATCTGCGAGTGATCCGCATTATCGACGTTGATAAACTTGAGGCTGAAACTCGCCTTTCGCTGTTTCGCCAAACAGCTTTCCGATCCCGCCAAAATGCTCGCTGAGGGCTTCCGGGGCTATCGGAAGGGACTATTTACTGGCGCCTGCTCGGGGCAATCAGCTCATCCATGCCCTTTGAGATGACGCTCTGGCGGCACCGCTATTCGAAACCGGCAATGGTCCGGGGAGACGAGGATCCCATTGATGATCGATTCTTGGAGGCTTTCTCCGTCAAACAGACCTGCACCCCAAGGTTAGGTAGCGGTCATGTCCCGGTCCGGGTGTTTCCATCTTCGTTCGGCATGCATGCTGATCTGCCTTGTCACGGCGTTCCCGCAACCCGCGCTGGCTGCCGTGCTTGAGCCTTCCGTCAAGAAGGCTTGCGAAGCGGAGATCCTGTCAATCTGCGTGCGGCCGTGGCGGCTTACGCCCGACGCTATATCGATCTGTGTCGAGGAAAACCGCCTCAAGCTCTCTTCGATGTGCAGAGTTCTCTGGGCCACTCTTCGCAAGTGCCAGTTGGAGGTGAAAGAGGTGTGCGGCGGACTGAACCCGCTCACGATCAATCATTGTTTGAAGAACTCCATCGGCAAGTTCACCTCGACTTGCCGGGAGACATTAAACGATAGATGAGCTTCTTGTTGCTGCCGGACTATCGGGAGAAGGCGTCTTTTCGCGGTCTCCGCGTATCATCGCCACTGCCGCGCTCCGCGAAATAGCGGCCGGGCGACTTGCCGGTCGTCTTCTTGAACATGGTGATGAAGCTGCTGGCCGTTTCGTAGCCGAGGTCGAGCGCCACCGCCTGAACGCTGTCTCCGCTCGCCATGCGCTGGAGTGCCAGTGTAACGTGAAGCTGGTGACGCCAGCGCCAGAGACTCATGCCGGTCTCGCGTCGCATCTTCCGGCTCAGCGTTCTCTCGCTCATCGCGCAGCGCACCGCCCACTGCGCCACCGATGACTTGTCATCAGGAGCGGACATCATCATGTCGGCGAGACGCCGCAGGCTGGGATCGGATGGCAATGGAAGTCGGTGGTGTTCGGTCCGGGCAGTGCTCAGTTCATCGAGGATGACAGGAAGCAACCGGACTTCCGGCCCATCCAAGGGGTAAAGCGCACTAAACTGCGCGGCGCGGATCAGTGCCTCTCGCAGCAGGGGCGAGACAGACATCGTACAGCAGGCCCGTGGAAGGTTCGGATAGACGTTGGGATCGAAGAACAGAACGTAATATTCGGTCTTGCCGAAAGCCTGACACTTATGCGGCGTGCCGGATGGAATCCATACCGCGCTTTGCGGAGAGACCGTCCAGAGGCTACGCTCGATCTCGCAAGTGAGGACACCTTTGACGGTATAGATCAGTTCGCATCTGCGGTGCTGATGCTCTGAAACCTCAAGGCGGTTTGCGACCTGCTTGAGACCGATAGCGACGACAGGCCGAGGAATCCTGTCGATTCGAGCGACGTCCCGTTGCACGTACTGCAAAGCGGTCTCCAAACCATCCATGCCTGCTTCTCCTGGCCGGCGGAACGCCGCATCGAACGATCCCGCCAAAATCTCGAACCGGCCATTCGCTTCCTTTCCACCACACGGATCGGCGACTATTTCGAATGCGCCGGGGATGGCTCGGCAGGTGCGGGAGCGCGCCGGAAACGGCCATGAAGGCCCTCGATTGCCAGAAACACCGCCGGCGTGGTCAGGAGCGACAGCACCGTTGCCACAATCAGGCCGCCTATCACGACGATCGCCATAGGGGCGCGGAACCCGCCGCCGACGGCAGCACCCAATGCGCTCGGCAACATGCCTGCCACCATCGCCAGCGTGGTCATCAGGATGGGCCGAGCCCGGGTGCAGCAGGCATGGACGATGGCGTCGGCAGGCGGCATCCCGTGATCCTCACCGATCTTGGCGAAGTCCACGAGCAGAATCGCATTCTTGGCCACGATTCCCATCAGCATGAGAACGCCGATCAGCACGGGCAGATTGATCGGTGTGCCGGTCACGAACAATGCCAGGATCGCGCCAGTCAGGGCCAGCGGCAGGGACAACAGGATGATCAGAGGCTGACGCACGCCCGAGAACAGTAACACCAGGACGGCGAACATCAGCAGCAACCCGAGGCCCAGCGCGCCGACGAAGCCGTTCATGACCTCATCCATCAGTTCGCCGTCGCCAGCAGCCTGGATTGATATGCTGGACGACAACGCCCGCACCTCTTCGGAGGCACGAATTCCGGAGAGTGCTGTGCCGAGGGTCTGCCCGGCCGCGAGGTCGGCGCCAACCAAGACACGACGTTGGCGGTCATATCGTTCGATCGACGAAGGCCCGCCTTGCCACCGAACGTCGGCAACGGCGGAGAGCGGAACGGGCCGTCCGTCGATCCGCGTAACCGGGAGTGCACGCAGCAATTCGATGTCACGCCGGGCGGCAGCATCCAGACGTATGCGTATGGGGACCAGACGGTCTTCCGCCTTGAACTTCGGCAACACGATATCTGCGTCGCCCACCGCGGCCAGGCGCACCGCATCGGCAATCTGCACGGTCGAGATATCGAGCCGGGAGGCATCAGGCAGCCGCGGCGTGATGTGGATCTCGCTGCGCGTGAAGCCGGAATCCGTGGAGACGTTCGCCAGACCCATCGCCTGCATCTGTGTCTCAACCAGCGCTGTTGCTTCGTGCAACCGTGCGGGCGAAGCCGCAGCGACGGAGATTTCCACCTCGCGCCCGAGATTGCTGTTCAGCGGCCAAGCCCGCAGGTCCGGCAGGGTGCGCAGCAAATCGCGAACGGCAAGCTGCACCTGACGCTGGCTCCGCTGCCGCTCGCCCCTCGGTTTCAGGTGGACGATCAAGGTGGAAAGTCGGAGCTCCTGCCTTCCCGAAGGCGACACACCGCCTTCCACCAGGACGTGCGCAACGTCGGGTATTTCGGCGCGCACGCGCTTTGCCATGGCATCGGTCCGGTCGGCCAACTGCGTCAGTGTGATTCCGGGAGAGGCTTCCACGGCGAATATAAGACGGCCGGTATCTTCCGCCGGCACCAGATCATCCGGCAACTGACTGGCAGCCGCCAGTGACAGCGCAAAGCCCAGGACGCTGACGATGATCACCGTACCTTTCCGGCGAACCACCCAGCCCAGTATGTGCGCATACCAGCCGGTCGATGATACCGGGGACGTCTCCTCGGATAGCGGCTTTGTCGAAGAGCGCAGCAAGTTGGCCGCCATGATGGGCGTGATCAGCCGGGCCACCAGCAGCGAGAACAGGACCGAAACCGAGACCGTCAGGCCGAACTGCTTGAAGTATTGGCCTGCGACGCCGCTCATGAAGCCCACCGGCGCGAACACCACGGCGACGCTGGTCGAGATGGCCATCACCGCTAGGCCGATCTCGGCGGTGGCGTCGAATGTGGCCTGCCGGGGCGTCTTGCCCATGTGCATGTGCCGCTCGATGTTCTCGATCTCGACGATGGCGTCGTCCACCAGGATGCCGGTCACCAGCGTCACGCCAAGGAGGCTGAGCATGTTCAGCGTGTAGCCCGCCAGATCGAGCACCCAGAAGGTCGGAACGATGGCCAGCGGCAAGGAGGTCGCGGCGATCAGGGTGGCGCGCCAGTCGCGCAGAAAGACGAAGACCACGAAGACAGCCAGTGCCGCGCCTTCGAGCAACGTGCTCATTGCTGCATCGAAAGTCTCCTGCGTGGGGGTGACGGTCTCGTCGATGCGCGTGAACGTGATATCCGGTGCCGAGGCCTGTAGCGTTGGCAGCGCATCGGCGACCGCACGCGCCACCGCGATCTCGTCGGCGCCTCGCGCGCGAAACACGGAGAAGGCAGCCGCGGCCTGCTCGCCATCGCGGCGCAGGAATGTCTGAGCTTCGGCTGTCGTATCCGTTACGCGCGCGATGTCGCCGAGGCGCAGGCTGCGGCCGGCCAGAGGCAGGAGCGTGCCGGCCAGTTCCTCAACCGAGCGTGCGCGCGCCAGTATGCGTACCGGTTGCTGACTATCGGCCGCATTCCAATGCCCGGCGGGCAGATCGACGCGGCCGCCTCGAAGGGCGTTTTGCACGTCGCCGACAGTGATGCCCAGGGACAATAGCCGGTCCGGATAGAGGGCGATTTCAATCTCCCTCGCACTCCCGCCCCGGCGCACGACATCGCCGACACCAGGCAGTCCGCGCAGGTGTTGGGAAACGGCATCGTCGATGAACCATGACAGTTCCGCAAGGGATCTGCCGGGTGACGAAACCTGCCACGTCACCAACGCCACACCTTCCGTATCGACCTTGGAAACGATCGGCGCGTCGATGTCGGCAGGCAGTTGGCTGCGCAGCGCATCGACGCGACTCTTGACCTCGAAGAGCGCGGTGTCGGGCGCCACATTCAGTTGGAACTCGATCCGAGTGGAGGAAAGTCCATCGGTGATCGAAGAACTCACATGGCGTATGCCGGTGATCCCTGCCACCGCGTTCTCGACCAGACGTGTCACGTCCGTTTCCAGCTCTTCGGGCGCGGCTCCAGGCTGCGAAATGGACACGTTGACCAGCGGTAGGTCGATGTTGGGGGTGCGCCCGACCGGCAACGACAGGAAGGATGACACGCCCAGCAAGATCAGCAAGACGAACAGCACCAGCGAGGGGACGGGCTGGCGGATTGCCCAGGCGGAAATATTGAGATTCATCGCGCGATGCCCCTTGCGTCATCGCCGACTGCAGCGATCCGAACGGGATCGCCATCGCGCAGCAGCGAGCCCGCTCTCGCCACGACAGCATCGCCAGCATTCAGCCCCTCGATGATTTCGGCATGCTCGGCGTTCTGCGCGCCCAGCGTCACGGCCCGTCGCAGGGCCTTGCCGTCTGCGACGACGAAGACATAGGCTCCTTGCTGGTCGAACAGGAGGCTGGATTGCGGAATGGCGAGGAGATCGGCACGGCCTATCCGCAGGCGGGCGCTGGCGCCAGCGCCGGAGACGAGGCCAGAGGGCGCGTTGTTGAGGCTGATCCAGGCCCGGCCCAATCGGGTCTTGCTGTCCAGTGCGCCTGACAGGCGGCGCACCGTGCCCGACATCGCTTGTCCGTCTGCCAGGGTGATGTCGGCGCTCTGGCCGACGCTGGTCTGGCGCCATGCCGTTTCGCTCAGGTCGGCCACCAGTTCCATGACGCTCTCAGCGGCGATCTCGAAGAGGGGCTTTTCGTTCGCGACCTCGCCGATTTCGATGTGTCGTCGCTGCAGCAACCCCGCCACGGGTGCGCGGACTTCGGCGCGTGCAACGTCGATTTCCAACGCGCGCACACGCGCCTGTGCTTCTACATAGCTGGCCGTTGCTGCATCGGCGGCACTGCCTGCCATCGTGCCAGAAGTCTTAAGTGCTTGGGCGCGAGCCAGCGCCTGCTCGGCACGATGAAGTTCTCCACGCGCGCCGGACAACTCAGCGCTCTGCCGCTCGGAGGACAGGCGTGCTAGGACCTGGCCGGAGCGGACCGTCTGGCCCTCTTCGGCCAGGAGTTCGGTCACCACCAGGCCGGACGTCTGTGCGTGAACCAGCGCCACACGATGCGGTATCAGCGAACCGGTCACCGTGATGGAAGAAACCAGGGGCAGGATTTGTGCGCGCACGATGCTGACGACCGGAGCGGGATCCGTCGCCGCTTCAGGTTCATCCCCATCATTGCAACCTTGAAGGACTAGCAGGACGATCAGAAGGGCGGGCCATGATCGAGGGGAATGACGAGGCATAAAAGCGTTCCTAAAAAACTGTTCAGCATGTGCCGGAGGCTGTGCGGCTCACATGATCGTTGCCGGCCGGCGCCGATGCGTCCCCGGTTCCGAACTCAGATACGCTGGTGGTCAGCACGCCACATCGAACGATCCCGCCAAGATATCTCTCAAACCGGCCAATCATCTTGTTGGAGTGCGCGCGCGGTTGCTGACAGCCGTGGCTTACTGTGGCGAAGCAGGGCATAGCCAGCGGCCGGCAGATGGCAGGATCGCGGTATTTGTTGGCAGGCTTGCCGGAGCGGTCGGCCTGTCGCCTGTGATACGGATAACTGCGTCAGTTATTGCCCGTGGACTTGCCTGTTGACCGAATAGTGATGTCGGCCTTCGGCGGCTCCCGACATCTTGCACGGTCAACGAAAGGTAAGACGATGCTCCTAGATGATTCCCGCTTTCCCCTTGTCTTCCTGCGCGAGCATGAGGACGACGGCTCGTCCATTGACGAGGTGCTGGAGAGGAACAATCAGCTTGAAAGCCTTCTGGACAAGCAGACGCCGTTCGTGCTGATCGCCGATCACTCTACGCACGATCACGATGACGAGACGCCCGAGGAGCGCAAGGCAAAGGCGCTGTTCTTCAAGCGGATCAAGGACCGGATGAGGAAGTATTGCCTTGGGTTGATTGTGATCGAAGGCCACTCTCCGATAAACGCCGCGGCACGTGTCGCCGCGTCGGCGGCAAGCAAAGCTTTGGGCTTTTCCGTCCAGTTCGCAGCCGACGAAGAGCAAGCTGCTGCCAAGGGCTTACTCTTGCTTGAAAAGCATGCCGCCTGAGCCACAATGGCGAGTGGAGAAACACTCATCATTAAGGGGTACGATACCCTGTTCAGGGCAATGAGGCCGGATTGGAATAATGTAATGGAGTTTCCGCCTAAAACTGACATCGACGCGGTGGATGAAATTCCACGCCCCGTCTTCAGTCTGATCACTGAAGCGACCTTCGTCGGTGAAACGGAGCCTCATTGCCACAACAAGGCGCAATTGATGTATGTCATCAGTGGCGTCTTGACGGTTCAGGCCGCAGGCGGCATCTGGACGGTTCCGCCGCATTGCGCCTTATGGATACCCAGCGGCGTCTCCCATGCCGGCAGGATGGATGGTCACATCAAGATCGGGAGTTTGTACATCGATCCGGGTTTGGCCGTTCCGCTTGATCAGGATTGCGGCATTTTGTTCATACAGCCCTTCCTCCGCGAGTTGATCCTGCGCTTCGATTTTGAATCACCGCTGGAAAACATGGACCGCGGGCGCGAAACACGACTCATTTCAGTGCTGCTTGATGAACTGGCCGCGGCGCCACTTGAACCATTCTACCTGCCGATGCCGAACGACCGGAGGCTCCGGCGGCTGACCGAATCCATGATCGAAAATCCGGGCCTGCGTTTCACCATCGACGAGTGGGGTGCGCGCGTCGGGGCGAGCAATCGAACCCTGAGCCGGCTGTTTCAGCGCGAAACCGGCATGTCGTTCATTCGCTGGCGCCAGCAACTGCATATCGGTCTGGCGCTGCAGCGCCTCGCGCAAGGCGAACTGGTTACGAACATCGCCATCGATCTCGGCTATGAGAGTGTCAGCGCTTTCATCTCGATGTTCAGGCGAATGCTGGGAACAACACCCGCGCGGTATTTCGGTGAAGCAGTTTCGGCGGCCTCGGATCGCGGTGACCGAAAGACGCTCGCCCACGACGAACGTGATCACGACATCGCGGAAGCGGCCAAAACAGCGCCGAATGTCGTCCCGCTAAGATCGCAGCCGCTTCAGCACAAATAGCCCGGAGGAATCATACCGGCGGCGAATGACCGGCGCTGCATGTGATCATTCGGCTCGCGGGTCCATCCCTAGAGAGGATCGCGCCATTACAATCTTTCAGTAGGGACTAGAAATGCGCCGTCGGAAACTGAGCAAGATGCCTCAAATGCCAGCAAACCCATTGCTGCTTGGCGGTCGTATTCCGATGATGTCACTTGTACAGACACTCGCTGTCGCTGAGCATCTGAATTTCCGTCACGCGGCCAATGCGCTTGGGGTTACTCAATCGAGTGTCAGCGCGCGCGTGAAAATGCTGGAAGAAGAACTTGGTATTCTTCTCTTCGAACGCCACACGCGAGGCGTGCGCATCACACAAGCGGGCCGGCACTTTATCGAAGGCGTTGCTTTGGCAATCGATCAACTCGACCAGACCGTTAGAACCGCCGGCATGTTCTCGCGCGGTGAGCAGGGGCGTCTTCGAGTCGGTATTCACGCTCTGATCCCTGGCGGCTTCCTCGCTACTCTTTTGCAACATTATCGAGAGCGGCATCCAGGCATTGAGGTAGAGATCACCGAAGGCACTGCGCGCGAGGCGGTAATGCAGCTCCGCGCTGCCCACTTGGACATAGCATTCGTAGCAGGAACACCCGACCCCCCGGATTGCCACTCACGACAGATATGGACCGAAGCGCTGATGGCAGCGCTACCAACAAACCATCCGCTTGCCGAGCGCTCCTACGTCACGTGGTCAGATCTGGCAGCGGAGACGTTCCTCGTCCGATATAGTGGCGCCGGGCCGCAAGTTTATGACCATATCGTGGCGCGCCTAGCCGGTCGCTGGTCCGCCCCCTCAATCCTCCGTTTCGATGTCGGGCAAACCACGTTGCAATCAATGGTCGAGCAAGGATTCGGCATCACCATTGTCGGGCAGGCCGCGTCGCTTTTGCCAACTCCCGGCTTGGTCTTTCTTCTCATTGCAGACGAACCTGTGTCGGTTTCATTTTCCGCAGTCTGGTCGCCGCATCACCGCGGCGCGGCGCTGCGGAACCTACTTGCACTCGCTGACGAAATGGGGCGCTCAGCCCAGCTCACTCAGGTTCTCAGCGGCTCGACTCCACAATCCCGCGAACAAACCAAGGCATAACGCAAACCTATCCGATTTGTACGCCAGAGTATCCGACCGCCCTCCCGTTTCATCTTTTTTGTTGCCTGTCCCGAAAACACCCATTCTCTGATCGGCTCCGACATTTTTGCCGATTGGAGCCTGTATGCGTGGCGGCCGAATCCTCTGGGGTCAGATCACCGTCGTTCTGACCATAGTTCTCGTCATGACCTGGGCGGCGACGCAATGGACCGCGTGGCGGCTCGGCTTTCAGCCGCAACTCGGTCAGCCTTGGTTCGAGCTGGCGGGCGTTCCGATCTACTACCCGCCGGCCTTCTTCTGGTGGTGGTTTTCCTACGACGCCTATGCGCCGTCGATCTTCACCGACGGCTCGATCATCGCCGTATCCGGCGGCTTCATCGCCATCGCCGCTGCGATTCTCATGTCCCTCATCCGCGCGCGCGAAGCCCGCAACGTCGCGACCTACGGTTCGGCGCGATGGGCCGAGAAGGAGGAGGTGCTTGTGGCGGGCCTGCTCGACCTTGATGGCGTCGTGCTCGGAAAATACGAACGGGACTATCTGCGCCATGACGGCCCGGAGCATGTCCTGTGCTTCGCGCCGACGCGATCCGGCAAGGGCGTCGGCCTCGTCGTACCGACGCTGCTGACCTGGCCGGGAAGCTGCATCGTCCACGACATCAAGGGTGAGAACTGGACGCTGACGGCGGGCTTTCGCGCCAGGCACGGCCGCGTGCTGCTGTTCGATCCGACCAATGCCCGATCGTCGGCCTACAATCCGCTGCTCGAAGTCCGGAAGGGGGAATGGGAGGTCCGCGACGTGCAGAACATCGCGGACATTCTGGTCGATCCCGAAGGCAGTCTCGACAAGCGCAATCACTGGGAAAAGACCAGCCACAGTCTGCTTGTCGGGGCGATCCTGCACGTCCTCTACGCGGAGAAGGACAAGACGCTGGCGGGCGTCGCCAATTTCCTCTCCGATCCGCGCCGCCCGGTAGAAGCCACCCTGCGGGCGATGATGGACACGCCGCATCTCGGCGAAGCCGGCGTCCATCCCGTCATTGCATCGTCGGCGCGCGAGCTGCTGAACAAATCCGACAACGAACGCTCCGGCGTGCTCTCCACCGCCATGTCGTTTCTCGGCCTCTACCGCGATCCCGTCGTGGCCCGCGTCACGGCGCGCTGCGACTGGCGCATCGCCGATCTCGTCGGCGGCAAGAAGGCGGTCAGCCTCTACCTCGTCGTGCCGCCATCCGACATCAATCGCACCAAGCCGCTCATCCGCCTCATCCTCAACCAGATCGGCCGCCGGCTCACCGAGGAGTTGACCGCGACGACGAAGCGCCACCGGCTGCTCTTGATGCTCGACGAGTTTCCGGCGCTGGGGCGCCTCGACTTCTTTGAATCGGCGCTCGCCTTCATGGCGGGCTACGGCCTCAAGGGCTTCCTGATCGCCCAATCGCTCAACCAGATCGAACGTGCCTATGGGCCGAACAACGCCATCCTCGACAATTGCCATGTGCGCGTTAGCTTCGCGACCAACGACGAGCGCACCGCCAAGCGCGTGTCCGATGCGCTCGGCACGGCGACCGAAATGCGTGATTCCACCAACTATGCCGGCCACCGGCTTTCGCCCTGGCTCGGCCACCTGATGGTCTCGCGGCAGGAGACGGCGCGGCCGCTCATGACGCCCGGCGAGATCATGCAGCTCCCGCCGTCCGAGGAAATCGTCATGGTCGCGGGCACGCCGCCGATCCGCGCCACCAAGGCCCGCTATTTCGAGGATGCGCGTTTGCAGGAGCGCATCATCACGCCACCCGAGCTGGCGACCGCTCCCGCGAACACCGCCACGTCCGACGACTGGTCGGGCCGCGTCGTCGCGGCGGCAGGTCAGACGAGCGCGACGGGCGCGGGCGAAGACGGCGGCGATCCGGCCAATGCCGGTATCCGCCGTGAGCCGGAATTGCCCGAGCACGAAGAGATCACCCCGCCGCCGTCGCCGGCACAGGAGTTCGAGCTTCTGGACGACGAACTCGATGTGGACGCTGCCAAGGCCAACGCCATGCGCAGCCGCATGCGGATGGTCGCGCGGCAAGCCTCGCTCGACCCCGGCGACGGCATCGAACTGTAAGGACCGCGCCATGCCGACCCGCACCCGCAGGAATGTCTATTTCGATCCCACCTTGCTCAAACAGGTCGACGCCCTGGCGATGCGCCGCAAGGTCTCGGCATCAGCCATCGTGGAGGCCGCCGTCGCGTCGTTCCTCTCCGGCGACACGACCGAGAAGCTGGAGGCGGCCATGTCGCGCCGCCTCGACAAGCTCGGCCGCCAGATCGACACGCTCGACGAAGATCTCGCCGTGCTCGGCGAGACGCTCTCGCTCTTCGTCCTGATCTGGCTCTCCTCTACGCCGCCGCTGCCGGAGAACGCTCAGGCCGCCGCACGCGCGAAAGGCGCCGAGCGGTTCGAGGGCTTCATGCAGAATCTCGGCCGCCGTCTGGCGAGCGGCGACAGGTTCCTGAAACAGCTTTCGCGCGACGTCGAGTCCATACCCGAAGGTCCGGCAACAGACCAGAAAGATACGAACGGCGTACCGCAAGAATAATCGACCCGTCCTATTCACCGCCGATAGCCGTCGACCGCCGCGCGGCTCTCGATACTTGTTGAACAGGCCCGATTTCGGGCTCTTTTAATCATCCCCGATCGGGGAACTGTCTGTTGCGTCCCCTTCCAAATTTGGGGACGGCATGACTTCTTCTCACCAGAAACCGGAGGCGATCCAGCGCGGCGCGCGAATGCTCCGCACGGCGCTCGGCCCGGCTATCGCACGCTTTCTGGAAGACCCCGCCGTCGTCGAGGTGATGCTGAACCCCGATGGGCGCATCTGGATCGACCGGCTCTCCGACGGACTGTCCGACACCGGCGAAGTCCTGTCGCCCGCCGATGGCGAACGCATCGTGCGCCTGGTCGCCCATCATGTCGGCGCGGAGGTTCACGCCCGAAGCCCGCGCGTCTCGGCCGAACTGCCCGAGACCGGCGAGCGGTTCGAGGGGCTTCTTCCTCCCGTCGTCGCATCGCCAGCCTTCGCCATCCGCAAGCCCGCCGTCGCCGTCTTCACGCTCGACGACTATGTGGCCGCCGGGATCATGCGCGCCGATCAGGCCGTGACGCTGCGCGAAGCCGTCGCAGCGCGCGCCAACATCCTCGTCGCGGGCGGCACCTCCACCGGCAAGACCACGCTGACCAATGCGCTTCTCGCCGAAGTGGCGAAGACCACCGATCGCGTCGTCATCATCGAGGACACGCGCGAGCTGCAATGCACCGCGCCCAACCTCGTTTCCATGCGGACCAAGGATGGCGTCGCCACGCTCTCCGATCTCGTGCGCTCCTCGCTGCGCCTGCGCCCCGACCGCATCCCGGTCGGCGAGGTGCGCGGCGCCGAAGCGCTCGATCTCCTCAAAGCCTGGGGCACCGGCCATCCCGGCGGCGTCGGCACCATCCATGCCGGAACCGGCATCGGGGCGCTGCGCCGGCTCGAACAGCTCATCCAGGAAGCCGTCGTCACGGTCCCGCGCGCCCTGATCGCCGAGACCATCGACCTTGTTGCCGTCCTCTCCGGCCGCGGGTCCGCGCGCCGGCTCGCCGAACTCGCCCGTGTCGAAGGGCTCGGGCCGGACGGTGACTACCGCATCACGCACCCCAGCCCTTTGGCCACCCCCACCAGCACAGGAGAACCCTCATGATCCGTATCCCCATGCGCGCGCGCCGCACCGTCGCGACGGTCGCCGCCGTCGCCTATGTTAATCTCGTCCTCGCGCCCGCGGCGCACGCTTCCGGCTCCTCCATGCCGTGGGAAGCGCCGCTCCAGAAAATCCTTCAGTCGATCGAAGGCCCGGTCGCGAAGATCATCGCGGTCATCATCATCATCGCGACGGGTCTGGCGCTCGCCTTCGGCGACACCTCGGGCGGCTTCCGCAAGCTGATCCAGATCGTGTTCGGCCTGTCGATCGCCTTCGCGGCGTCGAGTTTCTTCCTGTCGTTCTTCTCGTTCGGCGGCGGGGCGCTCGTCTGATGGCGGTCGCATTCGAGCAACTGGACGTGCCGGGATTCACCGTCCCGGTTCACCGCGCGCTGACCGAGCACATCCTGCTCGGCGGCGCGCCGCGCTCCGTCGCGATCCTCAACGGGACGCTGGCCGGGGCCATGGGCCTCGGCTTGCGCCTCTGGCTGGTCGGACTGCTCATCTGGGCCGTCGGCCATTTCGCGGCGGTCTGGGCGGCCAAGCGCGATCCGCTCTTCGTCGAAGTCGGGCGCCGCCATCTGCGCATCCCCGGCCATCTCGCGGTCTGAAGGAGGCGCACCCCATGATGAACCTCGCCGAATATCGCCGCTCGGCTTCACGCCTTGCCGACTATCTGCCCTGGGTCGCGCTCGCCACTGAGGGCGTCGTGCTCAACAAGGACGGCAGCTTCCAGCGCACCGCGCGCTTTCGCGGTCCTGATCTCGACAGCGCCGTCGCCGCCGAGCTGGTCGCCGTCGCCGGCCGCATCAACAACGCCTTCCGCCGCCTCGGCTCCGGCTGGTCGATCTTCGTCGAGGCGCAGCGCCACGAGGCCGCGACCTATCCCGACAGCGTGCTTCCCGATCCGGCGTCCGGCCTGGTCGACGCCGAACGCAAGGCCGATTTCGAGGAGGCCGGCGCGCATTTCGTCTCCGGCTACTATCTGACCTTCCTTTATCTGCCACCGGCCGAAGAAGCCGCGCGCGCCGAGACCTGGCTCTACGAGGGCCGCGAACGTAGCGGCGTCGATCCGCATGAGATCCTGCGCGGCTTCAGCGATCGCACCGACCGCGTGCTGGCTCTGCTCGACGGCTTCATGCCCGAATGCGCGTGGCTCGATGACAGCGAGACGCTGACCTATCTGCACTCGACCGTCTCGACCAACCGGCACCGCGTCCGCGTGCCCGAGACGCCGATCTATCTCGATGCGCTGCTCGCCGATCAGCCGCTGACCGGCGGGCTGCAGCCGCGCCTGGGGCCGGAGCATCTGCGCGTCCTCACCATCATCGGCTTTCCGACCGCGACGACGCCCGGCCTGCTCGACGATCTCAACCGGCTCGCATTCCCGTATCGCTGGTCCACCCGCGCGATCCTGCTCGACAAGACCGACGCGACCAAGCTCCTCACCAAGATCCGTCGCCAGTGGTTCGCCAAGCGCAAGTCGATCGCCGCGATCCTCAAGGAAGTTATGACCAACGAGGCATCCGCCCTCGTGGATACCGACGCGGCCAACAAGGCGGCCGACGCCGACATAGCCTTGCAGGAGCTTGGCGCGGATGTCGCCGGCATGGCCTATGTCACGGCCACCATCACCGTCTGGGATGCCGACCCGCGTATCGCCGACGAGAAATTGCGGCTGGTAGAGAAGGTTATCCAGGGCCGCGACTTCACGGCCATGGTCGAGACCGTCAACGCGGTCGATGCCTGGCTCGGCAGCTTGCCCGGCCATGCCTACGCCAACGTCCGCCAGCCGCCCATTAGCACTTTGAATCTCGCCCACATGATCCCGCTTTCGGCGGTGTGGGCGGGGCCGGAACGGGACGAGCATTTCGGTGCGCCCCCCTTGCTTTACGGCAAGACCGAAGGCTCGACCCCGTTCCGGTTATCCCTTCATGTCGGCGACGTCGGCCATACGCTGGTCGTCGGCCCGACCGGCGCGGGCAAGTCCGTGCTGCTCGCGCTCATGGCGTTGCAGTTCCGGCGCTACGAACGCTCCCAGGTCTTCGCCTTCGACTTCGGCGGTTCGATCCGCGCCGCCGCGCTCGCTATGGGCGGCGACTGGCACGATCTCGGCGGCGGTCTCACCGAAGGCTCCGACGCTTCCGTCTCGCTCCAGCCGCTCGCCCGCATCCACGACTCCTACGAACGCGCCTGGGCGGCCGACTGGATCGTGGCGATCCTGATGCGCGAGGGCATCACGATCACGCCCGAGGCGAAGGAGCATGTCTGGACGGCACTGACCTCGCTCGCGTCCGCGCCAGTCGAAGAACGCACCATCACCGGCTTCGTCGTCCTGCTCCAGTCCAACGACATCAAGCAGGCGCTCCGGCCCTATTGCGTCGGCGGGGCCTATGGCCGGCTGCTCGATGCCGAGGCCGAACATCTGGGCAGCGCCGACGTGCAGGCGTTCGAGATCGAGGGGCTGGTCGGCACAGGGGCCGCGCCCGCCGTGCTCGCCTATCTCTTCCACCGGATCGGCGACCGGCTCGACGGCCGCCCTACGCTGCTCATCATCGACGAAGGCTGGCTCGCTCTCGATGATGACAGCTTCGCCGGCCAGCTCCGCGAATGGCTGAAGACGCTGCGCAAGAAGAACGCGTCCGTCATCTTCGCCACACAGTCGCTCAGCGACATCGACAATTCGAGCATCGCACCGGCCATCATCGAAAGCTGCCCGACGCGGCTTTTGCTGCCGAACGAACGCGCGATCGAGCCGCAGATCACGGCCATCTATCGCCGCTTCGGGCTCAACGATCGCCAGATCGAAATCCTGGCGCGGGCGACGCCCAAGCGGGATTACTATTGCCAGTCGCGGCGCGGCAATCGCCTGTTCGAGCTGGGCCTGTCCGAAGTCGGCCTCGCGCTCTGCGCCGCCTCCTCGAAATTCGACCAGACGCTGATCGCCAACCTCGTCGCCGAACACGGCCGCGAAGGCTTCCTCGCCGCGTGGCTCCGCGCCCGCGACGCCGGATGGGCGGCCGACCTCATCCCGACTTTTTCCACCGCAGCAAAGGAGTCCTGACCATGATTATCCGTCGTTTCCGCTCGCGCGCCATGGCGCTCGCCGCAACCATGCTGGCGGCCGCGCCGCTCGCGCTCTCGCCGATGGTGGCGACGCCCGCGCACGCCATCATCGTCTTCGATCCCTCCAACTATGCGCAAAACGTCCTGACCGCCGCGCGCACGCTGGAGCAGATCACCCACCAGATCACCTCGCTTCAGAACGAAGCGCAGATGCTCATCAATCAGGCGAAAAATCTCGCCAGCCTGCCGTTCTCCGCACTCCAGCAGATTCAGCAGTCCGTCCAGAAGACGCAGCAGCTTTTGCAACAGGCGCAGGGCATCGCCTTCAACGTCCAGCAGATCGACCAGATGTTCCAACAGAAATACGGGAACGTCTCGCTCTCGGCTTCCGATCAGCAGCTCGTCGCCAATGCCCGCGACCGCTGGAAGAACACGGTCGGCGGTTTGCAGGACGCGATGCGCGTGCAGGCCGGCGTCGTCGGCAACATCGACAGCAATCGCACGCAGATGTCGGCGCTCGTCAGCCAGAGCCAGAGCGCGACTGGTGCGCTTCAGGCGACGCAGGCCGGCAACCAGCTCCTCGCGCTTCAGTCGCAACAGCTTTCCGATCTCGTCGCGGTCGTCTCGGCCAATGGCCGGGCGAGCGCGCTGACCGATGCGGAACGCACCGCCGCCGCCGAACAAGGGCGTGAACAGCGCCGCCGCTTCCTGACGCCCGGCGCCGGCTATCAGCCCGGCAACGCGCAGATGTTCAACAGCGGCAAGTAACCGCCAGAAGGAGTATTCCTATGGACGGCAAGATGCTGGCCCGCCTCGGCGCTATCGTGTTCGTCGCTCTCGCCATCACGGCGACGGCCATCCAGATGACCCGCAAGGAGGACGCGCCGGCATCTTCGCCGGCTGCTCTTCACCAACCCGACCGCGATCCGCTGCGTGAAGGCCAGCGCCGTTGCCAGGGGCTCGGCCAGAAAGCGGCCGACGACGCCGATTGCCTGCGCGTCTGGTCCGAGACCCGCGACCGCTTCCTTGGCCGCGCGCCCGCGCCGGCCGCACCGGAAGGGCGGTGAGCCATGGGCGGCGCGGGCGTCATCGA
The DNA here is from genome assembly GCF_053522345.1 of Agrobacterium sp. 22-226-1. Taxonomy (NCBI): domain Bacteria; kingdom Pseudomonadati; phylum Pseudomonadota; class Alphaproteobacteria; order Hyphomicrobiales; family Rhizobiaceae; genus Agrobacterium; species Agrobacterium sp. 22-226-1. The sequence goes on from NZ_JBNWCP010000011.1 coordinate 24,573, forward strand.
CAACTTCCTCGGAACCTTCACCCGCTACATCGACTCGGGCTTCGGCCTCCTGTCCGGCGAAGTGGCCTTCATCGCCACGACGCTGATCGTCATCGACGTGACCCTGGCCGCGCTCTTCTGGTCCTGGGCCGCCGATGACGACATTATGGCACGGCTCGTCAAGAAGACGCTGTTCGTTGGCATCTTCGCCTACCTGATCGGCAACTGGAACAACCTGGCGAAGATCGTCTTCGACAGCTTCGCCGGCCTTGGCCTCAAGGCCAGCGGCACCGGCTTTTCGACCACCGATCTGCTCCGCCCCGGCAAGGTCGCACAGACCGGCCTCGACGCCGCCCGGCCGCTGCTCGAATCCATTTCCGACCTGATGGGCTGGGTCGCCTTCTTCGAGAACTTCATCCAGATCGCGTGCCTGCTCTTCGCCTGGGCGCTGGTGATCCTCGCCTTCTTCATCCTCGCCATCCAGCTCTTCGTCACCCTGATCGAGTTCAAATTGGCAACGCTGGCGGGCTTCGTGCTGATCCCGTTCGGCCTGTTCGGCAAGACCTCCTTCATGGCCGAAAAGGTGCTCGGCAACGTCATCTCCAGCGGCATCAAGGTTCTGGTGCTCACCGTCATCATCGGCATCGGCTCGACGCTGTTCAGCCAGTTCACCCAAGGCTTCGGCGGCAAGACCCCGAGCATCGACGACGCCATGGCCGTGGTGCTCGCCGCGCTCTCGCTGGTCGGTCTCGGCATCTTCGGCCCTGGCATCGCCAACGGCCTCGTCTCCGGCGGTCCGCAGCTTGGCGCGGGCGCAGCGGTCGGCACCGGCCTTGCAGTCGGCGGCGCGGCCATGGCCGCAGGCGGCGGCGCGATGCTCGCCGCCAAGGGGGGCACCGCCTTGCTCTCCGGTGGCGCAGCGGCCGCACGCGGCGGCGCGACCGCGGCGGGCGCCGCATCCGCCGCCTACAGCCTCGGCTCGCTCGGCAAGTCCGGCGCTTCCGGCGTCGCATCGGGCCTCGGCGGCGTCGGACGCGCAGCCGGCAGCGCAGCGGGCAATGCGGCCATGTCGCCGCTTCGCCGTGCGACCGCCAGCCTCAAATCCAGCTTCAGCGACGGCGCAAAAGCCGGATTCGGCGCAACCGGCGGCTCTTCGACCATGGGCACGGTCGGCGGCGAAGCTGCCGCTGCCGCACCCACGCCATCGGCCACTACGGACGGCACGCCGCCCGATTGGGCCAAGCGCATGAAGCGCGGCCAGACGGTCAGCCACGGCGTCAGCGCTGCCGCTCATGCCGTCCGCTCCGGCGACAGCCACGGCTCCGGTTCTTCCATCAACCTCTCTGAAAGCGACCGCTCATGAACCTCTTCAGACGACCCGCCGCGCATTACGGCAAGACAGTCCAACCCGAAACGCCTTATCAGAAGGCCGCCCAGGTCTGGGACGAGCGCATCGGCTCGGCCCGTGTGCAGGCCAGGAACTGGCGCTATATGGCCTTCGGCGCGCTGATCCTTTCGGCGGGCTTCGCGGGCGCGCTGGTGATCCAGTCCGCGCGTGGGACCGTCGTGCCGTGGGTGGTACAGGTCGACAAGCTCGGCCAGGCGCAAGCGATCGCGCCGGCCACGGCGGACTTCCGCCCGACCGATCCGCAAATCGCATGGCATCTCGCCCGCTTCATCGAGCAGGTCAGGAGCATTCCCGCCGATCCGATCATCGTCCGGCAGAACTGGCTTCGCGCCTATGACTGGACCACCGATCGCGGCGCGGGCGCGCTCAACGACTATGCCCGCACCAACGATCCCTTCGCCAAGGTCGGCAAGCAGCAGATCGCCGTCGACGTCTCCAGCGTCATCCGCGCATCGCCGGATTCGTTCCGCGTCGCCTGGACGGAACGGCGCTTCGAGAACGGCGTGCTCGCCGCGACGGAGCGATGGACGGCGATCTTGACCATCGCCGTCCAGCCGCCCCGAGACACGGAGCGGCTGAAAGCTAATCCGCTCGGCATCTACGTCAACGCCATCAATTGGTCGCGGGAGATGGGCCAATGAGGAGCACTTTCCGCACGCCTGCCGCCATCGCCCTTTTGCTGTCCGCTTCGGCACTCGCCGGCTGCGCGACCTTCAAGCCGCCCGAGATCAACTACGACGCCAGTGTGCCGCCGCTGCCCGTCGTGCCCGTCACTGTCACGGACGAGAGCCCCAAGCCGCTCCACGCGCCGCCGGCCTGGACCGTCGCGCGCGGCGGCGAGACCGCCGGCACGCCCACGGGGCGCGTCGAGAACGCCAATGCCGCCGCACGCGTGCAGCCGCGCCGCGAGGGCTATTACAACGCCATCCAGGTCTATCCGTGGTCTGAAGGCGCGCTCTATCAGGTCTATGCCGCACCCGGCCAGATCACGAGCATCGCGCTCGAACCGGGCGAGAGCCTGACCGGCTCCGGGCCGATCGCGGCGGGCGACACCGCCCGCTGGATCATCGGCGATACCGAATCCGGCTCCGGCGTCGGCCGCCGCGTCTTGGTGCTGGTGAAGCCCTCGCGCGCCGACATCACCACCAATCTCGTCATCACAACCGACAAGCGCACCTACATGATCGAGCTGCGTTCGGGCGAGAAGCCCTATATGCCCGCCGTCGCCTGGGCCTATCCGCAGCCGGCAGGCGGCGGGAGCCAAGCCCTTCCGGCAACACCGGTCATTCCGGCTGTCGCGTCGCGCAACTATCGCTACGGCCTCACCGGCGACAATCCGCCATGGAAGCCGCTCGCCGTCTATGACGATGGCCGCCGCGTCTATGTCGAGTTCCCGCGCGGGATCGTGCAGGGCGAGATGCCGCCGATCTTCGTCCTCGGCCCCAATGGCGAAACCCAGATCGTCAACAGCCGCATCTATCAACACATCCTGATCGTCGATCGTCTGTTCGGCGCGGCCGAGCTGCGCCTTGGCGCCGGCGACCGCCAGCAGACCGTCAGGATCGTCCGCACCGACGGGAGGCCGCAATCATGACCGAAGCCGAAACCAACGCCGAACCCATGCGCCTGCGCAGCGAGCCGCCGCGCGTCACCCGCCTGTCGCGCAAGATGCTCGCCAGCGTCGCCGCCGTCGCCCTGGTCGGCATCGGCGGATCGCTGATCTACGCGCTCCAGACCCGCGCGCCCGGCGATGGCGGCGAGGAGCTTTATTCGACCAACAACCGCCAGACCGCCGATGGTCTCGCCGGATTGCCGAAGGACTATACTGGCCCGGTCTTGGGACCGGCGCTGCCCGGCGATCTCGGCCGACCGATCCTCGACGCCCAGAACAACGGCCAGCCCGTCGTGACACCCGCGGTTCCGACGCCCGGCGTCAGCGAGGCCGAACAGCGACGCCGCGCCGAGGAAGAGGCCGCCCGTCTCAGCACCGTCTTCTTCCAGTCGCGGCAGGGCTCGACAGCCGCCACGCCATCCGGCGCGATGCCCGGTCTCGCGGGCCTCGACTTGGCCGGCGCAGCGGGCCAGCCCGCCACCGGACAGGACAAGCAGTTCGCTTTCCTCAACGCGGCGGCCGACCGCCGCACCGTCACGCCCGATCGCGTCACGCCGCCGGCTTCGCCCTTCGTGCTTCAGGCCGGCGCCGTCATCTCGGCGGCGCTCATCACCGGCATCCGTTCCGATCTTCCCGGCCAGATCACTGCGCAGGTCACGGAGAACATCTACGACAGCCCGACCGGGCGTATCCTGCTCGTGCCGCAGGGCACGCGCCTGATCGGCCAGTATGACAACAACGTGCAGTTCGGACAGCGCCGCGTGCTGCTTGTCTGGAACCGGCTCATCATGCCGAATGGCCGCTCGATCGTTCTCGAGCGCCAGCCCGGCGCCGACACGCAAGGGTACGCCGGCCTTGAGGATGGCGTCGATTATCACTGGTGGGACCTCGCCAAGGCCGCTGCGCTCTCGACCCTGCTCGGCGTCGGCGCGGAACTCGCCACCGACGACAATGACCGCCTGATCCGCGCCATCCGAGACGGCGCACAGGATACGGTCAACCAGGCCGGTCAGCAGATCATCCAACGACAGTTGCAGGTCGCACCCACGCTGACCATCCGGCCCGGTTTCCCGGTCAGGGTCATCGTCACGCGCGACATCGTGTTCGAGCCCTATAGGAGCTGACCATGACCAAGCTGAAACTCGGTCCCATCGCTGACGACAAGCCCGTCAGGATCGCGCTGGAGCTGCCCGCCGCACTCCACCGCGACCTGATCGAATACGGTCGCCTCCTGGCCGAAGGTGGCGCACCGATCGAGCCGGCCAAGCTGATCGTGCCGATGCTGGAGCGCTTCATCGCCACCGATCGCGGCTTTGCGAAAGCACGGCGGACGCCAAGCTGATCCGCCGCCGCGGCCCCCTGCTTTCTATGCAGGGGTGCCGCTGGCGCGCGAGCGCAAATGCGGCACGCTACCGGCCGCCGATCTCCCTCCATGCTTCGCATAAATCCGGGCCTCCTGACGCTCGGTTTTCAATCGCGAACCACGGAGGATTCAATGTCCGCGCAAGATTCCCGCGCCCGCAGGGGGCGGCCACAACGGCCAGCCCCGCAAGCACTTCCTGACGACCTTTACAATTATGGCGACGATCTCGCGCCGTCGCGCGCGCCACGCCGCCGCAACCCGTGGTCTGGCACTTTCGATGTCGAGAAGCTGCCCGTCATCGACGATTGGCCGGAGCGTGTGCCGGTCACCGAAGCCGAGGTGGACATTTTCGAGCGCTATTTCGGCGATGTTCTCGACCGGCTGTTCGGCCCCCTTGATGCCGAAGGTAATGAGGGCTTGAATAAGTTAACATCAGATGTTAACAACAAGCCATGAGCGAGGATCGTGACCCGAGCCTCGACACGCTACTGGACCTTGACGGTCAGGTGCTTGTTGTCGATCCCGAGGGCGGTCATTGGGTGAAGTTCGTCGTCACCCGCATTCCGGTCTCACCGGAAAAGCCGCAAGGCCTCGATTACTCGCTCACGCTTCACGGGCCTTCGGGCGAACGGCTGGTCGGCTTTGACAACGCCCATCCGGTCGGCCGGGGCAGAAGGGGAGAGCCGATGGACCATCGCCACCGCCTCCAGACCGTGAAGCCATACGCCTGGGAGGACGCGGCCACGCTACTGGCCGACTTCTGGCAGGCGGTGGACGCGGTGTTGAAGGAGCGAGGCGTGTTATGACCACCTTGAAAGTCGGGATTGCCGACTACGACGAGATGAAGGCCCGCACCATGCGGATCGCGCGCGGCGAGGAAAAGTCGGCGGCGGACGATCCGAAGGTGTGGTTCACCTCCACTGAATCTTTCGCGCAGGTGCTCTCCAGCGGAAATCGCGAACTGCTGCGCGTCATCGACGAGCAAGCACCCGGTTCGCTGGAGGAGCTGTCGCAGATCACCGGGCGGGCGAAGTCGAGCCTGTCTCGAACCCTCAAGACCATGGCGGGCTACGGTCTCGTCAGTATGGAGCCTGGCAAAGGCCGGAAGATCATGCCGAAGGTATTGCACGATCGGGTGGCCCTGGAACTGCCCTTGCTCGAACGGCGCGAAGCGAAGGGAGGCCGCCCATGAACATTCAAAGTCCGCATATCGTGCAGCGCGCGGCGCTCTATCTGCGCGTCTCGACGACGCGGCAGGCCGAGCATGACGTGTCGATCCCGGATCAGCGTAAGCAGGGTGAAACCTATTGTGCTTCGCGTGGATACCAGCTTGTCGAAACCTTCGTGGAGGCTGGAGCTTCCGCCACCAATGACCGCCGCCCGGAATTCCAGCGCATGATCGAAGCCGGCACATCGAAGCCTGCGCCGTTCGATGTCGTCGTGGTTCACAGTTTCTCGCGCTTCTTCCGCGATCACTTCGAGCTGGAATTCTATGTCAGGAAGCTGGCGAAGAATGGCGTCAAGCTCGTCTCCATCACGCAGGAGATGGGTGACGATCCCATGCACGTCATGATGCGGCAGATCATGGCCCTGTTCGACGAGTACCAATCGAAGGAGAACGCCAAGCACGTCCTGCGCGCCATGAACGAGAACGCCCGTCAGGGTTTCTGGAACGGCGCGCGACCGCCCATTGGCTATCGCGTCGTCGCGGCCGAGCAGCGTGGATCGAAGATCAAGAAGAAGCTGGAGATCGATCCGCTGCACGCGGAAACGGTCAGGCTCATTTATCGCCTGTTCCTCGAAGGCGGCGGTACGTCTGGCCCGAAGGGCGTCAAGGCCATTGCGACCTATCTCAACGAACGCCGCATGTTCACCCGTGACGGCGGGAAATGGGGCCTGGCGCAAATCCACGCGATCCTGACCCGCACGACCTATATCGGCGAGCACCGATTCAACACACGCTCTTTCAAGAACCGCGAGAGGAAGCCGGAGAACGAGGTCTCGATCATGGCAGTGCCGCCGCTGATAGAGAGGGAGACGTTCGACGCCGTTCAGGCGCGTCTCAAATCGCGCAATCCGATGTTGGTGCCCGCACGAGTTACGAGTGGTCCGACGCTGCTCACCGGCATCTGCTTCTGCGCGAAGTGCGGCGGTGCGATGACGCTGCGCACCGGCAAGGGCAATGGCGGGCAGTACACCTATTACACCTGCTCGACCAAAGCGCGGCAAGGCAAGGTCGGCTGCGAAGGGCGTTCGATCCGAATGGATAAGCTCGATCATCTGGTCGAGCGCCATCTTGAAGAGCGCCTTCTCCAACCGAAGCGGTTGGAGACGATCCTGTCGAGCCTTCTCGATCGCCGGCAGGAACGAGCCGAACGCCGGCGCGAACACCTAGCTGATTTAAATCGGCGAATCACCGAGACGGATCAGCGATTGGGTCGGCTCTACGATGCGATCGAAACGGGTGTGGCCGCGCTGGACGACATGGGACTGAAGGACCGGATCGCCAATCTCAAAGCGATCCGCGATCAGGCGGCGGCGGACGCCGAGCGGATACGGGCGACACTTGACAGCTCCGGGCACCGGGCCGTTACGCCAGACATGATCGACGCGCTTTCGGAAACCGCACGCAGCAGTCTGCGGATCGAAGGAGGCGGCTATCGGCGGGACCACCTGCGCGCCTTTGCCCAGCGCGTTGAGGTCGCCGATGACGAGGTTCGCATCATGGGGAGGAAATCGGACCTGCTTCAAAGCCTCGTCGCCGCTTCGAGCGGGGAATCGGCGGCGTTTGCGGTTCGCAGTTCTGTACTGAAATGGCGCACCCGACAGGATTCGAACCTGTGACCTTTGGAATCGGAATCCAACACTCTATCCAGCTGAGCTACGGGTGCAGCGGTCACGCTTGAATCGCGTGCAGCGGTTGGTTCATACCCCAGCTTTGTTTTCGCATCAATGTCTAAAAATCAAAGATTTGCGAAACGTTGTCTGTTTTTGGGCGGGGTGGGGCGCGGGGCCTGTTTTGGGGTGGCCGGGGGCCTTTGTGCGGCGACAGGGCGATGCGTCGTTTGACGTATTGTCTTTTTGCCGGAATAGGGTTTCCCTTATAAGTAGTATGTTATTGCCGGGTCGGACCGCTGTTTTGCCGCTTTCACGAAGAGGCGCTCGGATGAGGGCAACGCCTTTCAAATATGGTGCGGCGTGCGATTTTATCCCCTCAAAATTGGCGGGTAAATAGTCATACTTTTTTCGTTCGCCGGGTGGGGATCCGGAGTCGGGGTTTGCTTTGCCGACGATTAACTGTCAAATTATTATACAATATTAGTATCATCTACATTTATTTGGGATACAGTTTCGTGACGTTGTCGGTTATGATTTCGACAAGGTAAAGGAACGAATCAGGCGGGGGATCGGATGGCTTTGCGATTGGCACACAGCAACGGGCCGCGGACGGAAAAGGCCGAAAGCGGCAGCGCGGAAGCGGCGCATATCACGGCTATCGACTATGGGTTGCTGACGACTGCGATCAGCTATCATTTGCGACACTCGCAACTTGCCGTGGCAAACGGTTTTGCCGATGTGCTGGCGGAGCAGGGATTGCGGCCGGCCGATTTTTCCGTTCTCGTCATCGTCGGCGGCAATCCGGGTCTCAAGCAGAGCGATGTGGCGGAAGCGCTCGGCATACAGCGCGCCAATTTCGTCGCCATCGTCGACAGCATGGAAGAGAAGGGACTGCTCGTCCGCCGCAAATCGGAAGAGGACAGGCGCGTTCATTTCCTCGACATGACGGAGGAGGGCAGCAGCCTTCTCGACCGGCTTTCCAACACCTGGCGGGATCGTGAGGAAAAGCTGATCGACAGGATCGGCGGCAAGAAGGCCCGCGATCAGCTTCTGGCGCTGCTCGGACGCCTGCGCGACTGACCTTCGGCGAGAGCGGGGCAATCCAGGCGCAGGTCGCCGCAGGGTGCTGCCTGTGACGCAGGTGTTCCCGTCTTCCCATTGCTGCGGCATCCGCGACGGCCTTCCTGCGCTGGTCTTTCACGCCAGCCTGATCGGCAGCGGGGCTGAATTGCGTTGCAATTTTCCTGTGAAACCGCCAAGACGCATAAGCATCTTGACGCCTTTGGGCGTGGAACCGCAATCATGCGATTGACTGGAAAGGCCCGGGACGGGAACGCCATGCTGAATATCGATACGAGTCATCCGCTTTATCGTCCCCTTTGGGTCCGGTTGCTCATCGTCGGCTTTTGCGCCGCATGGGCCGTCATCGAATTCGTCAATCGCGAATTTTTCTGGGGCACCATCGTTGCCGGCATCGGCGCTTATGCGGCCTATGAATTGCTGCTGAAGTTCAAACCCGCAAGCGATGCTGCCAAAAGCGGAAATGGCGCGGATGAGCCTGCCGCCGAAAGCGCGCCCACCGACAAGAACGATGCGGGCTGAAGCGCCTCCTTTCTTTCGTTTCATGTATTTTGCGAGATAAGGCCGCCCGGCACTTTTACCGGAAATGCTCCCGCGCCCGCAGCATCCGGATCGCCTGGTCGATCAGGAGATTGGCCGCCGTCATGCGCAGCGTCGCATTGTGCCGGAACTGCGGGTTCACCCGGTCGGGATGATTGAGGCGGGCAAAGGCGCGGCGCTTTTCCGCAAGCGTTGCGGCCGTGTCGGCGTCGTGGATCGCCAGTTCCGCCGAAACATCGGCAAGCGACGTCTTTTCGAGATGGGCCGGCATCGGTTCCGGTTCGGGCTCCGGCTCCGGTTCGGGCGGTGGCGCGGGGTCGGCCAGGAAGGCGAGATAGGCATCGAGATTGCCGTTCGCAGGCGGCGGCGTTTCAATATGCGTATCGATAACGAAGCCCGAGCTGAAACCGGCAATGCGGTGACCGGCGGGCGGTGGGGGCTCCGCGCCTTCCTCTTCCGTTTCTTTTTCGTGTTTCAGCCTGTCGACGACCGACTGGAAAACGGATTGTCCGAAGAGCATGCGGCTTTTCCCTCGCCGGTCTGACTATCCGGCCTTTATGGATCATGAAGGTGGTGTCTGGCTTGCCGCGGTCACGGGCCGGTCAGCTTGCGGCTTTCATCCAGAACCAGATCGTAGAGCAGGCGGGCGCTGGGCGGCAAAACACGGCCCTTGGTGGTAATGATGCTGTATGGTTTTACGACGAGTTCGAAATCCGTCGGCAATATCCGGGTTCGGCCGATATCGGCCTGCTGGCCGGCAACGAATTCGGCCATGTCCTGCGCGATTGGGGCGATGGCATCCGTGTTGCAGACTAGCGCAAGGGTGAGTACCACGGATGGCGTGTTGATGACGTTGCGCGGCATGGCGACGCCGTGGGTGAGGAAGACATCCTCCGTGGTTCTGCGCAAGAGCGCGCCGGGCGGCTGGAAGACCCAGTCGTAACCGGAGATATCCTGCAGGGTCACTGGCTCGCCGCGAAGCAGCGGGTGGCCTTCGCGCACCACAAGACAGGCGCGCTCTATGCCGATTTCATGAATGGAAAAGAGGCCGGGATCGAAATCGTCCGGTATCCGGCCGATGATGAAATCGTGCCGGGCCGCCAGCAGTTCGCGGGCCAGCACGTTGCTGCTTTCCACCTGCACGTTGATTTCGATGCCGGGATAGGTGTCCATGGCGCGCCTGATGGCGGGAACCACGAGGCTGATCGCCGGCGCGGTGACGGCGCCGATATAGACCGAGCCGCCGCTGCCGGATTTCATCTGGTTCAGCTCGCGGCTCGCCTCGCGCAGTTCCAGCAATATGGTGCGCGCGCGCCGCGCCAGCGCCTCGCCGAATTTCGTCAGCACCACGCCGCGCGAGGCCCGCTGACAAAGGGGTGATTTGACGATCGCCTCCATTTCCGAGAGCATGCGCGAGGCTGCGGGCTGCGTCATGTTCATGGCGGCGGCGGCTGCGCTGACCTGCCCGTGCTCCTCGATCATGACCAGCATGCGCAGGTGGCTCATCTTCAATCCGGCCCGCAGCAAAGGGTTGTCCTCAAAGACGAAAAGGGCGTCCGTTGTTTGCGCCTGCTCATACACTTTTTGGTTGTTCATCCGTGGTTTTATACCCCTCATCGGTTTTTGTATCGATTTAATATATCATAATTGATATATGGAAACTGATTTATTCTATTTGACAGTTATATGGATTCAGAACAATTTGCGGAATGCCGGGGAGGAGCGGCAGCTGTTCCATTTCGCAATTGCGAAATCGGAGTGAGCGCAATGCGGCTTCTTCCTCTGACGGCATGAATTTCATGGTGCACCGCAGCATGCGGGCTCCAGAGAAGGGCTCAAGGGAGAGAGTTAATGAAGTCCATTATTTCGCTGATGGCAGCTTGTGCCATCGGTGCTGCTTCTTTCGCAGTGCCGGCTTTCGCACAGGACAAGGGTTCCGTTGGTATCGCCATGCCGACCAAGTCGTCCGCACGCTGGATCGACGACGGCAACAACATCGTGAAGCAGCTTCAGGAAGCCGGTTACACGACCGACCTGCAATATGCCGATGACGATATTCCGAACCAGCTTTCCCAGATCGAAAACATGGTCACCAAGGGCGTCAAGGTCCTCGTGATCGCATCGATCGACGGCACGACGCTGTCGGACGTCCTGAAGCAGGCCGGCGAGCAGGGCATCAAGGTCATCGCTTATGACCGCCTGATCCGCAACAGCGGCGACGTCAGCTACTACGCCACCTTCGACAACTTCCAGGTTGGCGTTCTGCAGGCGACTTCGATCGTCGACAAGCTCGGCCTGAAGGACGGCAAGGGCCCGTTCAACATCGAGCTCTTCGGCGGCTCCCCGGACGACAACAACGCCTTCTTCTTCTATGACGGCGCGATGTCGGTTCTCCAGCCTTACATCGACAGCGGCAAGCTCGTCGTGAAGTCCGGCCAGACCGGCATGGACAAGGTCGGTACGCTGCGTTGGGACCCGGCAACGGCCCAGGCCCGCATGGACAACCTGCTGTCCGCTTATTACACCGACGCGAAGGTTGACGCCGTTCTGTCGCCTTACGACGGTCTCTCCATCGGCATCATCTCCTCGCTGAAGGGCGTTGGTTATGGCACGAAGGACCAGCCGCTGCCGGTCGTTTCCGGTCAGGACGCTGAAGTTCCTTCCGTCAAGTCGATCATTGCCGGCGAACAGTATTCCACCATCTTCAAGGACACCCGCGAACTCGCCAAGGTGACCGTGAACATGGTCAACGCCGTTCTGCAGGGCAAGGAGCCTGAGGTAAACGACACCAAGACCTATGAAAATGGCGTCAAGGTCGTTCCGTCCTACCTGCTGAAGCCGGTTGCAGTGACCAAGGAGAACTACAAGCAGGTTCTCGTCGATGGCGGTTACTACAAGGAAGACCAGCTGAAATAAGCTCGACACACATGCGGGGATGACTTGGCGTCATCCCCGTTTTTCCATAAAAATAAAAACGCCGGAATTAATCGGGCGCTGGATTGCGATATGGCCAATACCATTCTCGAAATGCGGAACATCACCAAGACGTTTCCGGGCGTGAAAGCGCTTGAGAACGTCAACCTCAAGGTTAAAGAGGGTGAGATCCACGCACTCGTCGGTGAGAACGGCGCGGGGAAGTCGACCTTGATGAAGGTCCTTTCCGGTGTTTACCCCGCCGGCACCTATGAGGGCGAAATCCACTATGAAGGCGCAGTGCGGAATTTTCGCGCCATCAACGACAGTGAAGATATTGGTATCATCATCATTCACCAGGAGCTGGCGCTCGTGCCGCTCCTGTCGATTGCGGAAAACATCTTCCTTGGCAACGAGGTCGCTTCGAGCGGCGTCATCAGCTGGCAGCAGACCTTCAACCGTACCCGCGAACTTCTAAAGAAGGTGGGCCTGAAGGAATCGCCGGAGACGCTGATCACCGATATCGGTGTGGGCAAGCAGCAGCTCGTCGAAATCGCCAAGGCGCTGTCGAAGAGCGTGAAGCTGCTCATCCTCGATGAGCCGACGGCTTCGCTCAACGAAAGCGATTCCGAGGCGCTGCTGAACCTGTTGATGGAATTCCGCAAGCAGGGCATGACCTCGATCATCATCACCCACAAGCTGAACGAAGTGCGCAAGGTGGCCGACCAGATCACCGTTTTGCGCGACGGCATGACGGTGAAGACGCTCGACTGTCATCAGGAAGAAATCAGCGAGGATGTCATCATCCGCAACATGGTGGGGCGCGATCTCGAGGATCGTTATCCGCCGCGCGACGTGCCGATCGGCGGGACCATTCTCGAAGTGAAGAACTGGAACGCCTATCACCAGCAGCACCGCGACCGCCAGGTTCTGCACGATATCAACGTTACCGTGCGCAAGGGCGAAGTCGTCGGCATTGCCGGACTGATGGGTGCCGGGCGCACCGAATTCGCCATGAGCGTGTTCGGCAAGTCCTATGGTCACAAGATCAGCGGCGAAGTGCTGATCGACGGCAAGCCGGTCGATGTCAGCACCGTGCGCAAGGCCATCGATGCCGGTCTGGCCTATGTCACGGAAGACCGCAAGCATCTCGGTCTCGTGCTCAACGACAACATCCTGCACAATACCACGCTTGCCAATCTGGCCGGCGTGTCGAGTGCCAGCATCATCGACGACATCAAGGAAATGAAGGTGGCGAGCGATTTTCGCACGCGCCTGCGCATCCGCTCGTCGGGGATTTTTCAGGAAACGGTCAATCTTTCGGGCGGCAACCAGCAGAAGGTCGTGCTCTCCAAGTGGCTGTTCTCCAATCCCGACGTGCTGATCCTCGATGAACCGACCCGCGGTATCGATGTCGGCGCGAAATATGAAATCTACACCATCATCAACCAGCTCGCTGCCGACGGCAAAGGCGTTCTGATGATCTCATCGGAAATGCCCGAACTGCTCGGCAATTGCGACCGCATCTACGTCATGAACGAAGGCCGCATCGTCGCTGAATTGCCGAAGGGAGAGGCGAGCCAGGAAAGCATCATGCGCGCTATCATGCGCTCAGGGGAGAAGAACTCATGAGTTCGGCAAACACAACAAACGAAGAAAGTAACGTCATCTCGGTCGGGTCGTATATTCGCTCCAATATCCGCGAATACGGCATGCTGATCGCGCTCGTCGCCATCATGGTTTTCTTCCAGTTCTACACCGGCGGCATCCTGTTCCGCCCTGTGAACCTGACCAACCTCATCCTGCAGAACTCGTTCATCGTCATCATGGCGCTGGGCATGCTGCTCGTCATCGTGGCCGGGCATATCGACCTTTCGGTCGGTTCCATCGTCGCCTTCGTCGGCGCGATAGCGGCCATATTGACCGTGCAATGGGGCATGAACCCGTTCCTTGCGGCGCTGATTTGTCTCGTCATCGGCGGTATCATCGGTGCTGCACAGGGTTACTGGATCGCCTATCACCGCATCCCGTCTTTCATCGTGACGCTGGCGGGCATGCTGGTGTTCCGCGGCCTGACGCTCTTCGTGCTCGGCGGCAAGAACATCGGTCCGTTCCCGACCGATTTCCAGATCATCAGCACCGGCTTCCTGCCTGATATCGGCGGCATTGAAGGTCTCAACACCACCTCGATGATCCTGACGGTACTGATTACGGTCGTGCTGTTCTATCTCGCATGGCGTCGTCGCGTCGTGAACGTGAAGCACGGTATCGATGTCGAGCCTTTCGGTTTCTTCATCGCCCAGAACCTTTTGATCTCGGCCGCGATCCTGTTCCTCGGCTACCAGCTTTCCACCTATCGCGGCCTGCCCAACGTGCTGATCGTGATGCTTGTTCTCGTTGCGCTCTACAGCTTCGTAACGCGCCGCACCACCATCGGCCGCCGCATCTACGCGATGGGCGGCAATGAAAAGGCGACCAAGCTTTCCGGTATCAATACCGAGCGCCTGAGCTTCCTCACCTTCGTCAACATGGGCGTATTGGCCGGTCTTGCCGGCATGATCATCGCAACACGCCTCAACTCGGCGACGCCGAAGGCGGGTGTGGGCTTCGAGCTTGACGTCATCGCGGCCTGCTTCATCGGCGGCGCTTCGGCATCCGGCGGCGTGGGCAAGATCACCGGTGCGGTCATCGGCGCCTTCATCATGGGCGTCATGAACAACGGCATGTCGATCGTCGGCCTCGGCATCGACTTCCAGCAGATGGTCAAGGGCCTCGTGTTGCTCGCCGCCGTGTTCTTCGACGTTTACAACAAGAACAAGGGCTGATTGCCCAACCCACATAGCAAGTCAAAAAAGTGGCCGGTTTCCGGCCACTTTCATAAGGTGCAGGCGTTATGCGCCGCTTAGAAGAGACAAGGCGCGTTGCGCCGGAGGAAGGAAATCCCGTGCTTATTTCACAGATCAAGGATGCCAGTGGCAAGATCACCGTAGCCGTTCGCGAAGAAGGCGGGCAGGCGCAGGCCGTCAAGGGTGCGGCGTCGGTTTATGCGCTCGCCATGGAAGCCGCCAATGGCGGCAAGAGCCTTGCCGATGTCATTTCCGCCCATGGTCTCGGCGATGCCGTCGATCTCGAAAAGGCCTATGCCGAAGGCCGTTTCCTGCCGCCGATCACCCATCCCGATCCGGCGCATCTGCATCTGACCGGCACGGGCCTTACCCATCTGGGTTCGGCCGCGACCCGCGACAGCATGCACAAGAAGACCACGGAAGCCGCCGAGGAAAGCCTGACGGACTCCATGAAGATGTTCCGCATGGGTCTCGAAAACGGCAAGCCCAAGGCCGGCGAAAAGGGCGTTCAGCCCGAATGGTTCTACAAGGGCAACGGCCATGTGGCGGCAGCACCGGGTGCGGCTCTCACCTCTCCCTCCTTCGCGCTCGATGGCGGCGAAGAGCCGGAAATGGCCGGCATCTATGTGATCTCCGACAAGGGCGAAGCGGTGCGTATCGGCTTTGCCGTCTCGAACGAGTTTTCCGATCACGTCACCGAGCGGATCAACTATCTCTATCTCGCCCATTCCAAGCTGCGCCCGGCAAGCTTCGGTCCGGAAATCCGCGTCGGCGCTCCGCCGTCCGATATTCGCGGCACCTCGCGCATCCGTCGCGGCGACAAGGTCATCTTCGAAAAGCCCTTCGTTTCGGGTGAGGACAACATGTCCCACACCTTTGCGAACCTCGAATATCACCACTTCAAATACGGCCTGTTCCGCGCGCCCGGCGACGTGCATGTGCACATGTTCGGCACCGCGACGCTTTCCTTCGCAGAAGGCATCAAGCCGGAAGCGGGCGACGTCTTCGAGATCGAAGCCGCCGGTTTCGGCCTGCCGCTGAAGAACCCGCTGGCCGTGGATGCGGAAGAAGAGATCACCGTTCGGCAGATCTGATCTGCGGACCGGACATGCTAATGGTCGAGGGGGCAATTTTGCTCCCTCTATCCGTCATACCGGCCTTGAGCCGGTATCCAGCCAGCCCAAGTCCTTGGGCTGAAAAGAGTCTTCCTGCTGCGCCGGCGCGCGCCGCCTGGATTCCGGCTCGAGGCCGGAATGACGGAAACGATGGTTTTCGCGCGAAAACCTCTGAGCTCCATCAATCAATCCCCCAAAGCTTGCCTTCTCCAACCTCCACCGAATTACCCGCCGGATCGCGGATATAGACGGAATAGCTGTCATTCGGCCAGCGGTGGTAATGTTCGATGGGAATTCCGAGCGCTTCGAAGTGCGCCTTCCAGCCATCCACCTCCGACTTGTCCTTGGCATAAAAGCAGAAATGACCTTGCCCCACCGCGCCGTGGCGGGGGATCGGATTGTCGGGGTCGGCCCGGCGGGATTGCTCGGGGTCGAAGATCAGCAGCATCTGCTGCCCGCATCGGAAGAAGATGAATTGCCCCGGCAGCCTGCGCACCACTTCCAGCCCGAAGACATCCCGGTAAAAGGCTTCGGCGGCGTCGAGATCGTCGGCGTAGAGCGCGGTTTCCATAATGGCGGCTGGTGGTCGCATGGTTCCTCCCGGCGGTTCCGGGGTTTCCGGCCGCGGATCGCGGCGGAAACCTATTTGCCTGTTGTGTAGGTCAGCACCGTCAGGTCGTATTTGCCGACGCCACGTTCCAGAACGGTCCAGCCGCAGTTGACATAATAGGCTTCGAGACCCGGCTGGCAGCAGAGATAGCTGGTCTCGTGGCCAAGTTCGGCCGCCCTCAGCGTCGCGGCCTGCATCAAGGCTCGCGCCACGCCCGAGCGCCGGTAGTCTTCTTCAACCCACAGGGCCGCGACCCATGGCAGATATTGCGGCCGCTCCTCGAGGTCGCAATGGATGAGGAAGGCGGAGCCGACATAAGCGCCGCTGTCATGGGCGACGAAGCCGGTGGGCAACGCATGGGGGTTGGTCATGTCATTCAGGTGGTCGGCGACGTCGCCCACCTGAAGGCCGCTATCCTGCCACCATGCCGTCCAGACCCGTTCGGCGATGACGGGGCCATGCGACTGGCAGTCGCGATAGTCGGAAATGCTGTACAAGGCCGTCTCCCGGCCGGCTTTCCTCCCGCAGGCTGAAGCCGGATCATGCTTTCAAATCGATGCGGGGATTAAACCGGGTGGGACGGGGTTTCGCAACCGCCAAGTTGTCGCGCCGGATCAGGGTTTCGTTGCCGTCACATGCAGCCATGCGGTCGGGAGCCGGTCGTAACCGCTGCCCTGCCTTGCCTCGATCTCCACCGCCGCCCAGTCAAACTGTCCGTAAACGTCTTCCAGCCAGGGCTTCGAAGGGTAATTGTAATAACGGCCGAACATGTCGCGGCCTTCCGCTTCTCCCGCCTTGAAGCTGGCATAAAAAACGCCGCCCCGTTTCAGCGCGGTATGGATGCGGCCGATAATGCCCGGCAGGGCAGGGCGGGGCACATGCAGCAGGCAGGCATTGGCCCAGACGCCGTCATATCGCGCACTCTCATCGATATCCTCGAACAGCAATGTCCGGACGGGAATGCCGAGCCGGGTTTGCGCCGCCTTGGCGATTTCAGGCGTTCCGTCGGTGGGGTGGACATCGTAACCGGCGGCCAGCATGAATTCGCTGTCCTGCCCGCCGCCGCATCCCAGCTCGAGAATGCTTGCCCCCTCTTGCAACCGCGCCAGGAATGTTTCCAGATGCGGGCGATCCGCCGCCTGTCCGCGCGACGTGTAGGCCGCGGCGTTACCCGTATAAAAGCCGATTGTGTCGTCGTCCCTGCCAGTCATCGTGTCAGCTTTGCGACTGGCTCTGGCCCTGCGATTGCTGCACGGTGACCGACACATTCAGGGTCTCACCGGCGGGGCCGATGCGCATACCCGATATCGGCGCGCAATCGCGGTAGCAGAGGCCCGATGCGATGCGGACATAGCGGTCGTCGGGGCAGATATTGTTGGCGGCGTCGAAACCCACCCAGCCCAGCCCCTGAAGATGCACTTCGGCCCAGGCATGGGTGGCCGTCTGTTCTTCCACCTCTTCCATCATCAGATAACCGGAAACGTAACGGGCCGGCAGGCCCATCAGCCGGGCGGCGGAAATCAGGATATGGGCGTGGTCCTGGCAGACACCCTTGCCCGCTTCCAGCGCCGTTTCCGCCGTGGTTTCGATATCGGTTGCGCCGGGCACATACTCCACCTTGCGGTGAATATTTTCCATCAGGTCATGCAGGCGGGCCAGCTCGCTGTCGCCGGCGCTCACCTTCACCAGTTCGCGCACGAGCTTTCCCGGTTTGGTGCGTGGCGTCTCGCGCAGGAAAAGCCACAGCGGCGCATTGCCGATGTGGTAACCGAACACGCCCGCCTTGTCCTCGGTGTTCACGGTGCCGCTCGCCACCACCTTCACCCGCTGCTGCGGGCCTTCCGTTTCCACCAGCGCAACGCGGTTGCCGAAATGGTCGTCATAGGTCACTTCGACGGTGGCGCCATCGACCGAGACATCCCAGTTCTCCACCGTCTGGCCCGGGCCGGTCTGCGGCGTCAGGCGCAGCCGCTGCAACGCATAGGGCATCGGCTCGTCATAGACATATTCCGTCGTATGGGTGATTTTCAGACGCATAAGCTGTCCCCGTCCACGCGCTTATTGATAGAAGCGGTAGCCTTCCGTGATTTCCTGTCCCAGTTGCCCGTTGCGATGGACGAATCTTTCCAGAAACTCGTGCAGACCTTCGTCCATCACCCGGGCGATGGTCGTCGCGCGCAGGCTGTCGCGAATGCTCTCGGCCGTTTCATGCGCCTTGTGCCTCTCGCTGTAATCCTCGGCGATGTAATTGAGGTTGCTGGCGATCTTCTCGTAACAATAGGCAAGCGAACGCGGCATGCGGCCATTGAGGATGAGGAAGTCGGCAATATTGGCCGGCTTGTATTCCGCATCGTAGACCCAGCCATAGGAGCGGTGCGCCGAGACCGAGCGCAGGATGGACTCCCATTGCGCATTGTCGAGCGAGGAGCCGACATGCGCCACAGCCGGCAGCAGCACGTAATATTTGACGTCGAGAATGCGGGCGGTGTTGTCGGCCCGTTCGATGAAAGTGCCGATGCGGGAGAAATTATAGAGATCGTTGCGCAGCATCGAGCCGTGGAAAGCGCCGCGCACCAGGCCGGCGCGGTGTTTGATGCCATCGATGATTTGCGGCATGTCCGCCGCCTTTATCCTGCGGTCGAGACTGGTCTTCAGCTCAATCCAGAATTCGTTGGTCGCTTCCCACGTCTCGCGCGTCAGCGCGGTGCGCACCATGCGGGCATTGTTGCGGCCCGCCTCGATGCAGGAGAGGACGCTCGACGGGTTGGCCTTGTCGCGCAGGAGATAATCGATCGCATCCGCCGTCGTTACCTTGTCATGCGTTTCGAGAAACGCCTCGTGGACGCCCGCACTCTGCAACACGCCGTCCCAGTCTTCATCGCCGCTACCCGAGCGCGTCAGTGAAACGCGCAGACCCGCATCGATCAGCCGGGCGATGTTTTCAGCGCGCTCGATATACCGGAACATCCAGTAGAGCCCGTTTGCCGTTCTGCCCAGCATGGCTTAATCCTCCAGTACCCAGGTGTCCTTGGTGCCGCCGCCCTGGCTGGAATTGACCACCAGCGAGCCCTGCTTGAGGGCAACGCGGGTCAGTCCGCCGGGAATGATCTTCACCTTGTCCGAGACGAGCACATAGGGACGCAGATCGACATGGCGCGGCGCGATGCCGTTCTTCACCATGATCGGCACGGTGGAAAGCGAAAGCGTCGGCTGCGCAATATAGTTGGAGGGGCGGGCTTTCAGCTTGTCCGCAAACAGCGCCCGTTCCTTTTTCGTCGCCGTGGGGCCGACCAGCATGCCGTAACCGCCCGAACCGTGAACTTCCTTGACGACGAGATCGGCGAGGTTGTCCAGCACGTATTTCAGGCTGTCCGGCTCCGAACAGCGCCAGGTCGGCACGTTTTCCAGAAGCGGCTTGCGGCCGGTATAGAACTCGACGATTTCGGGCATGTAGGAATAGATCGCCTTGTCGTCGGAAATGCCGGTGCCCGGGGCATTGGCGATGGTGATGTTGCCGGCGCGGTAGACATCCATGATGCCGGGCACGCCAAGCGCCGAATCCGGCCGGAAGGTCAGCGGATCGAGGAAGTCGTCGTCGACGCGGCGGTAAAGCACGTCGATGGCCTCATAACCGCGGGTGGTGCGCATCTTGACCTTGCCGTCCATGACGCGCAGGTCGGAACCTTCCACCAGCTCCACGCCCATCATGTCGGCGAGGAAGGAATGTTCGTAATAGGCGGAATTGTAGATGCCGGGCGTCAGCACCGCAACGCGCGGCTTGCCGGAACAGCCGGGCGGTGCGAGCGAGGCGAGCGACTGGCGCAGCAGATAGGGGTAGTCTTCCACCCGCCGCACCCGGTTCTCATGGAAGAGTTCCGGGAACATCTGCATCATCGTCTCGCGGTTTTCCAGCATGTAGCTGACACCGGAGGGCGTGCGGGCATTGTCTTCCAGAACGTAGAACTGGTCTTCGCCGGTGCGGACGATATCCGTGCCGACAATATGGGTGTAGACGCCGCCGGGCGGGGTGAAGCCGATCATTTCCGGCAGGAAGGCTTCGTTCTTCTCGATGATTTCGCGGGGGATGCGGCCGGCGCGGATGATTTCCTGCTTATGGTAGATATCGTCGAGGAAAGCATTGAGGGCGAGGACGCGTTGTTCGATGCCCTGGGCCAGTTTGCGCCACTCCCGTCCGGAGATGATGCGCGGGATGATATCGAAGGGGATCAGTTTTTCTGAACTGTCGGCATGGCCGTAGACTGCGAAAGTAATACCGGTTTTTCGAAAGATGTTTTCCGCGTCTTTTGATTTCTGGATCAGGTGCGCCCTGTCCTGTCGGCTGTACCACTCGTTATAGTTTTCATATGGGCTTCGCGGCGTGTCGTCCGCATTTATCATTTCGTCAAATGCCAACTTCGATGTCCCCTTTTTTGCCATATGAATACAACGCCAAATGCAATGCAAGAACTATGCGGAGCTCCTTGCGAAGATTTTTCACCACTCTAGAGTTTTAAAAAAGAAGCGTTTTTTCGGTTTCAGCCTATAAATGCGGCATTGGCAAATTGGTTGCGCGGGGATGAGGCGCGTATTGGGGTGACGGTGCTGTGTGCGCCGTGGGCGAATGCATAAATTTTAGTCGGTCGCTTTCGGTTGATGAATGTCGGGCGTCGCATCAGAAAATCTGAAAGATGCGATCACGAAAACGCCTTTGACCTTTCGTCGGGATGCGGATACCGCCTTGCTGAATACCCGGTTCGATCTTTCGCCGGTTTGCGTGAAGCCGCAGAAATATCAATTCGCCGCCTTTCCCGCACCGTGTCCGGTTACGGGCATCGTGCGGCAAAGGGGATGTTCCCATGTCGCTCGACCGTCTGGCTCCGGCCATCTTCGTCTTTCTCTGGTCGACCGGCTGGGTCACCGCCAAATATGCGGTCTATTATACCGGACCGCTGACCTTTCTCTGTCTGCGCTATCTGCTGGCGGGCGCGCTGCTGTGGGCGATCTGCCGCTTTTCCTCCATCCAGTGGCCTGAGCGGCGTGCCGATCTCTTCCGGGCGATCCTGTCCGGCGTTTTCCTGCACGGCCTTTATCTCGGCATGATCTGGTGGGCGATAGGGCAGGGCGTGCCGGCGGCGATCGGCGGCATCATCGCCGGTCTGCAGCCGCTGATGACGGCGGTGGCCGCCCGCTACATGATCGGCGAAAGGATCTCGCCCTTGCAGCGCGCCGGCCTGCTCATCGGCTTTGCCGGCATTGCCATTGCCGTGCTGCCGAAGGTCATGGCCACCGGTGCTGTTGGCCTGTCGGTGCCGCTTTACGCCGTGGCGGTGAATGTGCTGGGCATGACTTCGGTTACCTATGGCACGCTCTACCAGAAGAAATATGTCCATGGCGGAAACATCATGGCGGTGGCCACGCTGCAATATGTCGGTGCGCTGCTGGTCACTGTGCCCTTCGCGCTTCTGCTGGAGGATGGGCATGTGGACTGGAGCCTCGGCCTTGCCGCCACGCTCGCCTGGTCGGTGGGTGCGATCTCCATCGGCGCCGTGGCGTTGCTTCTTTATCTCATCCGGCGCGGACAGGTCTCGCGGGCCGCCTCGCTGATCTATCTCGTGCCGCCGCTTGCGGCCGTGGAAGCAGCACTGCTTTTCGGTGAAACGCTGACACCCGCCATGATTGCCGGCACCGTTCTGGCGGTGACGGGGGTTTATCTCGCCAATCGCAGACCTGCCGCAGCGGTTGTCGCACGTTAGAGCGTTTTCGTTTTTCTTCGAGTAGCGAAAGCGCTCTAACTCTTTGTTTTTCTGCATTTTCGGACGGAAAACCGGGCTCCACTTTTCCTGGAAATGCTCTAATTACCACAACCTCATATTAGGGGTTTGTTAACCATAAAATTATACCTCTCGTTAATCCAAAGATTTGGCGGGGGTTACATGTCTATTTCACGTCGTGGTGTTCTGTTCGGATTGCCGCTGTTTCTGGCCGGCTGCGCGAATACCGGCATCGGCCAGCAGAGGCTGAATTATGCGGCAAAGCCGGAGGAGAAATTCCCGCTTCCCGCCATGCATCTCGACAAGGTCAAGCCGGAACTGCGCCGGCAGGAAGTCACCTACGATACCAGGCACCCGGCCGGAACGGTTGTGGTGGATACGCCGGCGCGGCGGCTTTATTACGTTATGGGCGACGGTCGTGCCATGCGTTACGGCGTCGGTGTCGGCCGGCAGGGTCTTGCGCTGAAGGGCGATGCCTATATCGGCCGCAAGGCGGAATGGCCGTCCTGGACGCCGACCGCGAACATGATGCGCCGCGATCCGCGCAATCTGAAATTCGCCGGCGGTATGGCGGGCGGCCCGAACAATCCGCTCGGCGCACGCGCGCTCTATCTCTATCGCGGCGGCAACGACACCATGTTCCGTCTGCACGGCACCAACCAGCCGCAATCCATCGGCCACGCCATGTCGAGCGGCTGCATCCGCATGCTGAACCACGACATCATCGATCTTTACAGCCGCGTGCCGGTCGGTTCGAAGGTCGTCGTCTTGCAGGCGTGAGGAAGAGGCGGATTTTTCCGCCTTTGCCACGCCAGAAAATGCCTGTATCCTTGAGTTGATTTTTTCGGCAGACGGTCAATTTTATGCTTGAAAATCAACCATGTGTAGAATGCCTCCCTTTCTGTATTTAAGGGAGTTCTGCTATATCGGAAACGTGATTTCCGGTGTTCGAGACGTGTATCCATAAAGGCATAAATGCACTGTATCGAGCGCGGCACCACTTCAACGGGGACACATGAACATGGCAACTTTCGACTCTCTCTCCCGCTATCGCCCGCAGGCACTCGGGGCGCTGCGCATCATGACGGCGCTGCTTTTCATGGCGCATGGAACGCAGAAGCTGTTCGGTTTTCCGGCATCGCAGATGGAAGGCTCGCTGCCGACCCTGATGCTTGTAGCCGCACTGCTGGAATTCGTCGGCGGCATTCTCGTGCTGATCGGCCTGTTCACGCGTCCCGTCGCCTTCATCCTGTCCGGCCAGATGGCGGTCGCCTATTTCATGGCGCATGCGCCGAGCAATTTCTTCCCGGCCCTGAACGGTGGCGACGCCGCCATCCTGTTCTGCTTCATCTTCCTCTATCTCTTCGTTGCCGGTCCGGGCGCCTTCTCGGTGGATGAGCGCCGGGCCTGATTGCCCGACCCGTCATCGATCTCTTTTGCCGAAGCTCCGCATGGTCACGCCGTGCGGGGTTTTTTTGAAATGAGGATTGAAACTTCGGCCGTGGCCGAAGCATAGATGCTTGTTTTCGGGTTAAGAACGGGTCATCCTGAACGCAGTTGGAAAATCGATCCGTGACCTCCCAGAACCCCATCGCCCGCGAATTGCTGTTTCTCGCCCTGTTGTCCACGCTGTGGGCCGCATCCTATACTTTCATCAAGATCGGGGTGGAGACGATACCGCCGATCACCTTCATCGCATCGAGAACCCTGATTGCCGGTCTGCTGCTCTACGCAGTTATCCGCCTACGCGGGCTGCGCCTGCCCACGGATTTGGCGACGTGGCGGCTGTTCTTCATTCAGGCCTGCATCAACAGCGTTCTGCCCTTCACGCTGATCGCCTGGGCGGAACAGAGCATCGATGCCGGTCTTGCCGTCATTCTCAATGCAACGACGCCGATCTTCACCTTTCTTCTCACCGCACTCGTCATCCGGCATGAGCCGGTCAGCGGGCGCAAGCTGTTCGGCACCATTGCCGGCATGACGGGTGTGTGCCTCATCATCGGCGTCGAAGCGCTGAGCGGCGCTGGCGAGGCGATATGGAGCCAGCTCGCCGTGCTGACGGCGGCTTTTTCCTATGCCTGTGCGGCCATTTTCAGTAAAAATTTCAAGGGGCTCGATCCGATCATGCCGGCCGCCGGCTCGCTTATCTGCGGCGCTGTTTTCCTGTTGCCCGTGAGCCTGATCGTCGACCGGCCCTGGACATTGTCGCCTTCGGCGGCGTCACTGACGGCGCTCCTGTGCCTCAGCGTGTTTTCGACCGCGCTCGCCTTCATGATCTATTTCCGGCTGATGCAGACGCTGGGCTCCGTCGGCACCACCTCGCAGGCCTATCTCAGGGTGCCGGTCGGCGTCGCCATCGGCATGGCGTTTCTGGGGGAAATGCCGACACCTGCCATGTGGGTGGGGCTCATCTGCGTCATCGCCGGCGTGCTGGCCATGACCCTGCCGTCACGGCGTCGTCCGGTCGCGCAGGGTAGTTGAAGGGAAAGAAAAGCCCCGCTGGCCGGATGTGGCTGCAGGGCTTGATTGGCGAGTGCTCGCCACTTGTTTCTTCTCCCCGAGGGGGAGAAGTCCGCGGCAGCGGGATGAGGGGGCGCCCTCGCCGGATCATGGAGACCTTACCCCCTCATCCGACCCTTCGGGCCACCTTTTCCCCGGCGGGGAGAAGAAACGCCCGGCAATGCCGGGCGTCCTTAATCCACTCAGAGCAACTTAGCGGTTACGGCCGCGATGGCCGTTGCCGGAAGCGCGTTTTTCCTGGCCGTTGCCGCCGGCAGGGGCGTGGCGGTTGGCGCCGCTGCCGCCGGGCTTGCGGGCCGGGCGACGGTGCTTGCGCGGGCCGGCCGGGCGGCCTGCGTCGCCTTCAGCCTGCTTGACGCGCTTGAAGTCGGAGGTGACTTCCAGATCGTTGTCAGCGTCGCGCGGAGCATGGTGGCGCGACGGGCGGGATTCGCCGTTGTGACGGCCGCCTTCGCGGGGACCACGCTGATGGCCGCCATTGTTGTTGCGGCCGCCGCGGTTGTTGTTTGGGCGCGTCGGGCTCGCAAGACCGGCCGGGCGTTCGCCGGAGGCGACCGGAATATCGATCTTCATCAGCTTTTCGATGTCGTGCAGCAGGCGGGTTTCGTCCGGTGCACAGAAGGCGATGGCGATGCCGTCGCGGCCGGCACGGGCGGTACGGCCGATGCGGTGAACATAGGCGTCGGGCACTTCCGGCAGGTCATAGTTGAAGACGTGGGTGACGGCCGGAATGTCGATGCCGCGGGCAGCGACGTCGGTTGCCACCAGCACCTTGATCTCGCCATCCTTGAAGCCCTTGAGAGCGCGCTCGCGCTGGCCCTGGCTCTTGTTGCCGTGGATGGAGGCGACCTTGAAGCCGATATGTTCGAGATGCTTGTAGAGCTTCTCGGCGCCGTGCTTGGTGCGCAGGAACACGATGGCGCGACCATCCGGGTTTTCGTTGAGCGACTTCTTCAGAAGCTCGGTCTTGTCGTTCTTGCCGGCGACGAAGTGAACATATTGCTCCACCTTGTCGGCTGCCTTGCCGGGCGGGGTCACTTCCACCTTGAGCGGATCGGTCAGGTAGCTGTGGGCGAGATCGGCGATCGCCTTCGGCATGGTGGCCGAGAAGAGCAGTGTCTGGCGCTTGGCCGGCACCATCTTCGAAATCTTGCGCAGATCGTGGATGAAGCCGAGATCGAGCATCTGGTCCGCTTCATCGAGCACCAGATAGGTGACCTTGGAGAGCGAGATGGCGTTGCGGGCGATGAGGTCCAGCAGGCGGCCGGGGGTCGCCACCAGAATGTCCGTGCCCTTTTCGAGCTGGAGCTGCTGCTTGTTGATCGATGCGCCGCCAACCACCTGGTTGATGCGCAGCGGCGTCTTCTTCACAAAGGAGCGCAGGTTTTCGCCGATCTGGTTCACCAGCTCGCGCGTGGGGGCGAGGATGAGGGTGCGGCAGGTGCGGTTTGCCGGGCGGTCCGCCTGCTTCATCAGCATTTCGATGATGGGCAGGCCGAAAGCGGCGGTCTTGCCGGTGCCGGTTTGTGCGAGGCCGATCAGGTCACGGCCTTCGAGCAGCAGCGGAATGGCCTTTGCCTGAATGGGAGTAGGGGTCGTATAGCCAAGCTGGGTAACGCTGGCCACGATCTTTTCGGAGAGGCCGAGTTCGCTAAAACTGGTCAATATAATGCCTTTCGGGGCGCCAAAAACCAATCGTCCGGAACAGGGCTGCTGTCCGGCGGTTTCGGCGTCAAGAACCCCGCGTGAATTGGGAACTTGTGGGTTGGAATAACTTTCTGCGCATCAGTGCGGCACATGCCGTCTTCTGTATTCTTTGCGCTTTTCCTTCATGCGGGCCAGATTCCTTATTTTAAGGACGTCTTTCCGGTCATACGCTGCAGCTCACGCGGCTGCCGAAGGTGAAAGCTTGATGGCCATGTGGGCGTTTTGTGCGTCAAAGTCAAGCGATAGTTTTGTAACGCCGCCGCCGGAGGGTGCATGGCAGCCATGCGTACCGGTAGCCGGCGATTGCCGGGACGGCGTGGGTGCCAGCGAAGAATTATGGTTAAAAAAGGGTAACGACACCGTCGGATACATAGCAAAGATCGATTTTCTCACATAACGTTTTTTGCGACGGCGTCCGGAAATATTTGATTCGACAGGAATGGACTGCAAGGTGTGGAGTATCGATTGACCGAAGGCTGCGGGTTGCTGGAAAAGGCTTGCAGGGCCGTAGCCGCCCTGGACCTGCCCGCGTGCATCAAGGACAGCGAACTTCGCTATATCGCGGTCAATTCCGCCTATGCCCGGCTCATGGGGCGTCCGTCCGGGGCATTCAAAGGACACACCAGCCTTTCCCTTTCCGCCGATATTCGCGATGCCGAGCGTGAGGACAGGGAGCGCCGTTCGCTGGTCTTCGCCACGGATGAGATGATTGCCTGCCATGGTGGGGGCGCGTCCGGGCCATACACGCTTCGCTGCGAACGTTTCACCGGTGACGACGGCAATCTGTTCCTGTTCGAAGCGTTCGAGGATATGCCGTCCGCCACCGCGGGGGTTTTTCCGCAAGCCGATAGCGCTTCGGAGCTGCTGTTTGGCAGCGGCGTGATCGATCTCGTCGATGCGGGTATCGTGATTTATGACCGCGAAAACCGGCTGGTCTACTGCAATACCCGCTTCAGGGAATTCTACAGCGCGCTCGGTGTCGACCTGAAGGCTGGCGTTCCGCTCGAGACGCTGATGAGGGCGATTTATTTTTCGAGCGGCTACCGCGATGCGAAGGCCGGCGATCCGGCGTTCGAAGGGTGGATGCAGGAGCAGCTGCGGGATTTTTCCCTGCCCTATCTCGAAAGGGTGGAGCAGTTTGCCGATGGCCGCTGGGTGCGCATGGTCAACAAGCGGCTGGAAAACGGCATGCTGGTGGGGCTGCGGGTGGATGTCACCGAGTTCAAGGCGCATGAGACGCTTCTGAGCACGCAGATCCGCGAGACCTGGCTTCTGCGCGCCGCGCTTGAACAATTGCCGGTCGGCGTGTTCCTGCGGGATCAGGACAGGCGGCTGACCTTTGCCAATGCGGCCTACGAGAAATTTCTGGGCGGCAGCCTCGCCGACCATATCGGCAAGACCGAATGCGAGATGTTTCCGGAGGAAGGCCCGCAGTTCCAGCGGGAAAACGAGCATATTCTGCGAACCGGGGAAGCCATTGAAAAGACCGGAAGCGTTCCGCTTGCGGATGGCGGCGCCATTCCCGTCATCACAAGGCTCGGCCGGGTCGCGACGCCGGACGACGACTATTATCTGGTGGGCTCGGTCACCGATGCCAGCCTGCTGCAGGACCGGGAAAAGGCGCTGATCGCCGCGCAGGCCGAGGCTGAGGCGCTGCACCGCCAGCTTGAAGCGGTTCTGCATGCCCTGCCGGTGGGCGTGCTGCTGCTCAGCGCCGATCTCGTCATCGAATATGTCAATCCGTTCTTTTATGAGGTCTGGGGCGAGATCGGCGGCGAGAAGTCGCTTGTCGGCAAAAGTTATCGCGAATTCATGGAGATGAATTTCGACAGCGGCCTTTATGACTATGGCGACAGGCCTTTCGATGAGGTCTATGGCGAGCGGGTGCAGCGGCTTCTGAAGGAGGAGGTCTTTGCGCCCCGCGAGGTGCGCAGCAAAAGCGGCAAGGTCACGGTCATTTCGAAAACCCGGCTTGAAGGCGGGAAAATCCTCAGCACCTATGCCGACGTCACCGATGTGCGTATGCGTGATGTTGAGATCAGCAAGGCGAAGGCCGAACTGGAGCGGGTCGGCGAATATATGCAGGGCGCCACGCGCGCCATGGCGCAGGGGCTGGTGCTGGTCGAGCAGGGCACGATCATCATGTCCAACGAGGCGATGGCGCGCATGTTCGACGTGCCGCCTCATCTTCTGGAAAAGGGTTGCAACTGGTCGGGTTTCTTCGCCCATTGCGCCGGGCGCGGCGATTTCGGCACGGCCGGGGAGGCTGCAGAGACGCTGCGCGCCTGGAGGGAGAATATCGCCGCCAACCGGCCGTTTTCCTGGCTCATCCATGTCGCCGGCAAAAGCTGGCTCAATCTGGAGGCCACCAACAGTTCCGGCAATTACTGGCTCATCATCGTCACCGATGTGACCGAGATGAAGCTGCGTGAAGAGGAATTGCAGCGGCTGCTATCGCGTGCGGAAGCGGCGGATCGGGCCAAATCGGAATTCCTGGCCAATATGAGCCATGAAATCCGCACGCCGATGAACGGCGTTCTCGGCATGGCGGAGCTTCTGGCCAAGTCCAATCTCGATACGCGCCAGAAGACCTTTACCGATATCATCGTCAAATCCGGCAATGCGCTTCTGACGATCATCAACGACATTCTCGATTTCTCGAAGATCGAGGCCGGGCAGATGAGGCTGCGCAGCGTGCCCTTCGATCCGGCGGAGGCGGTCGAGGATGTGGTGTCCCTGCTGTCCTCGGCGGCGCTGGAAAAGGACATAGAGCTGATCGTCCGGATCGATGCTTCTGTCTTCGGCAAGGTTATCGGCGATGCTGGTCGCTTTCGCCAGATCGTCACCAATATCGTTGGAAACGCCGTCAAGTTCACCGAAATGGGGCATGTGCTGGTCGAGCTTTCGGCACGTTCGGCGGAAGCCTCCGAGGCCATCCTGTCGCTGCGCGTCGAAGACAGCGGCATCGGCATTCCGGCCGACAAGCTCGAAACCATCTTCGACAAGTTCAGCCAGGTCGACGGTTCCGCCACGCGCCGGCACGAGGGAACGGGGCTGGGGCTGGCGATCACGGTCGGTCTCGTCGGCCTGTTCGATGGCGCGATCAAGGTCGTCAGCGATGTCGGCAGGGGATCGACCTTCGAGGTCAATATTCCGTTTCAGGTGACCGAGAGACAGCGCGACCTCCCGCTTCTTTCCGTGGCGATCGACGATATCCGCGTGCTCGTCATCGACGATAACGACGTCAATCGCCGCATATTGACGGAGCAGTTGCGCAGTTGGGGCATAGACGGCCACGCGGTGGAAGACGGGCCTTCCGGCATCGCCGTGCTTGAGGAGGCGGCTTCGCTCGGTTTTTCCATCGACGCCATCGTTCTCGATTATCATATGCCTGTCATGAACGGGCTGGACGTGGTGGAGCGGATCCGGGCGGATGCGCGCTTTGACGACATTGCCATTGTTTTCCTGACCTCCATGGATGTCGTCGGTGACGAGACGCTGTTCACCGATCTCAATGTGCAGGCGCATCTGATGAAGCCGGCGCGGGCGCGGCTCCTGCGTTCCACCCTGTTCGACGTGGTGCGGGATGTGCGGCTGAAACGCGCCCGGCAAGCGCCGGTCCCGCGTGAAACAGGTCGCGGTGACGGCGCCGTCCGGCCGGAAAAAGGCTCCGCCGAAAAAAAGCAGCGCGATGCCGCGTCGACGGCGGTGCCGGCGCGGCATCGGCCGAGCCTTGTCGATGTGCTGGTGGCCGAGGACAATGACGTCAATCAGATTGTCTTTACCCAGATATTGCAGCAGGCGGGTCTGCGCTTTCTGATCGTCGGTAATGGCAAGAAGGCCGTGCAGGCTTGGCAGGAGAATAATCCCGCCATCATCCTGATGGATGTCTCGATGCCGGTCATGAACGGACATCAGGCGACGCAGGCCATCCGCGCCGCGGAACGGACCGCCGCCGACGGCCGGCATGTGCCGATCATCGGCGTTACCGCCCATACGCAGGAGGCGGATCGGGAACTATGCCTGGAGGCGGGCATGGACGATTATCTGTCGAAGCCCATCAGCCCGGAAACGCTCGAAGGCAAGATCGCGCAATGGCTGGGCGACAACATGCCGCGCCGCGACGTGCCGGGCGTGTGAGTTTTCGACTGGAACACGCTTCTGCTTGGCGTCAGTCGGAGGGTTTGGTCCCGCAGAGCATTTCCCGCTTTCCGGCAAAACCTTTCCGGCGCTCCAGCTCAAAACCGGCGGCGATGAGGTTGCGGCGAACGAAGCCGGCGGCGGCATAGGTGGCGAATGTGCCGCCGGGCGCCGTCTTTGCGAAAAGCGCCTGCATGATTTCCAGCGACCACATGTCCGGATTGCGCGCGGGTGCGAAGCCATCGAGAAACCAGGCGTCGAAACTTTCCTCGCTTGCGGAAATGCCGGCGAGCGCCTCGCCACAGACCACTGTCAGGCGCGTTTCGTCATCGAGCTGGATTTCGACCCGTCCTTTCGGCTCGGCGGGCCAGAGGGCGGTGAGCGCCTTACGTTCGGCATCCACTTCCGGCCAGCGGGAAAGCGCCCGGTCGATTTCCTCCGCCTTCATCGGGTAGAGTTCGAAGGAGATGAAATGCAGCGTGGAGCGGCCGTTGCGCATCTCTTTCCATTGGCGCCATGTCTCGCAGAGGTTAAGCCCGGTGCCGAAGCCCAGTTCGCCGATGCGAAAGGCGCCCTCCCGTTCGAGCCAACGCTCTGGCAGGCCGTTTCCGGAGAGGAAGACATGGCCGCATTCCAGCCGGCCATCCGTCTGGCAATAAAAATGGTCGTCAAAGGCCAGTGAATAGGGCATATCCCCGTCACGCCAGTCGAGCGCGGCGGGGGCTTCCCCGGCCGGTGAACCGGCCGCTGCGCCGGTCTCTGTGATATTTTCGTTGGAATGTTTCATGGCTAAAGCCGATAATCCCGCTTTCGAACAGGGTCAATCTCCAAGATTGCCGGCTTCCGTGCCGCTTCTCATCGTCGGCGGCGGCATCATGGGGCTGTGGGCCGCCGTCAAGGCGGAAAGGCTCGGCATCGATACATTGCTGGTGGAGGCGGATCGCCCCGGCGACGGCGCCAGCGGCGGGCTGCTGGGTGCGTTGATGCCGCATATGCCGGACCGCTGGTCGGACAAGAAACAGTTCCAGTTCGATGCCCTGGTTGCGCTGGAAAAAGAGATTACCGGGCTGGAGGTGGAGACCGGGCTTTCCGCCGGCTATCGTCGCTCAGGCCGTATCATTCCGCTGCCGAAGCCGCATCTGCGCGCCATTGCCGAACGGCACGAACGGGATGCGCTGGAGAACTGGGTGTCGGGCGAGCGCCGGTTCCATTGGCATGTCGCCGACAGGCCTTCGGTTGCTGGCTGGGTGGATGATGCGGCGGGTGAGGCGGGTTTCGTGTTCGATACGCTGGCGGCGCGGGTCTTGCCACGTGCGATGATCGCCCTTCTTTCGGCTTTTCTCGGCAAGGCGCGGCATGTGCGGCTGGCGGAAGGTTGCCGCGTCATTTCGCTCGACGCGGATGCCGGGCGGGCGGCGCTGTCGTCTGGCGACGCGGTTTCTTTCGGCCATGTCATCGTCGCCAACGGCCATGGTTCCTTCCCCCTGATCCGCGACGCCCTCGGCCTGGAGGCCGGCGTGACGCTGGGGCAGGCGGTGAAGGGGCAGGCGGCACTTCTCGACGCGGCGGCCGACCCGGCGATGCCGGTCGTGTTCCTGAACGGTCTTTATATCGTACCGCATGAGGATGGCACCGTCGCGATCGGCAGTACCAGCGAAGATTGTTTTTCCGATCCCTTCAGTACCGATGAAAAGCTCGAAAAACTGCTGGCGGACGCGTCTGCCGTTGTCCCCTCGCTCGCCGGCGCGCCGGTGCTGGAACGCTGGGCGGGGCTGCGCCCGAAAGCGGTGGGGAGGGACCCGATGGTGGGCACGATCCCTGGCCATCCGAAGCTCGTTGCGCTGACCGGCGGCTTCAAGGTCAGCTTCGGGCTTGCGCATTTTCTTGCCGATGCGGCGTTGCAGAGCGTGTGCGGTCACACACCTGTCATCCCCTCGGGCTTTCACCTTCAACAACACGTGAGTATTGCCGTCGCGGACTTTAGAAAGTTCTGATCAGGCCGCTTACGTCGTTAATCTGTCACGCAAATCACTTATCTGCTGGCCTGCAACGAGGCCGGTTTGTCCGCTTTTGCGGCGAGGTGACAGCGCATGCGATACGCCATTCATTTCACGCCTTCCCCCAATGACCCCCTGACGCAGGCGGCCGCCGCGTGGTTGGGGCGCGATGCCTATTCCGGTCAGGCGGTGGAGCCGCCGGGCATGATCGATCTCGGCATGCAGGAGATTTCCTACCATACGGCGCTGCCGCGCCGTTACGGTTTCCATGGCACGATCAAGGCTCCCTTCCGTCTTGCGGAGGGCCATTCCGAGGCCGCGCTTCTGCGCGACCTGATGTATTTTTCCGGCAGGCAGGAGCCCTTCACGCTGCCGCAACTGGTGGTGGCAAGGCAGGAGAATGTCTTCAGCCTCGTTCCCGAGCGCCCCTGCGAAGTGCTGCATTTTTTTGCCGCCCGCGTGGTGCAGGAATTCGACCGTTACCGGGCGCCGCTCTCCGACGCGGAAATCGAGCGTGCGGATCCGGATCGGCTTTCGGCCTCGCAGCTCACCAATCTGCATCGCTGGGGCAGCCCGCATGTGATGGACGAGTTCCGGTTCCAGATGTCGCTGACCGGCGGTGTGGAAGCGTCCAGCAGCCAGAGGATAGAGCGGGCCGTGCGCAAGGTTTTCGAGCCGCTGCTGACGCGATCTCTGCAGTTTTCCAGCCTTGCGCTTTTCATCGAGGATGAGCCGGGCGCGCCTTTCCGGGTACACTCGCTTCACCCCATGGGCCGCGTTTCTGCCCGAAAGATCGCCTGAAGAGCGCTCCGGAGTAATCGTATACAAAAAAGCATCGGAATGTCGGCAAGATTGATCTCGACATTCCGGATGCGGATGCTACCGTCCGGATATCGCATATCTGAAGCGTGTGTTCTCCCCGTTCCGGGTCATCGCGCTTCGGAGGTCTGTTTTATGTCTCCCGAAATCGGTTTCCGCCTTGGGAGAGATGGTCTGGGTGGCTGCATGATTTTCGAAAATTACTCCCGCAATCTGGTGGGCTATGGCCGCAATGTTCCCGATCCGAAATGGCCGGGCGGCGCGCGCATCGCCGTGCAATTCGTCATCAATTACGAGGAGGGTGGCGAGAGCTGCATTCTCGACAATGACAAGGCGTCGGAATCGCTGCTGTCTGAAATCGTCGGCGCCCAGCCCTGGCCCGGCCAGCGCAACCTGAACATGGAATCGATCTATGAATATGGCTCGCGCGCCGGCTTCTGGCGGCTGTGGCGCATGTTCACCGGTCTCGGCGTTACCACCACCGTTTATGGCGTGACCGCCGCCATGGCCCGCAACCCGGAAGCCGTTGCGGCGATGAAGGAAGCGGGCTGGGAAATCGCCAGCCACGGTTACCGCTGGCTGGAATACAAGGATTTTTCCGAAGAAGAAGAGCGCAAGCATATAGTCGAAGCCGTGCGCCTGCACACGGAGGTTACGGGCGAGCGTCCTTACGGCATGTATCAGGGCAAGCCTTCGGACAATACGCTGCGCCTTGTCATGGAAGAGGGCGGTTTCCTCTATTCGTCGGACTCCTATGCCGACGATCTGCCCTATTGGGTGAAGGGCGTGAAGGACGAGCCTTTCCTGATCATTCCCTATACGCTTGAAACCAACGATATGCGTTTCGCCACGCCGCAGGGTTTCAATTCCGGCGACCAGTTCTTCACCTATCTGAAAGATGCTTTCGACGTGCTTTATCAGGAAGGTATTGAAGGCGCGCCGAAGATGATGAGCGTCGGCCTGCATTGCCGTCTTGTCGGCCGTCCCGGCCGCGCCGCAGCCCTTCGCCGTTTCATCGAATATGTGCTCGGCCATGAGAAAGTGTGGATCCCGCAGCGCATCGAGATTGCCCGTCACTGGCATGAACATCACAAGCCGGAGGCGCTCTGATGGTGACGCGCGAGGACTTTGTCGCCCGCTTCGGCGGCGTGTTCGAACATTCGCCCTTCATCGCCGAACGGGCCTATGACGCCGGCGGAGCCGGCCTGGAACTGACGGCGAAGGCGGTTCACGCCGTGCTTTGTGCGCAGTTTCGCGCGGCTTCCGAGGCGGAAAGGCTCGGCGTGTTGCGGGCGCATCCCGATCTTGCCGGCAAGCTGGCGATTGCGGGCGAGTTGACGGCCGACAGCCGCAACGAACAGGCCGGTGCGGGACTGGACCGGCTTACCCGGCAAGAGCACGCCCGTTTTACCGAATTGAACGGCGCCTATACCGAAAAATTCGGCTTTCCCTTCATCATCGCGGTCAAGGGGCTGAACAGGGACGATATTCTAGCTGCCTTCGAGACGCGCATCGGCAACGGTGCAGCCGAAGAATTTGAGACGGCGACGGCGCAGGTGGAGAAGATCGCCTGGCTGCGCCTTTCCGCGATGTTGCCGGAAGGCTGAATTGGCGAGTGGTGGCCGTTCTGCTAGAATCGCGCCGTCTGGAGATTGAGACCATGAGACCTTCCGAGGTGCTGGAAAAGAACAGGGAAGCGATCCGCGAAGCGACGAAACGCTTCAACGCGGCAAACCCGCGCGTGTTCGGCTCCGTCGCCCGCGGCGAGGACCGGCCGGACAGCGATCTCGACATTCTGGTGGATGCGCTGCCGGGCACGACATTGTTCGATCTCGGCGGTTTGCTGGAGGAATTGAAGGCGCTGCTTGGTGTGGAGGTCGACGTCGTCACCTCGGGCGGCCTGCATTCGGATATACGGGCGCGCGTTCTGAAGGAAGCCAAAGCGGTATGAGCACGGATCGGCTTCTGCTCTATCTGAAGGAGATGGATGTTGCCGCCTCCAGAATACGGGATTTCATTCAGGATATGGATGAGGCCGCTTTTTCTTCCGACACGCGGACGCAGATGGCGGTCATGATGGGTCTTGCCCTGATTGGCGAGGCGGTCGCCAAGCTGGACAGGCATTACCCCGCATTTTTACAGCAGCACCCGGAAATTCCCTGGATCAAGATGAAGGGTATGCGCAATCTGATCGTGCATGATTATTTCCGGGCGGAGCTCTCGGTCGTCTGGAAAACGATAACGCAGAGCATTCCGGATTTGCAGGCGCGTCTCTCCCTCCTCCGAAACTTGCATGCTGAGGGTGAGTGACTTTTCTGATATGACGCCGGAGAAAATGAGGGCGTTTCGTTATAATGGTGGGTCTGGAGATTGAGATCATGAGACCGTCCGAGGTGCTGGAAAGGAATAGGGAAGCGATCCGCGAAGCGACGAAACGCTTCAACGCGGCAAACCCGCGCGTGTTCGGCTCCGTCGCCCGCGGCGAAGACCGGCCGGACAGCGATCTCGACATTCTGGTGGATGCGCTGCCGGGGGCGACCTTGTTCGATCTGGGCGGCCTGTTGGAAGAGCTATCGGCCATCATGCGCGGCACAGAAATTCATCTGCTGACGCCGGGGGACTTTCCCGAGCGCGTCCGTGTGAAGGTTCTGCAGGAAGCGAAGCCTGTATGAGCGTCGAGCGGCTGCACGTTTATCTTCAGGATATCAGGCAAGTTGCTTCGGAAACCATCGACTTCGTTCGACTGAAAACGAAGGATGAATTTTTGGCTGATCTCGTCCGCCAACGGGCGGTCGCGATGAACCTTCTGATTATCGGCGAAACGACCGCGCGGATAATGGAAGAGTTCCCCGCTTTTGTGGCGGATTTTCCCGATATTCCGTGGGTCAAGATGCGCGGAATGCGAAACAGGATCGCGCACGGTTATATGAGCATCAATCTTGAAACGGTCTGGGATACGACACAGACGGCCATACCGGACCTTCTGGACAAACTCTCTCTTCTGCGAAACTGGCATGCCCAAGGTGAATGACATTTGACTGATTTTCTCGACATAAAACCTCTCACCAAAGAGGCTTTCGCATCCTTCGGTGATGTGATCGAAACCACACCCTCCTCCATGCGGCATATCAATGGCGGCCAGACCGAGCGGCATCATGCGCTTGCAGCTCCGGAGGCGGCGGGTGAGGGCGCGCGTGTCATCCTCAATATTTTCCGCGGGCAGCCGCGCGCCTTTCCGCATCAAATCGAGATGATGGAACGGCATCCGCTCGGCAGCCAGAGTTTTTCGCCGCTTTCCGGCCGGCCCTTCCTCGTGGTCGTCGCCGATGACGATGGCGGCCGGCCCGGCCGGCCGCAGGTGTTTCTGGCGCGGGGCGATCAGGGCGTGAATTACCGCCGCAATGTCTGGCATTATCCGCTGATGCCGTTGCAGGCGGTTTCGGATTTTCTGGTTGCCGACCGTGATGGGCCGGGTAACAATCTGGAAGAGTATTTTTTCGATAAGCCCTATATGATCGCGGAGCCCAAGCCATGACCGGTTTGACCACCCATGTCCTCGATGCCGCCCATGGCACGCCTGCCGAAGGGCTGACGATCGAGCTTTACCGGCTTTCCGGCGATCGCCGCGAGAAGCTGAAGACGGTGAAGACCAATAGCGACGGCCGTGTCGATGGCGGGCCGCTGCTCGCCGGAGAGAGTTTCAAGGTGGGTCAATACGAGCTGGTTTTCCATGCCGGCGATTATCTGCGCGGCAAGGGTGTGGCGCTGCCGGAGCCGGCCTTTCTCGATATCGTCCCGATCCGTTTCGGCATTGCCGATGAGAGCGGCCACTACCATGTGCCGCTTCTGCTTTCGCCCTATAGTTATTCCACCTATCGAGGAAGCTGATTGCCATGATCTTTGCCGCCATTGCCGATATTCACGGAAACTGCGCCGCGCTCGAAGCCGTGCTGGAGGATATCGCGAGGCTTGGCATCAAGGACATCGTCAATCTCGGCGATTGTTTCAGCGGCCCGCTGGAAGCGGGGTTTACCGGCGATGTGCTTGTTGGCAACTGGATTCCCAGCATTCGCGGCAATCATGACCGGGAACTGATCGACCGTGCCCCGGAGGAGATGGGAAGCTGGGAAAGGCCGGCGCATGCGCAGCTGAGCGCCGCCCATCTGGACTGGCTGCAAACCCTGCCATTCAGCATGGTGTTCAAGGATGTCGCCTATTGCTGCCATGGCTCGCCGCGTGACGATCTGGAATATTGGCTGGAAACGCTGTCACCGGAAGGCGTTCTGAAATTGCGGCCGCTGGCCGAAATCGAAGCCATGGCGGAAGGCATCACCCAGCCGTTGATGCTGTGTGGCCATACCCATATTCCCCGCACCGTGCAGCTTTCCGAC
This sequence comes from Agrobacterium sp. 22-226-1, assembly GCF_053522345.1. NCBI lineage: Bacteria > Pseudomonadati > Pseudomonadota > Alphaproteobacteria > Hyphomicrobiales > Rhizobiaceae > Agrobacterium > Agrobacterium sp. 22-226-1. The sequence goes on from NZ_JBNWCP010000011.1 coordinate 62,222, forward strand.
GGCCGGCTGATCGTCAATCCCGGCAGCGTTGGCTGCCCCGGCTGGAAGGACGACACGCCTTTCGACCATCACGTCGAGGCCGGCCATCCGCTTGCCACCTATGCCGTGCTGGAAGAGGCCGGGCGCGGCTGGCAGGTCTATTTCCGCAATATCCGTTACGACAATATGGCAATGGCGGAGATGGCGAAGGTCAACGGCATGCCTCATCTCTCCCATGCGCTGGCGGGCGGTTGGCTCAAGCGCTGATCCTCACCCCTCGCTGGTCATCACCACGCAGGAATAAGATTGCGCCTTCAGTTCCTTACAGGCGGAAACCGCCGAAGACTGGTCTTCGAAGCCGGTGAAACGGGCGCGGTAGAGGGTTGCCGAGCCGCTCTGCACGGCTTCGGTGTAGGGAGCGATCCCGGCATAATTTCCGGCGATGTTGGAGCGGGCATTGGCGAGCAGCGAGCGGGCGGCGGCTTCGCTGTCGGTGGCGGCGATCTGCACTTCCCAGCGGCTTCTCTGGCCGGCGGAGACGGCAGCGGGGGCCGGCCGCGGGATGGCCGAAACCTGCATCATGTCGGCCATCTGGTTATTCGCCGTGGCGATCTGCATGGCGACCGGATCCTGGCGGCGTTCGGCGAACATCGGCAATGGTACAGAGGCGGGCGGTACTGAGGCGGCGGGCGCGGCTGCAGGCGTCACAGCAAAGGTGCGGCTGACATTGGCGCTGGCGACGAGCTGTTCGGTGTTGCGGCTTCTCGATGCCTGCGGCACGGCCTTGTCCAGAAGGGCGGCCATCTGCGCATCGCGGCTGCGCGCGGTCTTGCCGCCCAGCACGACACCGACGACGCGGCGGCCATTGTGATTGACGGCGCTGACGAGGTTGAAGCCGGAAGCATTGGTATAACCGGTCTTGATGCCGTCCATGCCCTGATAGCGATACATCAGATTGTTATGGCCGCGAATGCGTTTTCCCCGGAAACTGAAGGATTCCATGGCAAAGAGGTCGTATTCCTTGGGAAAGTCGCGCTGCAGCGCCAGGCCGAGTTTCGCCATGTCGCGCGCAGTCGTCACCTGCGATTTGCTGGGCAGGCCGGAAGCGTTGCGGAAGACCGTTTTCGTCATGCCGAGCTGGCGGGCCTTGCGGGTCATCATCTCGGCAAACCTTGCCTCGGAGCCGCCGAGATGATCGCCCATGCCTTCCGCCATGTCGTTGGCGGATTTGACGATCATGCCGTAGACCGCCTCGCGCACGGTGAAGGTCTGCCCCTGGCGCACATAAAGCTTCGAGGGGATAACGGCCGCACCGTTCTTGGACATCTTTATCTTCTGGTCCCAGCGAAGCCGGCCGGAATGCAGCGCTTCGAAGGTCATGTAGAGCGTCATCATCTTGGTGAGCGAAGCGGGGTGGTTCAGCACATCGGCATTGCGCGCGGCCAGAACCTTGCCGGTATTGGCGTCCATGATGAAATGGGCGTAGCCGGCCTGTGCAGGCGATGCCTGCAATGAGAGGATCGCGCAAAAGAAGGCGAGTGCGAAGACCCATGCGCCCGCCATTCCCCGTTTGATCGTTCCCGACATAATCCACCCCTTTTGTTCGTCCGCCGCGATGAGCGAAGTTTTACTGACACTTTCCGGCAACAAAACCGCTAAAACTTTAGAGATCGCTTTCATGCTTAATTAAGTATGAATTTCAAGCCGGCGGCAGCCCTCACAATTTCCTTGCAAAGAAACCTACCGTCCGGTATGTTTTGAAACATGAAAAATGCACATGAACGGAAAAAGCAGCCTGAGATCGTTCGCCGCAGTCTTCTCGATTGCGCGGCGAAACTCGCTGCCGAGCAGGGTGTTGCAGCACTTTCCGTGCAGGCGGTTGCGGACGCCGCCGGGGTGACGAAGGGCGGGTTGTTTCATCATTTCGCCTCCAAGCAGGCTTTGCTGGAGGCAGTGATGGCGGACCTTCTTTCGGCGCTGGACGCGGAAATCGATGCGCTCATCTCACAGGATTGTGAAGCTTACGGATGCTTCACGAGGGCCTATGTGAACGCGGTTTTCGCCGATCGCGACCGGGAATCGGGCAGGCAATGGGCGGCGTTATCGGTGTCGATGGTCGGTGAACCGTCGCTCAGGCGCATGTGGACCAGCTGGTTCGAAGGGCGCCTCGCCCGTCATAAGGAAACGGATGAGGGGGTGGTATTGGAACTCGTAAGGCTTGCGGCTGACGGCATCTGGTTTGCCGATCTTCTGGCCGATGACGGCAGGGCAGGTGGCGACAGGGCGGCTCTCAAGGCCCGGATGATCGCCCAGACGAAAAAGGAAATGGAACAATGAACGCGGCTATCTTCACCTACGGGGCGCTCGTCGCGGCCATTGTCTGCGAGGTCATCGCCACCTCGTTCCTGCAGCAGTCGCAGCAGTTCACCCGGCTTTTGCCAACGGTGCTGATGGCGCTGTTTTACGGTGCAGCCTTTTATCTGCTGTCGTTCACGCTGCGGGCGCTGCCGGTCGGCGTGGCCTATGCGATCTGGAGCGGGCTCGGCATCGTGCTGATTTCCGGCATCGGCTATTTCGTGTTCCGCCAGGCGCTGGATATCGCCGCCGTCGTCGGCCTCGGGTTTATCGTGACGGGGGTGGTGATCGTGAATGTGTTTTCGAAGACGGTGGGGCATTGAGACTGGCTGCTGAGGGCGCTCGCGAGGGCAACGTCCGCACGCCGTCACCCCGGACTTGGATACCGGGGTCCAGCGCGATCAAGTCCTTGATCGCAGAAGGGTCTTTTCACGGCGCAGACGCGCCGTGGCTGGATGCCGGTATCCAAGTCCGGCATGACGGCAGAGAATGCGGCTCCTGCATTTCCGGAGCGCCTTCTGCCTTGTCACCATCACGCCAGAACGCTGCGGTCCACATCCGTAATCAGCCTTTTGCCGCAAAGCGCCATGCTGACATCCATTTCCTTGCGGATGATCTCCAGCGCCGTCGTCACGCCCTGCTTGCCATCGGCACCGAGGCCATAGAGGAAGGGGCGACCGATATAGGTGCCTTTGGCGCCAAGCGCCACGGCTTTCAGCACGTCCTGGCCGGAGCGGATGCCGCCATCCATGTGCACCTCGACCCTGTCGCCGACGGCATCGACGATCTTCGGCAGCATGGCGATGGAGGAATGGGCGCCATCGAGCTGGCGGCCGCCATGGTTGGAGACGATGATGGCGTCAGCGCCGGTATCGAGCGAGGCGCGGGCGTCTTCCTCGTCAAGGATGCCCTTGAGGATGAGCTTGCCGCCCCAGCGTTCCTTGATCCATTCGACATCCTTCCACGACAGGCGCGGATCGAACTGCTCCGCCGTCCAGGAGGAGAGCGAGGAGAGGTCGGAGACATTTTTGGCGTGGCCGACGATGTTGCCGAAGCTGCGGCGCTTGGTGCGGGCCATGTCCATGCACCATTTCGGCCGGGTCGCCATCTGCCAGATATGTTTCGGGGTGAATTTCGGCGGTGCGGAGAGGCCGTTGCGCAGATCCTTGTGGCGCTGGCCGAGAATTTGCAGGTCGAGCGTCAGCACCAGTGCCGAGCAGCCGGCGGCCTTGGCGCGGTCGATGAGATTGTTGACGAAGTCCCGGTCCTTCATCACGTAGAGCTGGAACCAGAAGGGTTTCGAGGTGACGGAGGCGACATCCTCGATGGAGCAGATGCTCATGGTGGAAAGCGTGAAAGGCACGCCGAATTCTTCGGCTGCTTTTGCGGCAAGCATTTCGCCATCGGCGTGTTGCATGCCGGTCAGTCCGGTGGGGGAGAGCGCCACCGGCATCGAAACTTTCTCGCCGACCATTTCTGTGGCCAGCGACCGGTCGGTCATATCCACCAGCACGCGCTGGCGCAGCTTTATCTTGGAAAAATCATCCTCATTGGCGCGGTAGGTGCCTTCCGTCCATGCGCCGCTATCGGCGTAGTCGAAAAACATTTTTGGCACGCGGCGCTGAGCCTGTTGCTTCAGGTCAGCTATGGTCAGGATTTTGCCCATGGATAAAGCCTTCACATTTGAATGATGGCTTCACATAACATGAATGGGACGGTTGCAACATCAAAATCGACGGGGTTGATCACCAGAAAGCCCGCAAAAATAGCTCGGCTCCCAATAAAAGCAGGCAGATGAGGAACCAGCGCCGGAATGTTGCCGGGCTGACGATGTTACGGATCTTCTGGCCGAGCCACATGCCGAGAAGCGCGGGCAGCACGGCGAGTGCGGAAAGCGACAGATGCTCGACGCGGAAGGCGCCTTGCGAGGTAAGGCCGGCGGCAAGTGCAATGGTCGAAACGGTGAAGGAAAGGCCGAGCGCCTGCACGAGATCGTCGCGGTTGAAGCCGAGCGACTGGATATAGGGCACGGCGGGCACGACGAAAATTCCGGTGCCGCCGGTCAGCAGGCCGGTTATCAGCCCTATGGCCGGCGAGAGCCTGGATTCCAGCCGTGCCGGAACGGAGAGGGGTTTGGCGAAGAGGCTGTAGGCCGCGTAAGCCGTGAGGCAGAGGCCGAGAGCCGAGGTGGTCCAGACGCCGGTGCCTGCCGTCATCAGCCGGATCCCGATAAGGGTGCCGGCGGCGATGGCGATCATCATCGGCCACAGCCGCGCGACGATGGCCCTGAAATCCGGCCCGGCCAGCAATTGCCAGATATTGGTGATGAAGGAGGGCAGGATGAGCAGCCCTGCGGCAAGGACGGGCGGCATGAACAGGCCGAGCACGCCCATGGCGACGGTGGGCAGTCCCATGCCGGTCACGCCCTTGACGATGCCCGCGATGGTGAAGGTCGCGAAGACCATGAGCATTGTGGTTGTGTCTAAATCCGGCAAGGGCGCACTCCAGAGGTCATTCGCATTTCGGCCGCGATGGCGTCGGGCGATCATTAAGAGGCGAGCGGATGCGGAACGGTTTCTTCTCCCCGCCGGGGAGAAGGTGGCCCGAAGGGTCGGATGAGGGGGCAACGTTGCCGTATTTCACCACCCTTGCCCCCTCATCCCGCTGCCGCGGACTTCTCCCCCTCGGGGAGAAGAAAGACGCGGCACCCGCTCACTCTAATATGTGACCGATATAAATGAGGCCGCAGCTTTATGTTTCGGCCCCAGCCGAACTATGCCAGCACGCTCTTCATCGCCTTGCCGGCCACGTAGGTTTCCACCACCGTGCGGTCGTCGCCCATGGTCAGCATCAGGAAGAGTTCTTCCGTCAGGCTGTTCACTACTTCCATCTTCAGCGCCATGGCGGGTGTCGAGGAAGCGTTCAGCACGGTGATGTCTGCGTCCGTGCCGGCCTCCAGCGTGCCGATGCGGTCGACCATCGAGAGGGCCTCGGCATTGCCGCGGGTCATCAGATACCAGCTTTCCAGCGGGTTGAGGCGCTCGCCCAGCAATTGCTGGATCTTGTAGGCCTCATCCATGGTGCGCAGCATGGAATAGCTCGATCCGCCGCCGATATCGGTCGCAACCGCGATGCGCACGGGCTTTTCGCGCCGCTGCAGTTTTTTCATCGGGAAGAGGCCGGAGCCGATGAAGAGGTTCGAGGTGGGGCAATGCACCGCCACTGCGCCGGTTTCCGACAGCACGTCCGCCTCGCGCTCCGAGAGGTGGATGGCGTGGCCGAGCAGGGTCTTTTTGCCCATCAGGCCGTAGCGCACATAGATATCGGTATAGTCGGTCGCTTCCGGGTAAAGCTCACAGGTATATTTGATCTCGTCGAGATTCTCCGAGAGATGCGTCTGGATGAAGAGATCGGGAAATTCCTGCGCCAGCGCCTGTGCGGCTTCCATCTGCTTCGGGGTGGAGGTGATGGCGAAGCGCGGCGTGATGGCGACGTGGTTGCGGCCTTTGCCGTGCCAGTCGGCGATGACAGCGCGGGTCTCGTCATAGGAGGTTTCCGGCGTGTCCAGCAGACCCTGCGGGGCGTTGCGGTCCATCATCACCTTGCCGCCCACCATCAGCATGTTGCGCTTCATGGCCTCAGTGAAGAAGGCGTCGGCGGAGGTCTTGTGCACGGAGCAATAGGCGGCGGCCGTGGTGGTGCCGTGGCGCAGCAGCTCGTCGTAAAAATGCGTGGCGATGCGCTGGGCATGGGCGCTTTCGACGAAGCGGCATTCCTCCGGGAAAGTATAGGTGTTCAGCCATTCCAGCAGGTTGGCGGCATAGGAGCCGATGACCTGCATCTGCGGGAAATGCAGGTGCATGTCGATGAGGCCCGGCACGATGAGATGCGGCCGGTGATCCTTTTCCTCGACGTCTTCGGGGGCTTGCTTGCGGATATCGGCGTAGTCGCCGATGGCGGCGATCCTGCCGTTTTCGAGAAGCAGGCCGCCGTCTTCGATATAGAGATAGCTTTGCGTATCGTCGATTGCGAGCGGCGCGCGGCGGAAGCTCAGCAGGCGGCCACGCAGCAGAACCATGCTCATTCGGTCTTTCCTTCGGCTTTTGCAGCCCCGGAAACCGCACTTTCATACCATGCGGTCAGCAGCTTGCGCTCATCCGGGGTGATGGCGGTGATGTTGCCGGGAGGCATGGCATGGCTGCGGCCGGCTTGCAAATAGATTTCACGCGCATGGGCGGCGATCTGTTCGTCGGTTTCGAGCTTCACCGATTTCGGTGTGAAGGGCACGCCTTCCCACACCGGTTCGGCCGCATGGCACATGGAACAGCGGCCTTGAACCACATCGCGCGCCTTGGCGAAATGGGCGTCGGCGACGAATTGCTGCTGCATCGGCGAAAGCGTTGCGGCCTTCTGTTCTTCTTCGCCGGTCAGCACCTTCGGCACGGTGGAAAGCCACATGATGACGATGAAGATGAGGGCGGTCAGCAGCCAGGTCCAAGTCGGCTTGCCCTTGCGGGCATGGGTCGTGTTGAACCAGTGGCGGATGGTGACGCCCATCAGGAAGACCAGTGCTGCGATGATCCAGTTAAACTGCGTGGCAAAGGCCAGCGGATAATGGTTCGACAGCATGAAGAAGATGACGGGCAGCGTCAGGTAGTTGTTGTGCAGCGAGCGCTGCTTGGCGATGCGGCCATATTTCGGGTCCGGCGTGCGCCCGGCGATCAGGTCTGCGACGACGATCTTCTGGTTGGGGATGATGATGAAGAACACATTCGCCGACATGATGGTGGCGGTAAAGGCGCCGAGATGCAGGAAGGCGGCGCGGCCGGTGAAAACCTGTGTGTAACCCCATGCCATCGCCACCAGCGCGACATAGAGCACGATCATCAGGCCCCATGTATTGTTGCCGAGCGGCGATTTGCAGAGGAAATCGTAAAACAGCCAGCCGATGGCAAGCGAGGCGAGCGACAGACAGATGGCCTGGAACTGGGTGAGCGCCAGCACGGAATGATCGATGAGGAAGAGATCGGCGCCGCCGTAATAAACGATGCAGAGCATGGCGAAGCCGGAAAGCCAGGTGACGTAGCTTTCCCATTTGAACCATGTCAGGTGCTCGGGCATCTGGGCAGGCGCGACCAGATATTTCTGGATGTGATAAAAGCCGCCGCCATGCACCTGCCATTCCTCGCCATAGGCCCCCGGCGGCAGATGCGGCCGTTTGACCAGCCCGAGATCGAGCGCGATGAAATAAAAGGATGAGCCGATCCAGGCGATGGCGGTGATGACGTGGAGCCAGCGGACGGCAAAGGCCATCCATTCCCACGCAATGGCATATTCGTACATGCGGTTCCCCTGATCCTTGTGCAGCGCACCTTGCGAGAAATTTGACCTTTAGGAAAGGGAAAAGCAGAGGGCAGGAGGTGATTGTTCACAATCTGACGCCTTTGTGTCTGCAATCTCAATTGAGTTCGCCCGTGCACGTGGGTTGGCCCGGTAAAGTTGCAGCCGCTCATTCCTGTCGCATAGTTTGTGCTTAGCTGGCTAACGCGACTCAGCTATTATCCTTTGTGCAGTCTGCCGATGTGCTAAAATATAAGGCTGCGGAGTCCTGCGGGGCGCCTTGCCGGAAATCCATTCCGGTTTTACGCCGATGCGCAGGGCTTCCATGACATGTTTCGCTGGCGGTTCTTCCGAAAGCGGGCGCTGCGAACCCTGGGTGGGGGCAGATCAGGGGGCAGGTATCGCAGTTCCCGGCGCCGTTGTGTCCGGGTGGGTATTGATGTGAAATTTGAATAAAGGGACGCAATGATCTTCCGGCAGCCGCCGTTGTTTCAACGGAGACCATGCCGATGCGCCTTGTTCTGACGGTCCTCTTCTTATCTCTGGCGTTCAGCGCCACCGCGCTTGCCCATGAATCCCACAAGGGGTTCAAATATGAAAGCTATTGCTGCAATGGCGACGCCGAAACCGGCGACTGCCAGATGATTCCCACGCGCAGTGTTCGTGTCACGCCTGACGGTTACGAGGTCTCGCTCGCACCCGGCGATCACCGCATGGTCACGCGACGCCATGTCTTCAACTGGTCGCAGCGCGAGGCAAGACGATCCGAGGATGGCGAATATCATCTCTGCCTGTTTCCGGATGAGGACACGCCGCGCTGTTTTTATGCGCCGGACATGGGGTTTTGAGGCAGTTGCTGCGGCCGGCTTTCCTCGATCCGCTTCAATATCCAGTCGCGGAACAGCCTGATCTTGCGAATGTTCCGGCGGTTTTCGGGGTAGACCAGCCAATAGTTCTTTCCTTCGCTGCTGAGGTGCTCGAAGGGTTGATACAGGCGGCCGAGCGCAATCTCATCGGCATAGAGTTCCGGGGTGAGCATGGCCACCCCCTGGCTGGCAATTGCGGCGGCGGCTTCGAAGGCCTGCACATTGAGGCGGCTGCGGGGATAACGGTCGAGGCCGGGATTTTCAACACCCACTTCCCGAAACCATTGGCTCCACCAGATGTCGCCGGGATCGATGATGCGCAGGCGCAGCAGGTCTTCCGGCTTGTGCAATCCGCCGATGCTGTCGGCAAGGCCCGGATGCAGCATCGGCGTGTAAACGCCACGCAGCAGTTGATGGTAGATCAGCCCTTTGCCGTTATCTTTGCTCCAGCGAATGGCGACATCGCAGTCCGACTGGGAAAAATCGATCAATGCGCTTGATGTGTCGAGCCGCACGGCAATCGAGGGATGTTCAAGCTGGAAAGCACCCAGATGCCGCGAAAGCCAGCGTGAGGCGAAGGTAGCGGTGGAATGGATTGTCAGGGTCGCGTCGGACGTGTCGCGCACATTGTCGACGGCCTCCCGCAGATTGTTGAAGGCTTCCGCGACTTTCGGCGCAAGTTTCTGCCCGGCCTCCGTCAGCGAGACCTGCCGCGCCTTTCTGATGAAGAGCGGCTCGCCGATATTCTCCTCCAGCAGTTTCACCTGATAGCTCACCGCCGTCTGGGTCATGCCCAGCTCTTCGCCGGCCTTGGTGAAGCTCAGATGCCTTGCGGCAGCTTCGAACACCCGCAGGGCATTGAGGGGAAACTGGCGGGACATTTTCATGGATAAGTTCTCTTTATGCCAATTGCCGAAGGTTTCATTGGTTTTTCTCCGGAAAACAGAGCATTTTTAGCTCAATTCATCAACTGAGCTTCTGACATTTTTGAATGGAGACGAACATGCGCACAGCACTCTTGCGCGCGTGGTCCCGCCTGCGTGCGGGCCTGCGGAGAGCGGAACGGTTTACCCTTGAAAGCATTGCACCGGACAATCTGGCGGATGAAAGCCTGCCGGATGGGCTCAGGCGTGATCTTGGCCTTGAGGATGGCCGTGTCGATTTTCGCTGCGACGGGTTTCGGCAGCGGAAATTGCTTGCAGCAACTCGGCTGCCACAAGGGCCGCTATGATCGCAGGCCGCTTGTCCCTGACGCTGTTGCCGCCGATGGGCAGGATGAGCTTTGCAAGGCGGGACAGGGGCTCTCCCTCCCGCTCCAGCCAATGGGCGAAGGTGGCGCGTTTGGTCTTCGAGCCGATCATGCCGACATAGGCGAGATCGTCGCGGGCAAGCGCTTCCTTCGCGATGAGGAAATCGAGCGCGTGATCGTGGGTGACGATGATGGCCGCGCCATTTGCCGGAATTTTCGCGACGAGCGCCTCCGGCATGGGGGTCAGCACGGATGCGACGTTCACTGGAAGATCGTGCAGTTCGTTTTCCCGCGTTTCCACCACTGTCAGCGTCAGGGGCAGCAGCGACAGCGCCTCGGCCAGTGCCTTCCCGACATGGCCCGCGCCGAAAATGAAGACGGAGGGCTGTTGCTCGGCCTCGCCCTTCACTCTCGCCTCCAGCGCTGCCGCGATTTCCGCCGTTATCAGCCGGAACCGGAGCAGGGTGCGGCCGCCGCAGCACTGGCCGATTTCCGGGCCCAGCGGAATATCCATGCGGTCTTCGGTAGAACCGCTCCGCAGCATCGCCCGGGCGTGGTCCATGGCCATATATTCGAACTGCCCGCCGCCAATGGTTTCCCACAGGCCGTCTTGCGAGACCAGCATGAAGGTTCCGGCCTCACGCGGCGAGGACCCTTTCACTGCCTCGATTTCCACGAGGATCGTGGCTGGATATTGCGTGAGGAAGCTGGAGAGGGAAGTCATGGGTCTCCCCTCACACCTTCTTCAGCCGTTCCACCGCCATCAGCACCCGCTCGGGCGTTGCCGGTGCATCGAGGCGCGGGCAAACCTTGTAATCGGCAACGGAGGCGACGGCCATGGAGAGGGCTTCGAGAACAGAGATCGCCAGCATGAAGGGCGGTTCGCCCACGGCCTTGGAACGGCCGATGGTGGGTTCGGCATTTTCCGCCCATTCCGCCAGCTTGACGTTAAAGCTCTTCGGCCGGTCGGAGGCGAGCGGAATCTTGTAGGTGGAGGGCGCATGGGTGCGCAGCCGTCCCTTGCCATCCCACCATAATTCCTCGGTCGTCAGCCAGCCCATGCCCTGCACGAAGGCGCCCTCGATCTGGCCGATATCGATGGCCGGGTTCAGCGACTTGCCGACATCGTGGAGGATATCGGTGCGCTCCATCATATATTCGCCGGTGAGCGTATCGATCGACACTTCCGAGCAGGCCGCGCCATAGGCGAAATAATAAAATGGCGTGCCGCGACCGGCGGCGCGATCCCAGTGGATTTTCGGCGTCTTGTAAAAACCGGCGGCGGAAAGCTGCACGCGGGCGAAATAGGCCTTTTTGATGAAATCATTGAAGGCGATTTCCTCAAGGCCGATGCGCACCCGGTTCGGCAGGAAGACGACCTCTTCTTCCGGCACGTTCCAGTTCTCGGCGGCGAATTTGACCAGCCTTTCGCGGATCTGGCGGGCGGCGTCATAGGCCGCCATGCCGTTAAGGTCCGTACCGGAGGAGGCGGCGGTGGCCGAGGTATTCGGCACTTTGCCCGTGGTCGTGGCTGTGATCTTCACCCGGCCGATATCCACCTGGAAGGCATCGGCCACCACCTGCGCCACCTTGGTGTAGAGGCCCTGACCCATTTCGGTGCCGCCATGGTTCAGGTGGATGGAGCCGTCATTATAGATATGCACCAGAGCGCCGGCCTGATTGAAGGCGGTCATGGTGAAGGAGATGCCGAATTTGACTGGGGTGAGCGCGATGCCCTTGCGGATGATCGGGCTCGTTTTGTTGAACTCGATGATCGCCTCGCGTCGCGCGCGATAGTCGCTGGAGGTTTCCAGCTCCTCGACGATGCGGGCGATGATATTGTCCTCGACCTCCTGATGATAGGGCGTCGTGGTGCGGCCCGAGCCGATCTCGCCGTAGAAATTCAGCTTGCGGATATCGAGCGGGTCCTTGCCCACCGCATAGGCGATTTCCTCGATGAAACGTTCCGCGCCCAGCATGCCCTGCGGGCCGCCGAAACCGCGAAAGGCGGTGTTGGAGACGGTGTGGGTTTTCAGCGGCCGCGAGGTGAGATGCACATGCGGGTAGAAATAGCTGGAATCAGCGTGAAACAGCGCGCGGTCCGTCACCGGGCCGGAAAGATCGGAGGAAAAGCCGCAGCGGGCGGCATAGGTGGCGTCGACGGCGTGGATACGGCCTTCCTCGTCGAAGCCAAGCTCGTAATCGACGCGGAAATCGTGGCGTTTGCCGGTGGCCGTCATGTCCTCGTCGCGGTCGGGGCGGATTTTCACGGTCCGGTTCAGCTTCTTGGCGGCGATGGCGCAGAGGGCGGCGAACTGGTTGCCCTGCGTTTCCTTGCCGCCGAAACCGCCGCCCATGCGGCGCACCTGCACCGTGACGGCGTTGGACGGGACCTGAAGCATATGGCTGACGATGTGCTGGATTTCGCTTGGATGCTGGGTGGAGCTCCACAGCGTTACCTCGTCATCCTCGCCCGGCACGGCCATCGCGATGTGGCTTTCGAGATAAAAATGCTCCTGCCCGCCGATCCGCATCGTGCCGGTGAGGCGGCGGGGCGCAACATCCATTTCCAGCTTGGCATCGCCACGCTTGAGTGTCATCGGATCGATAACGAGCGCGCCGCCATTTTCAATCGCCGTATCGATATCGGTGAAATGCGGCAGGTCCTTATAGGTGATCTTCGCCTTGCGGGCCGCCTTTCTGGCGATATCGCGGGTTTCGGCAAAAACCGCGAAGATCGGCTGGCCGTGAAATTCCACCTTGGTTTCGGCAAGCAGCGGCTCGTCGTGACGGCCGCCGGAAGAGATGTCGTTTTCGCCGGGCACGTCCTTGGCAACCATGACCCAGAGCACGCCGGGTGTTTTTTCCACTTCCGAGAGGTCCATCGAGACGATTTCGGCATGTGCCCGGTCAGAAAGGCCGAGAGCGCCGTGGATCAGTCCGGCGGGTTCGGGAATATCGTCGATATATTCGGCGCTGCCCGTCACATGCTTATGGGCGGAATCGTGCCAGAGCGAAGCGTGCATCGGGCCGTCGATTTCGGTTTTGGTCTTGTCGAAGCTTGTGGTGTCCATGGTTCAAGCCTCCTCCAGTACAAAACGCACAAGTTCCTGCTTTTGCCCCGAAGTCTCGAGGAAAAACCGCGTCAGCAGGTTCTTGGCCGTCAGTTGCCGATATTCGGCAGTCGCCCGCCAGTCGGTCAGCGGGGTGAAATCCTCGTCCAGCACATCGCGCGCCGCATCGATCGTTTCCTGGCGCCAGGGCTTGCCGAGAAGGGCTGCCTCCAGATGCGCGGCGCGTTTCGGCGTGCCGGCCATGCCGCCGAAGGCGATGCGGATGTCTTCGACCGCGCCGTCGGCATCGAGCGTCAGGTTGAAAGCGCCGCAGAGCGCGGAAATATCCTCGTCGCGGCGTTTGGAAATCTTGTAGACGGCATAGCTGCTTTCCGGCTTCCGGAACGGGATGAAGATCTTTTCGACGAATTCGCCGCTCAGCCGGTCCTGTTTGCCATAGTCGATGAAATAGCTTTCCAGCGGCAGGCTGCGGTTACCGGAGGAGGATCGCAAGGTCAGCGTCGCCCCGAGCGCGATCAGCGCCGGAGGCGTGTCGCCGATGGGCGAACCGTTGGCGATATTGCCGCCGATGGTGCCCATATTGCGCACCTGCTCGCCGCCGAGACGGTCGAACAGCCGGGCAAGCGGCGGGAAGCGTTCCGCAATGGTCTTGAAAGCCTGGCTGTAGGTGACGCCGGCACCGAGTGTCACGCCGTCCTCATCTACGGCGATGGTTTGCAGATCCCCGAGATTGTTGATGAAGATGACCGGGTTCAGCGCCCGCATCTGCTTCGTTACCCACAGGCCGACATCGGTGGAGCCGGCCACGATGGTCGCCTTCGGCTCAGCAGCGTAAATCTCGGTCAGTTCGGCCAGTGTCGCCGGAATGATGGTGCGGTCCTCGCCGTGGGTGACGGTGATCGTTTCATTGGCGCGGATCGCCCAGAGCCTTGCCATGATATCGGTGCGGTCCCGTTGCAGCGGGTCGAAGAGGGCGCTCGGGCGGGCAGCGGCGATCTTTTCGGCGGCGCGCACGATCGGCTCATAACCCGTGCATCGACAGAGATTGCCTTGCAGCGCCTTTTCGATGTCGGCGCGGCCGGGGTTTTCACTGGAAAGCCAGAGGCCGTAAAGCGACATGATGAAGCCCGGCGTGCAGAAACCGCATTGCGAGCCGTGGAAATCCACCATCGCCTGCTGCACGGGGTGAAGCGTGCCGTCGCGCGCGGCCAGATGCTCGACCGTCACGATATGGGTGCCGTGCAGCGAACCTAAAAAGCGGATGCAGGCATTGACGCTCTCATAACGCAGCGAACCGTCCAGCAGCCGCCCGACCAGCACCGTGCAGGCGCCGCAATCGCCTTCGGCGCAACCTTCCTTGGTCCCGGTCAACCGCTTGCTGATGCGGAGATAATCGAGAAGCGTGTCTGTCGGTCCGAAATCCTTCAGCGAGATGGTTTCGCTGTTGAGGATGAAGCTGATCGCGTCGTTCATGCAATGCCCTGCTTTTTTGACCGGCTGCCGAGCCGGTTTCTTGTCATTATCCCTGCGCATCATATGCACGCCCGCAGGCGTATATCGATTTCCGTTTTGGCAATTCATTGTTTCCAAAACGGAAATAAATTTCGGCAATTATTGCGCCGTCCAGCCGCCGTCGACGGAAATATGGGTACCGGTGATGTTGCTTGCCGCGTCGCTTGCCAGAAACAGCGCGGCGGCTGCCACGTCATCGACGGTGACGAACTGCTTGGTTGCCTGCAGCTCCAGCATCACGTCGTTCTTCACCGCTTCTTCGCTGATGCCGCGCACCTTGGCCATTTCCGGTATCTGCTTTTCGACGAGCGGGGTGAGCACATAACCCGGACAGATGGCGTTGACGGTAACCCCGGTCTGCGCGAGCTCGAGCGCTGCCGTCTTCGTCAGGCCCATGATGCCGTGCTTGGCCGCCACATAGGCTGATTTGAACGGCGAGGCGACGAGACCGTGGGCGGATGCGATGTTGATGATACGGCCTTTGCCGGCCTTCTTCATCAGCGGTATCGCAGCCCGCATGGTATGGAAGGAACTGGTCAGATTGATGGCGATGATCCAGTCCCATTTTTCCGTCGGAAACTCCTCGATGGGCGCGATATGCTGGATGCCGGCATTGTTGACGAGCACATCCACCGAGCCGAGTTTTTCGTGCGAGGATTGAATGAGATCGGCGACCTCGTCCGGTTTCGTCATGTCCGCGGGGTGATAAAGCACGCGCCCGCCGCTTTCCGCTTCCAGCAAAAGGCGAAGTTTTTCGATCTCGTCCTCATCGCCGAAACCGTTCAGCACAATATTGGCGCCCTCCCGCGCAAATCGCTGCGCAATCGCAAGGCCGATACCGCTTGTAGAGCCCGTCACGATAACTGTCCGATGCATGCTTTCCCCTTTTTGCATTACTTCGCACATGTTTAAGCAAGGTATGCCCAAAGGGGGCGGGCTGGCAATCGCCATTTAGGGCGCCATTTCGGGGGAGTTCGGTTGCGCGGTGAAACGGGCCGCGCCCATCCATTTTTTCGAAGCTAAGCATCCAGATTTTGCGCCAGATTCTGCATTTGCCTGCCGGGGCTTCCGTCCCTATCTCTGAGGCAAGCAAACAGAGGTATCATCTATGGAACTCGGTCTTTACACATTCGCGGATGTCAATCCCAACCCCGCCGATGGCCGTGGGCCGGAAGGCGCGCGCCGGCTGCGGGAACTCATCGAAGAGATCGAGCTTGCCGATCAGGTCGGGCTCGATGTCTTTGGCCTCGGGGAGCATCACCGTCCGGACTATGTCGTCTCCTCACCCTCCACCGTGCTCGCTGCGGCGGCGGTGAAGACGAAGAATATTCGCCTGACTAGCGCCGTTTCGGTGCTGAGTTCGGACGATCCGGTGCGGGTGTTCCAGCAGTTTTCGACCGTCGATCTCCTCTCGAACGGTCGCGCCGAAATCATGGCGGGGCGCGGGTCCTTCATCGAATCCTATCCGCTGTTCGGTTACGATCTCGAGGATTACGATGTGCTCTTCGCCGAAAAGCTCGATCTGCTTTTGGCGCTGCGGGAGCAGGAAATCGTCACCTGGTCCGGCACCAAGCACCCTGCCATTAACGGGCGCGGCGTCTATCCGCGTCCGTTGCAGGAGCGTCTGCCCGTCTGGATCGCCGTTGGCGGCACGCCGCAATCGGTGGCGCGGGCTGGCGCCATGGGGCTGCCGGTGGCGCTTGCCATCATCGGCGGGGAATATCGCCGCTTCGCACCGCTGTTCGATCTCTACCACGAGGCAGCACGACGGGCGGGTCAGGAGAAAACGAAACTGCGCACCAGCATCAATGTGCACGGCTTCATCGCTGACACCACCGACAAGGCGGCCGACCAGTTTTACGGGCCGCAGGCGGAAGTGATGAACCGCATTGGCCGCGAGCGCGGCTGGGGGCCAACGAACCGTGCGCATTTCGATGCGGCGCGTGGGCCGGAGGGCAATCTCTTCCTTGGCGAGCCGGAGCTGGTGGCGGAAAAGATCATCAAGGCGCATGGCGTGTTCAGGAATGACCGCTTCCTGCTGCAGATGGCCATCGGCCTGATGCCGCACGATCAGATCATGCGCGGCATCGAGCTTTATGGTACGAAAGTCGCCCCGATCGTCAGAAAAGAATTGACGGGGAGCGCCGATCCGGTGAAAGCCACGGCCTGATGATTGCCAAGGCGGGCGTTTTGAGACCCGCCATACAGAACGACGGACAGAGACATGGTCATTTCCACCGAAGAAGAACTGGTTCTGCTGAAGGACATCGGCCGTTTGTGCGCCGTCGCGATGCAGACCATGGCGGACGCGCTGGAACCCGGCATCACCACGGCCGAGCTGGATGCCATCGGCCGCAAGGTGCTGGAAGATAACGGTGCGCAATCGGCGCCGGAATTCTGCTACAAGTTTCCCGGCGCGACCTGCATCAGCGTCAATGAGGAAGTGGCTCATGGCATTCCGGGGCCGCGCATCATCAAGGCGGGCGACCTCGTCAATATCGATGTCTCGGCGGTGAAGAACGGCTTTTTCGGCGATACCGGCTCGTCTTTCGCCGTGCCGCCGGTGAAGAAGGACATCGAGCGGCTGTGCCGCGATGGCAAACGCGCCATGTGGACGGGCCTGCAGCAGGTGAAAACCGGCCGGCCTTTCGCCGATATCGGCAATGCCATCGGCGCCTTTGCCAAGAAGAACCGCTATACGCTGATCACCAATCTCGCCAGCCACGGTATCGGCCGCTCGCTGCACGAGGAGCCGAAGGAACTGGCGACCTGGCCGGACAAGGACGAGCGGCGCATCATGCAGGAAGGCATGGTGTTCACCGTCGAGCCGTTTCTCTCGACGGGCGCCTATTGGGCCGAAGACGGCGATGACGATCCATGGACGCTCTATAGCGATCCGAGCGCGCCGACGGTGCAGTATGAGCATACCGTGGTTGCGACCAAGAACGGGCCGCTGGTGCTGACGCTGGCTGAGTGAGGGAGCATTGCAGACGTTTGCGATGGCAGACGCATAGCCCGCCCAGCAGTGCGGACTTGCCGTATTCAAAACTCTTCCATCTCCTCATCCCTGTGCTTGTCGCAGGGATCCAGCCAGCCCAAGTCCTTGAGCTGAAAGGAGTCTTTTCGCCGCGCGGACGCGCGGCGGCTGGATTCCTGTGACAAGCACAGGAATGAGGGTTGGAAGGCGCGGCGCGGTATCCTTCACCTTAGGTCTTGAACCGATAACGACCGCTTATAACGCCGATCAAAATAACTCGCTTGTCCCTTATCCGCCCCGTTGCGATAAGCCATGCATGAGCATCGACAAGCCACTTTCCGCCAGACATCTGACCGCACTTGGATTTTCCGGGGCGTTGATGATGGCCTCCGCCATGGGTTTCGGCCGCTTTTCCTTCACCCCCATTCTGCCCGGCATGATGGCGGATGTTCCGCTTTCGGCGGGGGATGCGGGGATCGTGGCGGCCGGGAATTTCGCCGGTTATCTGGCCGGGGCGGTTCTCGCAGCCTATTCGTGGGGTTCGGGGCGGGAACGGCTGGTGGCGCTTTGCGGCCTGTTTTCCACCGGGGCACTGTTGCTTGCCATGGCGGCTTTCAATTCCGTCGCGGCCTTCACCGTCATCCGGTTTCTGGCCGGTGTCGCCAGCGCGCTGACCATGATCTTCACCTCGCAGATCGTTATCGGCCATGCCGTCAAGGCGGGCAGGGACAGCGTTCAGGCGTTGCATTATGGCGGCGTCGGTGCGGGCATCGCGATCTCCTCGCTTGCGGTCTATCTGATCGGCGTCGTTTTTGACGGCGGCGGTTCCTCATGGCGGGAGGAGTGGATCGCAGGTGCTGTCTTTTCCTTCATCACATTCATTCTCGTCTGGCGGGTGCTGCCCGCAGGCCCGCCGCGACATGCATCCTCGGTGGCGGAGCCGCCGCTCAACTGGACGCGGCCGCTCTTCCTGACGACGCTGGCCTATGGGCTTTTCGGTTTCGGTTACGTCATCACCGCCACCTTCATCGTGGCGATTGCCCGCATGGCCGCAGCCGGTGCTTTCGTGGAGTTTCTGGTCTGGTTCATCACCGGCTGCGCCGCCGCCATTTCGCTTTTCCTCTGGAAACCGGTCTTGAAATCGCAGGGGCTGAAACGCGCCTTCGTCATCGTGCTTGCCGTCGAAGCCGTCGGTGTTTTCGCTTCCGTCATGCTGCCGCCGGTGCCGGGTGTTCTCGCCGGAGGCCTGCTTCTCGGGCTGACCTTCATGGTCATCACCGCTTATGGCCTGCAGCTCGGCCGGGAATTTGCCGGGCCGAGCCCGCGTCGCGCCTTTGCGCTGATGACGGCCGCTTTCGGCACGGGGCAGATTGTCGGGCCGCTTGCCGCGGGCTGGATTGCCGAGGTAACGGGAAGTTTTACCGCGCCCAGCATTCTCGCTTCCGCCGTGCTCGTCGTCAGCATTCTGCTGATGCTGCCGGTGCTCGCGACGGAGCGGCGGCGCTAGGCTGGGGCCGTCTTTCCTGCCTTTCATCCGGTGTTTCCCTTGGGGATTGTCCGTCGCACGCGCCTTACATCTTGTTAAGGTCGACGCTTCTTCATTGCTGTGCACAAATTTCTGCCCTAGGTTCGGGCCAATAAGTGCTTCGCCAATAATGGCTGATTTCAAACGCGCGTGAGTTCGAAACGTGTTTCATTCCTTCTTTCCCAAACCGAAAATCTTCTTCACGTCGGCCATTATCTGGGCTTTTTTCGCCATTCTCGGATGGTACTTCATCGTTGAAGGGTTAGGTCGGTCTTGGGGCTATGTAATGCCTGAACAGGAACCCTACGATCTCAGCTACTTCCTGGTCCCGGCTAACCTGTTCTTTTACGCCTATCTCGCATTGTGTCTGGCGGCGTTCGGCGGCGTGTGGACCGTTATCGCCAAGGATCATCCGTGGAAATTCTGGTCCATCTGGGGATCGCTGCTGATTATCGCGGTCACCTATTTCGGCGTTCAGATTTCCGTCGTCATCAACAATTTCCGGCGGCCTTTCGGCGATCTTCTGCAAAATGCCCTTTCGAAACAGCCGGGTATCGAGGTCTGGGATTTCTACAGCCTTCAGATCGTCTTCGCCAAAATCGCCTTTCTCAGCATGGCGGTTTCGATCCTGACGGATTTCTTCACCAGCCATTATATCTTCCGCTGGCGAACCGCGATGAACGACTTCTACATGTCGAAGTGGGAAAAGCTGCGTCACATCGAAGGTGCGTCCCAGCGCGTTCAGGAAGATACGATGCGGTTCTCCTCAACGCTTGAGGGGTTGGGTATTACGCTCATCAATTCGGTGATGACGCTCGTCGTCTTCCTGCCGATCCTGTTTGCGCTGTCGTCCTATGTCTCGGAATTGCCGATCCTCGGTGAAGTGCCGCATGCGTTGTTCTGGCTGGCAATCGTCTGGTCCATCTTCGGTACGGTGCTTCTGGCGACAGTCGGCATCAAACTGCCCGGCCTGAACTTCCGCAACCAGCGCGTGGAAGCCGCCTACCGCAAGGAGCTCGTCTATGGCGAGGACCACGCCGACCGCGCCCAGCCGCCGACAGTCAAGGAACTCTACTCCAATGTGCGGAAGAATTATTTCCGCATGTACTGGCACTATCTCTATTTCAACGTCGCACGGTATTTCTACATTCAGGCCGATGCGGTGTTCCTGCTTCTGATGCTCGTTCCGACCATCGTGGCGGGTAAGATCACCTATGGTATCTACCAGCAGATCGCCACGGCCTTCGGTCAGGTCAGCAATTCGTTCCAGTATCTGGTCAATTCATGGACCACGATCATCGAGCTGCTGTCCATCCACAAACGTCTTGTGGCCTTCGAGGCCGCGATCGACGACAAGCCCCTGCCGGATATTGACGAGCGCTATCTTCAGCGCGAAGCGGAAGCCGGCGAGCTGGCGGCCAACAAGCCCTGACGAAAAAAGGCGGTCGATTGGCCGCCTTTTTCATTAGCTGAGAAGATTCAGCCCTCGGTCTTCTGCTTCTTCCGCGCCTCGATCATCGGCATCGCCTCGGCATAGCTCACACAGGCGACATCCTGCCTGCCGCAGACTTCGCGCAGAAGCCGCTCATAGGCGTTCCAATAGGCGCCGCCATTCATCTTCACGAAGTGAAAGCCCATCTGCAGCGGAATGCGCTCGCCATTATATTGCCTGTCGAATGCATTGCGGAAGGCCGTATAGGCGCGTTCCTCGAATTCCTTCGAACGATCCGGCGTTTCGACGCCGATGGAGTGGCGGATGAAGAGGTTGTAGTCCATGGCGATGATCGGGCGGTTGCCCGGACCTTCGGGAATGAGCGGCAGGCCGAAATGCTCTATGCCGTCGCGCTCCACCGGCCATTCCGGCCCCTTGGTGATGCTGGTGGCGTCATAAACGAAACGGTGCTTTTTCTGCGCTTCGGTCAGCGCCGGCCCCTGCGAGAGATAGGGCGCGCGGAAACCATTGATCTTTTTCACCATCTCGCGCCAGCCTTCAGGTTCCTCGCCCTTCTTGCCGATCATCTGCCAGGCGTTTTCCAGCGTGCTGGTGAAGGTGGTGAATTCGCCGTCCCATTGTTCGGCGGTCCATTGCCCGCCATCGAAATGGCCGCAGGTGTGGTTGCCGATTTCGTGACCCTCGCGATAGGCGGCCCAGATGTTTCTGAGCCTTGCCTCCACCTCTTCCGGCGACTGGCCGAAACCGACATTGGAGCGACCCGCCTTCTGGCCGGGTCCCTGATAGGTCTTGGCGCTGGTCTTCCTGTCCATCACCAGCGTGCAGGCCAGGAAATAGGTAAAATGCGCGCCGACTTGCTTGCCCGTCGCCCGGCTTCTTTCCCACAGCGAGTTGTCGCCCGCACCGTCGAAGGAGACGATGACGAGCTGCTTCGGCTTCTCGGCCTCTTCGGCAAAAGCGGGAAGGGCGGCGAGAAGCGACAGGGAAAAAGCGGCAAGTGAGCGAAACATCAGTTATCCGTCATATGAAACACCGTGGCCTTTTGCGGGTGGAATAAGGCGAAGCTTTGAATAGTCTGGCGTTTTCGTGACTTTCGGCCTAATTCCTGTTGCAGCTTGCGGTGATAGGGCCGCTTCGTTCCACCCGGGGGACCGTGTTTCATGCTTTTTCTCGCACTCTGTCTTGCCTTGTTCCTGCTGACCCATCTTTTGAAGGTGGTCGCACCGCAATTTCGCGCGCGGATGATCGCGGCGATGGGGGAAGGCCCCTTCAAGGGCGTCTATTCCCTCGTCAGCCTCATCACGCTCGGCCTCGTCATCTATGCCTTCGGCGAAGCGCGGCAGGAAACCGGAATGTTGTGGTATCCGCCTGTCTGGACGAGCCATCTCGCCGTGACCCTGATGCTGCCGGCGATGATCTGTCTTATCGCCAGCCTCATACCGGCTGGCCACATCGCAGTGAAGACGAAACATCCGCTCATCCTCTCGGTTAAAATCTGGGCGCTTGCGCATCTTCTGGCCAATGGTGAGACGTCTTCGATCCTTCTTTTCGCATCGTTCCTTGCCTGGGGCGTGGTGATGCGGATTTCGCTGAAGCGCCGGGAACGAGTGGGCGAAAAAGTGGTCCGGGACTTCGTTTCAGGCCGCTACGATCTGGTGGCCATTGTCGGCGGCATCGTCCTGTGGGGTGCTTTCATCCTGAAACTGCACGAATGGTTGATCGGCGTTCAGCCCATCGTCCTGTAGGAAATCAACGTTTCCCCCTTACATATCAGGCAAAATAGGCTAGAAGGCCGACCATGACCCGGTCGGTCTGGCTTTTGCTGACCCGGGTAAGCGGCTTGGTATGTCCGCGAACGGATGGATCGGCGACGATCTCCGCGCGGGTAACGGAGAATTTGATGGCAAACGAAAATGATACCTTTATCCGCGAAGTGAACGAGCAGATCCGTTCCGAGCAGCTGTCGCGCTTCTGGGGCCGTTACGGTATCGTGGTCGTGGGTGCGGCCGTTCTCGTGGTTCTCGGCGCCGCTGGTGCCGGTATCTACGAATACTGGAACACCAGCCGCGCTTCGAATTCCGGCGACCAGTTCCTTGCGGCGCTGAAGCTTGCTTCGGACAACAAGACGGATGAGGCGCTGAAGGCCTTCGCCGATCTGGAAACCTCCGGTCACGGCAATTATCCGGTTCTGGCGAAGTTCCGCTCGGCCACGCTGCTGTCGCAGAAGGGCGATGCGGCCGGCGCCATCGCCGCCTTCACCGCCATCGGCAACGACACATCCGCACCGCAGGTCTTCCGCGATACCGCCAAGGTGCGCGCGGCGTGGCTGCTGGTGGATAACGGCACCTATGACCAAGTCGTCGCACTGGCCGAGCCGCTGAGCGCGGAAGGCCAGACCATGCGGGCGTCAGCCCGTGAGGCGCTGGGTCTTGCCGCCTACAAGGCCGGCGATTTCGTCAAGGCCAAACAATGGTTCGAGCAGATCGTTGGCGACGCGCAAGCGCCGCGCAACGTGACGAACCGCGCGCAGATCATGCTCGACAATATCACCGCTTCGGGCAAGGCTGCCTAACACGGCTGCCCGACAAAGATCGCGCCGGCATTCTCCGCATTGCCAAAGCGATCCAACTCATTATTTTACGCATGTCCTTTGCCCAAAACAGGTAACGTTTTGGGCAGACGTGCTTTAAGGAACCAGGATCAATGAGCTTCACCGTCGCCATAGTCGGGCGCCCCAATGTCGGCAAGTCCACGCTTTTCAACCGTCTCGTCGGAAAGAAGCTGGCGCTGGTGGACGATACGCCGGGTGTGACCCGCGACCGCCGCCCCGGCGAGGCGAAGCTGGTCGACCTGCGTTTCACCATCATCGATACCGCCGGTCTGGAGCAATCCGGGCCGGAAACGCTTCAGGGCCGCATGTGGGCGCAGACCGAAGCGGCAATCGACGATGCCGACGTGACGCTGTTTGTCGTGGACGCCAAGGCTGGTCTGACGCCGGCCGACGAGACGCTGGCCGAAATGCTGCGCCGTCGCGGCAAGCCGGTGGTGCTGGTGGCCAACAAGTCCGAAGCGCGCGGTTCAGATGCCGGTTTCTATGATGCCTTCACGCTCGGCCTCGGTGACCCTTGCCCGATCTCGGCCGAACACGGTCAGGGCATGATCGACCTGCGCGACGCCATTGTCGAGGCAATCGGCGAAGACGTCGCTTTCCCGCCTGATGTGGATGAGGCGGAAACGGATATCGTTTTGCCGCGCAGCGAGCCGGGCAGCGAGGACGAAGAAGACGAAGAGCCGGTTTATGACGAGACCAAGCCGCTGCGCGTCGCCATTATCGGCCGGCCGAATGCGGGCAAGTCGACGCTGATCAACCGCTTCCTCGGTGAAGACCGCCTGCTGACCGGCCCGGAAGCCGGCATTACCCGCGACAGTATTTCGGTCGAATGGGACTGGCGCGGCCGCACCATCAAGATGTTCGATACGGCCGGCATGCGCCGCAAGGCCAAGGTGACGGAGAAGCTGGAAAAGCTCTCGGTGGCGGATTCGCTGCGCTCCATTCGTTTTGCCGAAACCGTGGTGATCGTGTTCGACAGCACCATCCCCTTCGAAAAGCAGGATTTGCAGCTCGTCGATCTCGTCATCCGCGAAGGCCGCGCCGCCGTGCTCGCCTTCAATAAATGGGATCTGGTCGAAGACCCGCAGGCCTATCTGGCCGATCTGCGCGAGAAGACCGAGCGTCTGCTGCCGCAGGCGCGCGGCATTCGCGCCGTGCCGATTTCCGGCCAGACGGGTTATGGCCTCGACCGGCTGATGCAGAACATCATCGATACCGACAAGGTCTGGAACCGCCGCATCTCCACCGCCCGCCTTAACCGCTGGCTGGACTCGCAGACGACCCAGCATCCGCCACCGGCCGTTTCCGGCCGCCGCCTGAAGCTGAAATATATGACGCAGGTAAAGGCCCGCCCGCCGGCCTTCATGATTTCCTGCACGCGGCCGGAAGCTATTCCGGAAAGCTATACGCGTTATCTGGTGAACGGTCTGCGCAAGGATTTCGACATGCCGGGCGTGCCGATCCGTGTGCATTATCGGGGTTCGGACAATCCGTTTGAGAGCAAGGCGAAGAAGCGGCGGTGATCTGACGCGGGCGTTGCGGCAACTTTCTTCTCCCCGCCGGGGAGAAGATGGCCCGAAGGGGCAGATGAGGGGGCAAGCTCTCCGCATATCGCTGGCCTCATCCCGCTGCCGCGGACTTCTCCCCCTCGGGGAGAAGAAACAAGGGGCGCCCGCTCGTCCCAATTTCACGGTTTTGAAGAGTAAAAGACCATGCTGATCAAGCAGACCGACTATCACCGGATTTACCGCGTCATCAACAGCCTGCTCATCAGCCAGAATGCCGATCCCGCTTCGGCCTCCATGTATTTCAGCACCTTCGGCGCCTTCATCCTGCAGCAGCATTACAAGGTGAAGGCGGTACCGAAGGGCGGGCTTGCGGCCTATAATCTCGGCGGTAGCGTCCTGCTATTCGCCGATCACCGCGAAGACGGTTATGTGACGGGTGCGGGCGAGAACTTCCACTGCTGGATCGAGGCGGATGGCTGGGCGATCGATTTCATGGCGCCGGCATTTTCGGAAGGTGCCGATGGGCTTTCCGTGCCGGCGAAAATGTTCCAGCGACCGCTTGCCGCCATGGCGGCATCCATCAATGATCTCGGACAATCCGGCGATTTCTTCTATCGCTCCGAACCCGAAGCCACGGCCAAGCGCTTTGCCGACTGGCACAGGCAGGCGATGATCGGCGATATGGCGAGCGTTGCCGCCAGCTGGTTCCGCAAGTCGCCGAAACAGATGGCCGCCTCGCTTTCGGTAGCGGATCCCGACGGCAAGTCGCGGACCGTACCGCTTTCCGGCCAGATGCTCACGGGAGCGTGGTGAAGGCAGGTTACGCCGCGCAGTGTCGATCCAAGGTTTTGTCAGCAAAAGGTCTTTTGATTTATAAGACCAATGTTGCTACGCAGGCTGGGCTTCAACAGCGACGGGATTGACGTGTTCCTATGGCCGATGACACCATTTCAATAAGCTTCACGCCCGATCCGAAACATGTGCCCGACTATGTCCACGGCTATCAACATCAGGCCTATGAAAATTACAGCATGATTTTCGACAAGGCTTGGGCTCGCCATTTTGCCTCGGCGAGAGTGAAGCTGTCGATATTTGCGGGAGTGGCTGCCGGTTTCATCTATTCCATAAGCCTGCCGTGGTTTCCGGGCGTCTGGCCGGTGGTCGGTTATTGGGTGTTTGCACCCGCACCGTTTGTGGCCCTCACCATCTGGTACATTATCTGGCAAGGCGCCAGACGGGAGATGAAATCCTACTACGAGGTTCTGGCGCACTGGAATATCGCCAATGAGCGAATGTACTCGCCTTACGCGGAGGTCGAGATAGGGCCTCAGGGCTACAAGCAGGTCACAAGACTGGACACCGTGCAGCTGAGCTGGGCGCGCTACCATCTCGCACTCACGCCGCCCGACAATCTGGTGCTGGTTTTCCACGGGACGGTGGCTGTCATACCCAACAGCGCCCTGCCGATTGCTGCAAAGGACATCATCGAGAAGATCAATCACTGGTGCGCAGCCCAGCAGAAAGAGCTTCTTCCCTTATCCTGAAGCGGCATCTGAAAATGGCGGTATCATCCGGAAACAGAGGACGGCCAGCGTGTTCTCGCGGCAGCCGCCTGACGTCAATCAGCAGCCCGACCCCGTTCTAAAGATAACGGCAGTCGCGTCCTGATTGCCTTGTGACATTCCCGCTTCGTTTCGTCCACCGTTCCCGAGCAGAATCCCGGGGATCGGCCTCACGCAAGCTGAGAACGCGACAGCAGCGGCAGGGATTTGCCGGCGGCATGAATGACATTGTCGAGGAATTGCCGCGAGGCTTTTTCCCAGCTGTAGCTTCTGGAAAGCGCCAGCGCCTCCTGCGGCGAACAATGAAGCGCCGCAAGACAGGCATCGCGAAGATTGTCGTCCAGCGCACCGGCTGCCGGGTTGCCGCCGAGAATATCGATCGGCCCCGTGACGGGGAAGGCGGCCACGGGCACGCCGCTTGCCAGCGCTTCCAGAATGGTGTTGCCGAAGGTATCGGTCTTCGAGGGGAAAACGAAGACATCGGCCTGCGCATAGGCATCGGCCAGCTCCTCGCCGGTCTTGACGCCGGTGAACAAAACGTCCGGATATTTCTCCTGCAATTCATGGCGGGCGGGGCCGTCGCCGATGACGACCTTCGAACCCGGCAGGTCCAGCTCCAGAAATTCCGGCAGGTTCTTCTCCACCGCCACACGTCCCACCGTCATGAAGATAGGTCTCGGCAGGTCGAAAGGCAGCTTTGCTTTTGGGCGGGGATGGAAAAGCTCGGCGTCGATGCCGCGGCTCCAGCGCTTCAGATTGCGCACGCCGCGCGCTTCCAGTTCGGTCTCAAGGCTCGGCGTCGCCACCATGCAGGTGTTGCCGCCATTGTGGAACCAGCGCACGAAGGCATAAAGCCAGCTTTCCGGCACAGGGAAACGCGCTGCGACATATTCGGGAAAGCGGGTGTGATAGCTGGTGGAAAAACGCATGCGGTTCTTCACGCACCAGCGCCGCGCCATGAAGCCCAGCGGCCCTTCCGTCGCAATATGCACGAAGGAAGGCTGGCTTTTTTCGATCTCCGCCGCCACACGGCGATAACCGGCAACCGAAAGGCGGATTTCCGGATAGGTGGGGCAGGGGATGCTGTAAAAACTCTGCGGTGTGACCATGCGCACATCGACGCCGAGCCGCGCGAGTTCGGTATTGGTGTTTTCTATGGAGCGAACCACGCCGTTGACCTGCGGGTGCCAGGCATCTGTGACAATCGTGATTCTCGTCATGAAACACTGATCCTGCTCATCTGCGCGCGGGCGAATCCCCATTGCCCGGCTTCTGCCCGTATATGCGGCGTGCGTGTTACAGGATCATGTCAGGGTGTGTGACGGCGGGGAAGCGGCCTCTGTGTCTAGCTTCAAGGCACACGGCCGGGTGACGTAATTATCGGTATCAGCGCGGTACATTTGAAGTTTGCGGTTGTCCGCAATGTTTTCTTCTATCCTCATCCCTGTGCCTGTCACAGGGATCCAGCCAGCCCAAGTCCTTGGGCTGAAAAGACTCTTCCCGCCGCGCAGACGCGCGTCGGCTGGATTCCTGTGACAAGCACAGGAATGAGGGAGGGCGGGGTAGCCTACCCGCGAAAATCCGCGATCGCCTAGTTTGGCTGAACGTTATCCCACCAGCGGCAGCAGCTCGGGGCTGATCAGCGCGCCGTGGTGACCGATGACGGTTGCCGCCGCCCTTGCGGCGAAGGTGGCCGCTTCCTCCGGCGAACTGCCGGTCACATAACGGGCGAGGAAAGCGCCGTTGAAGCTGTCGCCGGCGCTTGTCGTATCCACCACGTCCACGGCTTTCACCGCCGGGGCGTGACTGCGGCTGCCGCCGAAATCGAGCGTCGCGCCCTTGGCGCCGTCCTTCACGACGATGTTTTCGACGCCAAGCGAACGGTAGCGGTCGATGGTCGCTTCCACGGAGACATCGCCGAAATGGCTCGCCTCGTCATCGAAGCTTGGCATGACAAGCGTTGCGGCGCGCGCGCCGTTGGAGATGGTCTCGAGCATCGTATCTCTGTCGGCCCACAGGCGCGGGCGAATGTTGGGGTCGAAGACCACCAGCTTGCCCGCTGCCCTGGCGCGGCGCAGTTCGGCGAGGAACGTATCGACATCATGGGCGGAGGCGAGAATGGCGAGCGTGATGCCGGAGAAATAGACCACATCGGCGCTTTCCACCGTCCTGCGCAGGTGGTCCGCATCGGCGGAGAGCTGCCTTGCGGCGGCGGCGTTGCGCCAGTAGCTGAAGGTGCGCTCGCCGTCCTTCAGGTTGATGAGGTAAAGGCCGGGCGTGCCGCCCTTGATGCGGCGGATTTTCTCCGTGCCGATGCCGGCATCCGCGATGAAGGTGAGCATGTCTTCAGAGAGAGGATCGTCGCCAAGCGCGGTGAAATAATCGACCGACCAGTCGCCTGGCAGGCAGGCCCGGGCATACCAGGCGGTATTGAACGTATCGCCGGCAAAACCCTTGCGCAGCAGCCCGTTGCCGGCCTGCGACAGTTCCACCATGCATTCGCCAATCGACAGAAACCGTCCGCCCACGCCGTCATCCTCCCGTTTTTTCCAGCCATGCGGCTTACGACGAGTGCGCGCCGCTGACAAGGGCGGTTCTGGCCGATTGTGCATCTGCGAAGTTCCGGTTTACGCCGCCGCGATGGCTTTATATTCTCCTGCCAGACACATCAGGAGATCGCCCATGCCGCTAACCCATGCCCCGGTCCACAAACCCCAAGTGCAATCGGACTGGTGGAAGGGAGCGGTGATCTACCAAGTCTATCCGCGCTCGTTTCAGGATACGACCGGCGATGGTTTCGGCGATCTTGCCGGAGTAACGAAACGCCTGCCCTATATCGCTTCGCTCGGTGTCGACGGCATCTGGCTCTCGCCCTTCTTCACCTCGCCCATGGCCGATATGGGGTATGACGTTTCCGATTATTGCAATGTCGATCCGATGTTCGGCACGCTTGCCGATTTCGACGCGCTGATGGCAGAGGCGCACCGGCTGGGGCTGAAGGTCATCATCGATCAGGTCATCTCGCACACGTCGGACCAGCATCCATGGTTCGTGGACAGCCGGGCGAGCCGCACCAACAGCAAGGCCGACTGGTATGTCTGGGCCAATCCCAAGCCGGATGGCACGGCACCCACGAACTGGCTTTCCGTGTTCGGCGGCCCGGCATGGGAATGGGACGGCGTGCGCAAGCAATATTACATGCACAGCTTCCTCGCCTCGCAGCCGGATTTGAACTTCCACAATCCGGATGTGCAGGACGCTCTTCTGGAAACCGTGCGTTTCTGGCTGGATCGCGGCGTTGACGGTTTCCGGCTCGATACCGTCAACCATTATTTCCATGACAAGCTTTTGCGCGACAACCCGCCGCTTTTCGACGAGGAAAGTTTCGGTCTCGATGCTTCCGACGTCAATCCCTATGGCATGCAGGACCATCTCTACGACAAGACGCGGCCGGAAAACGTGGCCTTCCTGAAGCGTTTTCGCGCGCTGCTCGACGACTATGAGGGCCGCGCCACGGTGGGCGAGGTGGGAGACGGGGCGCGGTCGCTGAAGACGGTGGCGGCCTATACCTCCGGCAATGACAAGCTCAACATGTGCTACACTTTCGACCTGCTGGGGCCGGATTTCAGCGCGAAGCATCTGCGCGCCTCGGTCGAGACCTTCGGCAAGGTGGTGACGGATGGCTGGGTGTGCTGGGCCTTTTCCAACCACGATGTGGTGCGCCACCTCAGCCGTTTTTCCGAAAGTGTAGAGGAGCAGGTGCGGGTGGCGAAGCTTGCCATCTGCGTTCTCGCCAGCCTGCGCGGTTCCATATGTCTTTATCAGGGCGAGGAGCTGGGTCTGACCGAGGCGGAACTCGCCTTCGAGGATCTGCGCGATCCATACGGCATCCGCTTCTGGCCCGCCTTCAAGGGGCGGGACGGATGCCGCACGCCGATGGTGTGGGAGACAGGCAAGCCGAATGCCGGTTTTTCAAGTGCTGAAAAGCCCTGGCTGCCGGTGCCCTATGTCCATGCCATGCAGGCTGTGGATGCGCAGGAGCGCAAGCCGGACTCGGTCCTGAACCATTACCGCGCGGTTTTGTCGTTCCGAAAAGGTCACGGCGCGCTGCGCGATGGCGACATGCATTTTATCAAGACCAATCTCGATGTGATGGCCTTCACGCGCCAGAAGGGCAATGAAAAACTGCTCTTCGTTTTCAACCTCACTCGCGAAGCGGTGGAATTCCCGATACCGAAGGCCATGCGGGTCACCGATATACTGCCGATGCCGGGTTTCGCACCGCTATTCGATGCGGGGATCGTGAAGCTCGAGGGGCTGGATGTGTTTTGCGGGGTCGTTGCATGAGCGCGCAATTTGCCATCGAGACGGCTGGCGAAGCATCGCTCGATGAGTGGTCCCTTCTGCGGCACCGCTTGTGGCCCGATGCTTCACCCGCCGAACACCGGGCGGAATTGCAGGACGTCTCCGACAATGAAGTTGGATTTATTGCCTATGATCCGGCGGGCATGGCCATCGGTTTTGCCGAAGCCAGCCTGCGGCACGATTATGTCAACGGATGCGACACCTCGCCCGTGGCGTTTCTGGAAGGCGTTTATGTGGAAGAGGCCTTTCGCAAACAGGGCGTTGCGGCTGCATTGATTGCTGAAGTAACCCGTTGGGCGACCAGCAAGGGTGTGAGCGAGCTTGCTTCCGATGCCGATATTTCCAATGTCGATTCACACCGCATGCATGCGGCGCTGGGATTTGAGGAAACGCAGCGGGTGGTTTATTTTCGCAAGTCTCTGCCTTTGGGTTCATGACCTCCCGACACTGTTCGGCCAGCGGATCATGCAGTCTTCGCGGGCGCCTTTCCCCGATCAAATGTGGGGCCATAATCGCGTCTTGGATAGTGAATAGTGCTATTTAAGTATTGATGAACTTTATAATATCTTCAATTTTAATTAATTCACGATTAAAACTTATATATATTAGTATTAATGACGGTCGCAAAGTAATTTTTTCATATTTACTTCGCTGTTGGCGAGCCTTGGGCAAGCTTCCAGTATTAATCATTGAAACCTACAGATTTTTCGTTCTCCACCCATAAAGTGAAGCAGGGATTGTCATGTCCGTTTCAATCAAGAATTTCAATCAGCCCAATACCGCGAATTCCACCTCGCCACGCGCCAAAGCTAAGGCCGCCCTTCCATCCATCCGAGAGGTCTTCCTTTCCGGACAATCGGCGGCCCGCGCATCCACACCGAAGCCAGCCCCCAAAACCTCGTCAGCCGACTATATCGCATCGCCCGCCTTCATGCGGAATCTGAGGGCCAAGCTTTCCCTGGCGGGGGACGATCCGGCGCAATATCTGCGCGCCCGGTCGATGATGAGTGCTCTCGAGCGTGGGGCCTTGCAGGTTTCGAACCCCACCCAGGGCAAAACGATCAATGCGTGGGATCCGAACCAGAAAAACGCCAAGCCGACGACAGCCACTGACATTGCCAAGACCAACTGGGTGGATTTCCTCAACACGCAGCTGAAGCGCAGCGAAGACGGCGAGCTTTCCAGGGATGGAAGCGGAAGCTATGTCGACAAGGCGACGGGAAAACACGCCTATTTTGGCAGGGTCGCGGGCAAATATTATTACGTCACCTGGCCTTCGGAGACGAAAGCATGAGGCCGCTCTCGCGGCCTCGAAATGCGGATTGAGCGTTTTCCGCTGCCTCCGGTCGGCAAGCCACGGTCAGATCAGCGCAAACCGGTCCACATCCACCATGCCCATATCGGAAATCTTCAGATGCGGAATGACGGGCAGGGGCAGGAAGGCGACCTGCAGGAAGGGTTCTTCCAGCGTCGTGCCGAGTGCATAGGCTGCTTTTCTAAGCGTGTGCAGCGTGTCTCGAACGGTCTCATAGGGTTCGAGGCTCATCAGCCCGGCGACGGGCAAAGCGATCTCGCCCGTCACCCTGCCGTCTTCCACCACCACGAAGCCGCCCTTGATTTCGCCAAGACGGTTGGCGGCCAGCGCCATGTCGTCTTCGCTCACGCCGACGACGCAGATATTGTGGCTGTCATGGCCGACGGTGGAGGCGATGGCGCCCTTTTTCAGGCCGAAGCCCTGAACGAAACCATTGGCATGGTTGCCGTTCTTGCCGTGGCGTTCGATGACGGCGACCTTGATGATGTCGTTCTCAAGATCGACGGTGGTCTGGTTGCCATCCGTCGGCAGCCTGTAGCGGCGGTGCTCGGTAATGATCTTGCCGGGAAGCACGCCCATGACGGGGCTTTCGCCTTCCGTGACCGGCACGCCGAAATGCGAGGCAAGCACGGGTCTTGCCTTGACGCTGTCGAGGCCGACGGGTGCGACCGGTTTGCGGGTTGCAAACAGCGCATCATCGACGATCCGGCCGCCGGAAAGGACCATGCTGGCCTTGCAGTTCTGCAGGCTGTCGACGATCACAAGATCGGCCCGCCAGCCCGGTGCGACAAGGCCGCGGTCGCGCAGGCCAAAGGCTTTTGCGGCGGAAATCGAGGCGGCGCGGTAGATGGCGAGCGGTTCCACGCCACTGGCGATCGCGGTACGGATCATATAGTCGAGATGGCCCTGCTCGGCGATGTCGAGCGGATTGCGATCATCCGTGCAGAGGGCCAGATAGGGCGACAGGCGCTCGGTGATGATCGGCATCAGGGCGTGCAGGTCCTTCGAGACCGAGCCTTCACGCACCAGAATATGCATGCCCTTGCGGATTTTCTCCAGCGCCTCAGTCGCGCTTGTGCATTCATGTTCGGTGCGGATGCCGGCGGCAAGATAGCCGTTCAGCGCCGTGCCGGAGAGAAGCGGTGCATGCCCGTCGATATGCTGGCCCTGAAAGGCCTCGAGCTTCGCCATGCACACCGGATCCTTGTGGATGACACCCGGAAAATTCATGAACTCGGCAAGGCCGATGACCTTCGGGTGGCCCCGGAACGGCAGCAGCTTTTCGATGGGCAGATCGGCGCCGGCGGTTTCCAGATGGGTGGCGGGCACGCAGGAGGAGAGCTGCACCCGGATGTCCATGATGGTTTCCATGGCGCTGTCGAGGAAGAACCGAAGCCCCTCTACGCCCAGAACATTGGCGATCTCATGCGGGTCGCAAATGGCGGTGGTAACGCCATAGGGCAAAACGCAGCGGTCGAATTCGTGCGGTGTCACCAGC
Organism: Agrobacterium sp. 22-226-1; assembly: GCF_053522345.1. NCBI lineage: Bacteria > Pseudomonadati > Pseudomonadota > Alphaproteobacteria > Hyphomicrobiales > Rhizobiaceae > Agrobacterium > Agrobacterium sp. 22-226-1. Next base: position 95,411 of record NZ_JBNWCP010000011.1, read on the forward strand.
GACGATTCGATATGGAGATGCGTATCGATGAAACCCGGAACGACGATCTTTCCGGAAATGTCGATTTCCTGTCGCCCCTTGTAGTTCTCGCAGGTGCCGACGATGGTGTCGCCACAGATGGCGATATCCGAAGCGACGAGTTCTCCGGTGACGAGGTCGAAGAAGCGCCCGCCCTTGAGAACCATGTCCGCCGGTTCACGGCCCGTACCCTGATCGATGCGCGTTTCAAGTCTGGAATTCATGCGGGTTTCTTCGGCTCCTGATTTGCGTCGTATGCGAGAATTTTCACTATTTACATTCTGTGGTTGTTTCTTGGTCTATTCGGATTGATTCTTTGAGTTTTAAATATATCCAGAGTAAAAAATTTTCATATTTGTGTTATCTAATCTTCCGAGGTGCAAGTTTAGGCAGGGTTGGGAAGACTTGACTTCACCTTTATAGTTTAGCCGGTTGCGCGCCGACATTTTTACGAATTACGGTTTCAGGTTATCATTCCCGGGAAGGAAAATAAAAGCATCTGATGCTCAAACGAATTTCCACCCAGCAACTGACGATTGGCATGTTTATCGAAGCGGTCGAAGGAACGCTTTCGAACCAGGGATTTTTAAAACGGCACCGCTTTCTTTTGCGGCACGAGGAATTAATGCGTCAATTGAAATCAAGCGGCGCCGAAAGCATCGTCATCAACACGGCCAGGGGATACGATACCGAAGGCAGCGCGCGTTCCGCGGCCATTTCGCCGCAACCGGGCAATTGCCCGGAAACCGTCGCCGCCGTCACCCATGCCGTGCGCTCGGCCGCCGATACGATTGCCGAGACCTTTGCTTCCGCAGAGGCCGGCGGCGTTGTTTCGCTGAAGGGCATGGCTGCGGCGGCGGGCAAGATTTCCGATGCCGTGCAGTCGAACCCGGCGATTTTCATCGGCGTCACCCGCCTGAAATCGAAAGACGAAACGACCTTCGTGCACTCGGTCTCCGTCAGCGGGCTGATGATCCTCTTCGGCAATTATCTCGGGCTCGACAGGGGAACGGTCAATCTGCTCGGCATCAGCGGGTTGCTGCATGATATCGGCAAGGTGGAAATCCCCTCATCGATCCTCAACAAGGCGGAAGGGTTGAGCGCCAGCGAGCGGGAAATCATCAATCTCCATCCCGCATTCGGCCGGGATATATTGTCGCGCAACGCGCAGATGCCGGAGATGGTGCTCGATGTCTGCTTCAATCATCATGAGCGGATGGATGGCGGCGGTTATCCGAGCGGCCGTGCGGGCAGCCAGATCAGCCTCTATGCACGTATCGCGGCGATTTGCGACGTCTATGACGCCATCACCTCGGTCAGGCCCTACAAAAAGCCGTGGACGGCGAATGACGCGCTGACCTGGATGCTGCGGCGGGAAGGGCATTTCGACATGCAGCTGCTGAAGAAATTCGCGCTATGCATTTCCGCCTCGCTGCCGAGGGGCTAGTTGCCGAAGATGATCGCCATGTTCAGGCTGTCGATGTAACGCCCGTCGATCAGAACGGTGTCACGGCCCCGGCCTTCATGCACAAAACCGATCTTTTCATAAAGCGCGATTGCTCTCGTATTGTCCGCATGCACGCTCAGCTCCACGCGGTGCAGCCCGCATTGACGCGCGGCATCGAGCGTCTGCCGCATCAGCCGTCCGCCCAGCCCCTTGTCGCGATAGGCGGGCAGGATGCCCATGCCGAGCGTGCCGCGATGGGCATGGGTGGGTCTGCTCTCGCGGCGAATATCGCACCAGCCGACCACCTTGCCATCCGCAATCGCCACGAATTGCGGATGGTCGTTTTCGATCATGTCGAGAACGAAGGCGCGGACCGAATCGAGCGGCGGCGCCTCCAGGAAGCTCAGATATTTCCGCTCGCGCGACACCGCATCGAGAGCACGGTGAAAGCTTTCAACGTGCTCCGCCCGGATGGGTTCGATGCTGATGGCGTCGGCAGCAGCCATCATGCCGCCTTCGTCTTCGCCTTGCGGGTCAGATGCACCACGACGTTTTCGATCATGCGCATGCCGGCGTCCTGGCCAAGCGTCATGATCGATTCCGGGTGGAACTGAACGGCAGCCACCGGTTCCTTGGCATGTTCGATGCCCATGATCGTGCCGTCCTCGCTTTCCGCCGTGATGATGAAATCACGCGGAAGGGTGGAGGGGTCGGCGAAGATCGAGTGGTAACGGCCGACGGTCACTTCCTTGCCGAGACCGGAGAAGACGAGACCCGGTTCCAGCACGCGAATGCGCGAGGGCTTGCCATGCATCGGCACCGCAAGCTGGCGAAGTTCGCCGCCATAGGCTTCCGCCAGCGCCTGAAGGCCGAGGCAGACGCCGAAGATCGGCAATTCGCGGGCGCGGGCGGCCTTGATCGTCGCCTTGCAGTCGAAATCCGTCGGGCTGCCCGGTCCGGGAGACAGCACGACGAGATCGGGCTGGAAGCGATCGAACACTTCTGCCGCAACCGGCGTTCTGACGGTGGAGACGGTCGCGCCCGTCTGGCGGAAATAATTCGCCAGCGTGTGCACGAAGCTGTCTTCGTGGTCGACAAGCAGGATCTTCACACCGGTGCCCACCTTGGCGGCGTCGCGCTTGGTGGAAGCGGCGTTGGTGGCTTTCGCATCGCGAATGGCGGCGATCATGGCGGATGCCTTCAGCTCGGTTTCGGCTTCTTCTTCCTGCGGATTGGAATCGTTGAGCAGCGTTGCACCCGCACGCACCTCGGCAATGCCGTCCTTGATGCGGATGGTGCGCAGCGTGAGGCCGGTATTCATGTCGCCATTGAAGCCGACCATGCCGATTGCGCCGCCATACCAGGCGCGCGGGCTCTTTTCATGGCCTTCGATGAAGCGCATGGCCCAGAGTTTCGGCGCACCGGTGACGGTGACGGCCCAGGCGTGGCTGAGGAAGCCGTCAAAGGCGTCCATGTCATCGCGCAGGCGGCCTTCGATGTGGTCCACCGTGTGGATGAGGCGCGAATACATCTCGATCTGGCGGCGGCCGATGACCTTCACCGAACCCGGCTCGCAGACGCGGCTCTTGTCGTTACGGTCGACATCCGAGCACATGGTGAGTTCGGATTCGTCCTTCTTCGAATTAAGCAGTTTCAGAATCTGCTCGCTATCGGCAATCGGATCGTCGCCACGCTTGATGGTGCCGGAAATCGGGCAGGTCTCGATGCGGCGGCCGGAGACACGCACGAACATTTCCGGCGAAGCGCCGACCAGATATTCCTGATGGCCGAGATTGATGAAGAAGGAATAGGGCGAGGGATTGATCGCCTTCAGGCGGCGCGAAATCGCCGACGGATTGCTTTCGCAACGCTCCATGAATTTCTGGCCGGGAACGACCTCGAACAGATCGCCGCGGCGGAAGCTTTCCTTGGCCTTCACCACCAGTTCGGAATATTCACCGGGACGATGATCGCCCTTGGGCGGGATCGTATCGGTGGTCTTGAAAGGGTCGGGTGTGATGTTGGAGGATTTGCCGTCCGTCGTCACGCCGCCCTTTTCGAAATCGTAGCGGTCGATCCAGGCCTTGGCGGAATAGTGGTCGACGACGAGGATTTCGTCGGGCAGAAACAGCACCATGTCGCGCTGGTCTTCCGGGCGCGCCAGCGACAGCTTGATCGCATCGAACTGGAAGGCGAGATCGTAACCGAAGGCGCCGAACAGGCCGATGGCCGAATCCGCATTCGAATAAAAGAGGTCGACGATGGCGCGCAGCGCCGTGAAGACGGTCGGGATTTTCGAGCGTTCTTCCTCGGTGAAAACGCGGTCCGGCTCGTTGACGGTGAGATCGAGACGGCGCGTGGTGGAAGCGCCAAGCGTGAGATCGGGCGTCGCCTTCAGCTTTTCGGTGATGAAGGAAAGCAGCACTTCGCCGCGGCCATTATAGGCCTCGATCCACATCTTGCGGCCGAAACAGGAAATGCCGAGCGGTGGATCGACGATGGCCGTATCCCAGCGGGTGTAACGGCCCGGATATTCATAGTTGGACGAAAAAACCGCGCCGCGATGGGAATCGAGCTTTTCGATATAATTATCGATGGCGCTGGCGTAATCGGCGGGCCGACGCTTTCGGCTGACCTTGATGCCGCCTTTCGTCTCGTAGGTTTCCGCTCCGTCATCCTGAATGATCGTTACCATTTCTTTCGTACTCGTTTTTTCGCATGTCGTTATCGCAAAACCGTCAAGCACTTTTGCGCGCATGCTTTCTGTTGTTCAAGCCCGATGACAGGCGGCAAAATAACAAAAAAGCCGCCTGAAAATTCGGGCGGCTTGGACTTCGTCTGAAGACATGACTGGTCAAGGCCGCGAAAAGCTGCCCCACCACCAGTTAGCAATGTTCTTAGACACGATGTTCATGGGAAAATTGTTAGCGTGCACGATCCGCCTTGGCAAGCGGATTTCGGTGAGGGAATGAACCTTACGGGCCGTCGCGGCGTTGCACTCCTGCCGAAACGGTCAGGAGTGCCCCGAAAAATGCTTCATCGCCTGTGTCTTCTGGTAACAAGCCTCGCATTGATTTCCGCCTCTGAACCGCCGGCGCAGGTGCCGGTGCCGCAACCGAAACCGGGCGCTGGGCAATCCGCCACCCCCTCGGAAAAGCCATCGGACGAGCCGCCGCAAAGCCCGGCGGAAGCGCCGAAACCGGCCCCGAAACCGCAGGTCCCGGAAGAGCGGAAACCGGATGACGGCAAGACGCCGGCAGACAAGGGGTCCGATGACAGCAAGAAAGGCGTCGAGGACAAGGTGGGGGAGGGCAAAGAGGAGGGCGAACAACGGACACCGGATGTTGACGCTGCAAAACCGGAAGAGAAGCCGCCGGAGCCGGTGAAACCGGAAGACCCGGCCGCGCTTCAGGCATGCCTTGGCGCGTTGAAGGAGATCGGCGCGGAGTTCAAGCAGCTTGAGCCGATCCGCGATGCGGAGCAGGGATGCGGCATCGAAGCGCCTGTCGAGCTTTCCATGGTTCTACCCGGCATCAAGCTGGAACCATCGGGCACGATGCGCTGCGAAACCGCGCTTGCGCTTTCCCGCTGGACAAAGGAGATGATGGTGCCGGCGGCGGCTCTGGCTATGCCGGAGAAAAAGGTGACGGCCATCGCCAATGCCTCGACCTATATCTGCCGCAACCGCAACAGCGCGGAAAACGGCAAGATTTCCGAACATGCCAAGGGCAATGCCGTCGATATTTCCACGATCGCCTTCGATAAGGGCGAGCCGCTGGTAATGAAGCCGCGCGGTGAGGAAGGAACGCCTGAAGGCGCTTTCCAGCGCACGATTACCGCCGCCGCCTGCCTGTTCTTCCGCACGGTTCTTTCCCCCGGCAGCGACGCCACCCATCAGGACCACCTGCATCTCGACGTGCTGGAGCGCAAGGGCGGCTATCTCTATTGCCGCTGATAAAAAAGGGGCGACCCGAAGGCCGCCCCGACTGGAGATGATGTTTCTGCCCGGTTTTAGAATTTCTGGGTCAGAGAGATTTTGAAGGTGCGTCCGGCTTCCGTATAGAAGTCCACCGGCTGGTTGACGGTGCTGACGGAATTCGGGTTCACGTCGCGAACGCCGACGGCATTCCAGTATTTCCTGTCGAACAGATTGTAGATGCCGGCCTGGATGCGCAGGCCCTTGGTCTGTTCCGGTTCCCACCAGCCGGTCAGGTTGAAGACGCCGTAGCCGGGGGCGTCGAAGGTGTTGGCCACCCTGTCGTCACGCATGCCGGAGGAGAAGACACCGGTAAGTTCCGTGCCCCAGACGTCCTGCTCGTAGCCGATGCCGACGACGGACTTGAAGGGCGCGACCGTGCGAATGAATTCGTTGGTGTCGGTGTCCTTGCCATAGGCGTAAGCGAGCGAAGCATGGGCGAAGAAGCCGTTTGCGAGGTCCTTGCGGACCTTGGCTTCGACGCCTGAGATTTCGACGTTGTTACGGTTGCGATAGGTGAAGAGCGATCCGTTGCCCCTGCCGCCGAAGCCGGGGAAGAGCGTTGTCGACGTCGTGTACTGCTCGATGAAGTTCTTGTACTTGTTGTGGAACAGCGTCAGGGTTCCCGTGAGGTCGCCGGAGGCGTAGTTCGCGCCGATTTCGAAACCGTTGCTGGTTTCGGGGTTGAGGGCGGAATTGCCGACCACCGCGTAACCGGAACTGATGTTGGAGAAGTTCAGGTACAGTTCGTTGATCGTCGGGGCGCGATAGGCCATCGACCATTGCGCGAAGAGCTGCAGTTCCGGCGTGACGTCATAGGTCGCGAGAAGCTTCGGCGAGAAGCGCGAGCCGCTGTTGCCGGTCGGCAGGCCGAAGGTTCTGTAGCCGCCATTGCTGGAAACCGAGCCATCCGGGTCGTAGTCGTAGGAATCGAAGCGCAGGCCGGGGGTCAGGCGGAAGCCGTTGCCGAAGGCGATCTCGTCATCGAGATAAAGACCGAGGCTCTTGCCGCTCACGTCAGGCATGTCGGACTGGGACGAAGACGTCACGCCGGCCGTGTTGGCGTAAAGCTCCTGGCTGAAATCGGTCGTCATGGCGTTGCCGCCGAAACGGACCGTGTGCTGCACGCCGCCAAGCTCGAAGCCGGATTCAAGGCCGCCGACGATGCCGAATGCGCTGTTGCGCATGCTGTCTTCGCGAATATAGAGCGAATTGTTGGTCAGGCGGTCACCGGCGCCGGATTCCTTGGAAAGACGCGTCCAGTAGAGCGAAAGATTGGCGGCGTCGATGAAGCCGTCGGTCGAGGGCGCTTCGTATTCGTAGTCGAGCGATACGCGATCGCGCTCGGTATCCTCGTAGCCCCGGTAGTCGCCGATCCGGTAGGTCGAGCCCGAAACGCTGACGCCCTGCAGGGTCTTCATGTCGCTGCGGTTTCTCACCGAATAACGCTCGGCCGTCAGCCCGATGCGGTGACCGCCTTCAAGATCCTGACGGATCTTGAACATCAGGTTGCTTTCATAGGTGTCGGCGGGATTGGGCTTGGTGCGGCGCGTTCCGTAGACATCGGCCGTGCCCTTATTGTCCGTCTCGTTGCCGCGCTTGTAGGAGCCCTGGAACAGGACCGAGGTGTTCTCGATTTTCCTGGCGACGGCGAGCGATCCGCCCACGCTTCTGTCTTCGCTGTCATAGGTGGTCTTGGCCACACCGCCCCAGTCCCTGCCTTCGCCGATCAGGTCTTCCGGCTCGAGCGTGCGCAGCACCAGCGCGCCGCCGAGAGCACCGGAGCCGATACGGCTGGAATCTGCGCCGCGCACCACATCGACCGTCGAGAGCGAGGAAAAATCGAAGCTTGAACTCGTATCGCTGAGGGTGGTGGTTGCCTGACCCTGACGGGCGAAATTGTTGAAGTAAGGAACGGGAATATTGTCGATCAAAGTGACGACGCGTGCGCCACCGAGGCCGCGAATGAACAGGCCGCCGGGCCGGCCGGGCTTGGCGTCGACGTAATCGACGCCCGGCTCCGTGCTGTTGCCGAGGTCCTTGATGCTGCCGATGTCCTTCTTGCGGATGTCTTCCGCCGTGGTCTGGCTCGCCAGCGGCGTGTCGGCGGCGGCATTGGCGCTTTTCACGCGCTTGCCCTTGACGACGATCCTTTCAAGCGTGGTGGCGCCGTCCGCCTGCGACGCGGCATCCTGTGCCAGCGCGGGGCCGGCAAGCGGCAGAAGAGAGATGGCAGTGCACAGAAGCAGCGCGGAATGCGTGCGCGAAATGGACATTAAGTACCCCCAGGTAGGCGCGCGAATGGGCCACGGCGTGCGAAAGCACGCCGCGCTTGCCGCCGCGGCTGAAACTGTTTTGATTGTTACGGGCGAGCCGATAAGCGAGGACTAAAAAACATGATTATAACTGTCAACATTATTATATATGACTTTTCGCATCATGTTTTAAAGCATAACAGTATGTTGCAAAAATATGACGCTTATCCGCTCTCGAACCTGACTGGCGAATGGGGTGCGAAAACGCCGCGGTACGGTCAAAGTCCCGACATTGCCGCTTGCTAGGATATTCGCAGCCAGTTTACATGGCGAAACAAACCATGCCCCAACAATAAACAGATTATTAATCGGATACGGAAATGAAGTCTCTTGAACTGCTCGTCGAGCGGATCATCCTCTCCAGCCGCTGGCTGCTCGTCGTTTTTTATCTCGGGCTCGTCGCGGCACTGGCGGTTTATGCGTTTTCCTTCGCGCTCAAGTTTCTGAAAGTTGCGAAGAACGTTTTCACCTACGACGAAGCGGACATGATCCTCGCCATGCTGGGTCTGATCGATGCGGCGCTGGTCGCCAGCCTGATCGTCATGGTGATGATTTCCGGTTACGAGAACTTCGTCAGCCGCTTCGACGATGCCGATGCCGAGGTTTCCTTTCTGGGCAAGCTCGATTCCGGCAGTCTGAAAATCAAGGTCGCATCGTCGATCGTGGCGATCTCGTCGATCCACCTGCTGCAAATCTTCCTCAATGCCAGTCAATATTCGGACAGCAAGCTGATGTGGTTCACCATCATCCATCTGGCTTTTGTCGTCTCGGCGGTCATGCTCGGTTTCCTGGAAAAACTGATGGCCAAGCCGAAGGACAAATCCGAAAAGCCGGTGCTTTGATCAGGATGGTCCAGCCGATATGAAGGTCGCGACCCGTTCTGGCCACGCCGCATGTTTCTCGCTCCGGGCGCTGCGTCCCGGCGTGTCGAGGGTGCGTGAATGGTGAAGACGGAGCGTCAGGCCAGACTTTGCGACGATCTGTCGGCTGCGGCCGACAAATCCCAATGGCTGGAGGCGCTGCGGGAAGTGATGCGCGCCTTCGGTTATGCCTATGTGACCCTTTTGCGGTTGCCCGGCGGACAGAATGCCTATGCCTTGCCAACGGTTGTCGAAAGCAGCCTGCCCATCTGGGTCGTGAATGCGATGACCAGGGACGGCGCGCTTGGGGACTGTCCCGTCATCAAGCGCGGGGCGTCGTCGATGATGCCGCAATATTGGTCGCTGCAGGATCCGGATATTGCCTGCGGACCGCTGGTGGATGCGGCGGCCTCGCTGAGCAGCATGGGCATTACGTCCGGTCTGATGGTGCCGGTACACGGCATGTACGGCAACCGGCATCTGATGAATTTCGCGGGCGATCGCGATATCCTGCCGCAAGCCGCGCTCAACGAGCTGAGCATGATCGTGCTGCATGCGCTGGAGGTTTATGACCGGCTTTGCCGCACCAACTCAAAAGGTCCATCGCCTTTGACGAAGCGGGAACTCGATGTGGTGCGCTGGACGGCGCAGGGAAAGACCTCCGTGGAGATCGCCGAGCTTCTGTCCATCTCGGAACATACCGTCAATGCCTATATGAACAACGCCATCCGCAAGCTCGACTGCGTCAACCGCACCCAGCTGGTGGCCAAGACCATACGCCTTGGCCTGATAGACTGATCGATCCTGTCGTCGCTGGCAGGCCTTGCCTTACCGGTCGAGAACCGAGCGAAGCTCGACGAGATTAGAGCGAACCCGCAAAACGTAAAATCCCATGGTGGCGAGGTGCGAGGGCATGATCCAGCCGCTTTCCTCACCATTGGAAATGATCGCCGGCTGGATGCGCAGCGCTGCACGGGTCTGCAACAGCGTGTCGTTCCACAGGTTGGTCAGGTTACGCTCGCGGATGACCTGTGCGAAGTCCGATCCGGCGGCGGAAAGCACGCCGTAATAGCCGTAGAGCTGGCCATAGGCGAACCAGAAGCGGTCGTCGGCGCGGGTATCGAACCAGCCGCCATTATAGTTTTCCGAACGCTCGCGCAGAATTGCAGACGTGGAGCCGATATCACCGGCGATACGGTCGATGAACTGGATGAGGTTGTCAGCGCGGGTATCGAAGACGGCCTTGCAGGCGGTAAGCTCGCCGTTGAAGGCCTGGAAGCTGCGGATGGCGGCGCGATAATAGGCTGGCGTCGGCGTCTTCGGGCCGAAAGGATCGAGACCGAAATACCAGGAATATTCGCTGAACTGCATGTTCCCGCGCGCTTCCTGGAGATTGTTGTTGATGCCGGAGGTTCCGCGCACGCGGCCGAGCGTATCCACAAGTTCCACCGAGGTGCGGCGCACGGCCTGGTTTACACCACGCTGGAAAGACGCCTTGTTGTCCAGAAACGGCGTGCTGTCCCAGTCCATGCCGAAAAGGCCGAGACGATAGAGCAGCATGGAGGAAATCCATGCGTTCTGGTTGACGTTGAAATCGGTGAGATCGGCGGCCGCGTCGACGATGGCCGAACGCTGGCAGACCGGCGCGGATGTGTTTGCGGCGGCGCCCGTTGCGCCACCCGCCGGGGCGGCGGCGGGCAATTCCTGCCCGGCAGGCACGGTGCGCTCTTCAAGCTTGTAGCGCGCGACGTAGTCCGGGTCGAAATTCGTCCAGACCTGGGTTTGCCAGATGAAATATCCGTAGAAGCCGGCGAGAAGAATGACGATGAGGGCGATCGGGCCCTTGATGAGCCAGTTGCGGCCGCTGTACCAGCCGTGGGCGGCCATGAAGGGCCACAAAAGCCAGGCGACGAGAAGACCGGCGGCCCTGCCGATGGCGCTGAAGGCTGCCTGAATCAAAGCGGTGATCCGGTCGATCATGTCGTCATAGTCTCCTCTGCCCGTGGGGCTGGACGCCGGAAGAAAAACACGCGGCCCGCCCGCGCCCTTCGGCGCTTCGTATAAACCGCGGTCATTTACTGTCTTCCAGATATGTCCCGGTCAACCGGGATACAACATGATTGCGAAACTTTTCTCAACCTGCGGTCCGCGCCGGCCATTGTGGCTTTCCACACCGATTGTGGAGCAACAGCCGCCGCGGAACCGAAGGGATATGCGCCTAGAGGCCGAGCTTGGCGATCTCGTCGTTCAGCCGGTCGCGTGCCTTTTTCGGCAGTTTGCCGTTCTTGACGGCGTCCAGATTGGCCGGCGCGGCATCGCCGACGACAACGAGCGCGATCATGCCCATGCCGAGATGCGGTGTGCATTTGACGACGTAGGCGCCCTCCTTCTCGACCGTCAACTTCACCGTCTCGTTCATCTTGCCCTTGAAGTCTGCGACACCCTCGGGGATCATGTCCTTCACGGCTGCCGCATCATGGCCCTTGTCGACCGGAACGAAGGTGATGACGTCGCCGACGGCGGCCTTGACGGTTGCGGGCTCGAAGACCATCGCCTGACCGTCGCTGCCCTTGTTGAGCATCTTCACTTCGATTTCGGCAGCAAGGGCGGGAAAGGCGAAAAGACCTGCGAGAATGGCGAGGCCGGCGAATTTGGCAGTTCTGTTCTGCATAGTTTTGCTCCTGAGAGAAAGCACATCCACGCGAATGTGTCGCCGTCGTCTTAGCCCAGGAGCGGGGGAGCCATCTTTGCGGAAAATCAAATGCGGCAACCGGACGCAGATGTTCACTCGCCCTTGAACGTCTCCACCCAGTGGCGGCGGCAGAAGGAAACATATTTCTCGTTGCCGCCGACATCGATCTGCGCGCCTTCCGTCACGACCTTTCCTTCATTGTCGAAGCGGGCCACCATCGTCGCCTTGCGGCCGCAATGGCAGATGGTGCGGATTTCGCGAAGCTCGTCGGCAATGGCGAGCAGTTCTTTCGAGGCGGGGAAGAGCTTTCCCTGAAAATCCGTGCGCAGGCCGTAGGTCATGACCGGGATGTTCAGCCTGTCGACAATGTCGGCAAGCTGCCAGACATGGTGTTCGGAGAGAAAGTTGGCTTCATCGATGAAAACGCAGGCGACCGGCGCTTCGGCGGTGAGGGCCGATACCTCGGCGAACAGGTCGGTATTGTCATCGAAGGTCAGGGCGTCGGAGGAGAGGCCGATGCGCGAGGCGACACGGCCGACACCGGCCCGGTCGTCAAAAGCGGCCGTGAAGATCAGTGTGCGCATGCCGCGCTCCTGATAATTGTAGGATGCCTGCAGCAGCATGGTCGATTTGCCGGCGTTCATCGTCGAATAATTGAAATAGAGTTTTGCCATTATCCACTCCCGGAGCGCCCTTGCGTCCTTCGGACGCTTCTCAACAATGCTCCAACCTGTTGAATCGGCACATCGCGACTCACAAAGCCGATTCTCGTTTATGCCGATGCTGCAGCCAGCGTCTTTTGACGGCGAAGAAGCGGATTGAAAAGTGCCGCAGTGGGAAAAACACAGATTTCCGCAACCGGACTGTTTGTCGCATTCGGGCGTTGAAACCCGGTGATTTTCACGATTTTGTCGCAAACGGTGCGCCAAAGCACGCAAATGCGCGCGAGTTGATTGTGTCCGGCAGATATTGATAATGGCAAGGGAACGAAAAAACAGGGAGCAAGCCATATGTTTGCAAATAGAAGCCGCTGTCTGGCCTTGGCCGCAGCAATCTCCTCCATGACGTTCAGTGCGGCCGGTGCTGCGGAACCGGCAAGCTGTGGCATAGTGCGCTTTTCCGATGTGGGCTGGACCGACATCACCGCCACGACGGCGACCGCCACCGTGCTTCTGAAAAGCCTTGGCTATGAAACCGACGTCAAGCTTCTCTCCGTACCCGTTACCTACACATCCCTGAAAAACAAGGACATCGACGTCTTCCTCGGCAACTGGATGCCGACCATGGAAGGCGATATCGCGCCTTATCGCGAAGACAAATCCGTGGAAACGCTGCGGGAAAACCTGACCGGCGCGAAATACACGCTGGCGACCAACGCCAAGGGCGCCGAACTCGGCATCAAGGATTTCAAGGACATCGCCGCCCATAGCGCCGATCTCGGCGGCAAGATCTATGGTATCGAGCCGGGCAATGACGGCAATCGCCTGATTCTCGACATGGTGGCCAAGGACAGTTTCGGTCTGAAGTCATTCGAGGTGGTCGAGTCGTCCGAACAGGGCATGCTCTCCCAGGTGGCCCGCGCTGAAAAATCCGGCGAGCCCATCGTTTTCCTCGGCTGGGAACCGCATCCCATGAATGCGAATTTCAAGCTGACCTATCTGACCGGCGGCGACGAGGTCTTCGGCCCCAATCTCGGCGGCGCGACGATCCATACCAATGTCCGCAAGGGTTACGTCGAGGAGTGCCCGAATGTCGGCGCCTTCCTCAAGAACCTGCAATTTTCCCTGCCCATGGAAAACGAGATCATGGGCAAGATCCTGAATGACGGCCTTGAGGGCGAGGCGGCTGCAACCGCCTGGCTGAAGGCCAATCCGGCGGCGATCGAGCCCTGGCTCGCCAACGTCAAGACCAAGGACGGCAGTGCTGATGCCCTGCCTGCCGCCAAGAAGGCTCTCGGCCTCTAAGCCGCAAGACGATGCATGACTGCATCCGGCCTGCGCGGCAGGCCGGATCAGCGGGAAATAACGATGCCCATGCATGACCTTGCCTGTGAATTTTCAGACATTGAAGGTCATGCGCCAGCACCGCGTCCGGCAGTTTCGCTGCCGGCCGTCATTTCTGCATTGGAGCAATCCCGGTGAAACGGGATGACGATGCTCTATTTCTTTGTTGTCTGCGCAATTCCGGACGCAAAACCGCTCTGCACTTTTGCCGGAATTGTTTTAGTTCACGAAAGGTCTTTTCTTACCGTGGAATGGCTCAGCGCTCCTGAAAACCGCCTGCCCGTCGGCCGATATGCCAAGGAGGCCATTGACTGGCTGACCGGCAATCTCGCTTTTTTCTTCGATTGGCTTTCCTTCATTTTCCAAAGCGTCATCAACGCCCTGCTTTATGTGCTGCAGGCGCCGCATCCGCTCATCATCGTGGCGATCCTGACGGCGCTTTCCGCCTGGACGCGCCGCTCCGTCGGCATGCCGGTCTTCACGGCGCTCGGCCTGCTGCTCATCATCAATCTGGGCTACTGGAAGGCGACGACGGAAACGCTGGCGCTGGTCATCGCCGCCAGCGCCGTGTGCATGATCATCGGCATACCGCTCGGCATATTGGCGGCGCGGCGCAAATGGATCTATGCCGGCATGCGCCCGGTGCTGGACCTGATGCAGACCATCCCCACCTTCGTTTATCTGATCCCGGCGCTGGTGCTGTTCGGTCTCGGCATGGTTCCGGGGCTCATCGCCACCGTCATCTTCGCCATTCCGGCTCCCGTGCGGCTCACCCGCCTCGGCATCGTTTCGACGCCGCCGGCGCTGGTGGAGGCGGCCGTCGCTTTTGGCGCCACGCCGTCGCAAGTATTACGCAAGGTGGAGCTTCCCTTCGCCGCGCCGCAGATCATGGCCGGCCTTACCCAGACGATCATGCTGTCGCTGTCGATGGTGGTCATTTCCGCCCTCGTCGGCGCCAATGGTCTCGGCGTACCCGTGGTGCGCGCCCTGAACACCGTCAATATAGCCATGGGCTTCGAAGCGGGACTGTGCATCGTCATACTGGCGATCGTTCTCGACCGGCTTTTCCGCCTTCCCGGCGCGGAGGATGATCTATGAGTGACGCCATCATCTTCGGAAATGTCGATATCGTTTTCGGCGACCGGCCCGATGCGGCGCTGCCGCTGATCGACAAGGGCAGCACGCGTGACGAGATCAATGCCGAAACCGGACTGGTTCTCGGCGTCGCCAATGCCTCGCTCTCGGTCAGCGAGGGCGAGATACTCGTGCTCATGGGGCTTTCCGGTTCGGGCAAGTCGACCCTGCTGAGGGCCGTCAACGGGCTTGCGCCCGTGGTGCGCGGCAATGTCGGCGTGAAGACCAAAACCGGCTATGTCGATCCCTATCGCTCGACGGCGAAAGCGCTGCGCGATCTGCGCATGCACACGGTCTCCATGGTCTTCCAGCAATTCGGCCTTCTGCCCTGGCGCAATGTGGCCGATAATGTCGGCTTCGGGCTTGAGCTTTCCGGCGTGCCGGAAGCCGAGCGCAAGCGCATGGTGGCCGAGCAGCTGGAACTGGTCAATCTCTCCGCCTGGGCCGACCGCAAGGTGGGAGAGCTTTCCGGCGGCATGCAGCAGCGTGTGGGGCTGGCGAGAGCCTTTGCCACGGGCGCGCCGATCCTGTTGATGGACGAACCGTTCTCGGCGCTCGACCCTCTCATCAGAAGCCGCCTGCAGGACGAGCTTCTGGAATTCCAGAGCCGGTTGAAGAAAACGATTCTCTTCGTCAGCCACGATCTCGACGAGGCCTTCCGCATCGGCAACCGCATCGCCATGATGGAGGGCGGACGCATCATCCAGTGCGGAACGCCGCAGCAGATCGTCAAGCAGCCGGCCACGCCCTATGTCGCGGATTTCGTGCAGAACATGAACCCGATCTCCATGCTGACCGCCGCCGATGTGATGAAGCGTGGGGTGGACGAACGCAACGGGCAGATGACAGTCGCCGCCACCGCCCGTCCGTCATCGCCGCTGATCGATATTCTCGATGCGCTGTCAAAACATTCCGGCGCGATCGGCGTCGTCGACAACGGTGCGATCGTCGGCACGATTTCCGCCGATGAAGTCGTGGCGGGGCTGACGCGTCACCGCAAGAAATAACGATTCGCCTGTCTGAAAAAGAGAAAGGGCCTTCCCGCGCGGAGGGCCCTTTTTCTTTTCCGGCAAGGTCTTTGCGGCGCAAGTTATACCTTCCCACGGTAGCAAAGAATATTTTTGATATCACAAGTTATGCATGAAAATAATTACTAATAAAAATCATATTGCAAACTTAGAGAAAATTGCGCAAAGTTAATCTAGATTCTTTAGCTCGCTGCTAAATTTAAGGTGGTAATAGATTGTCACCCCAAAATCCGGCATCGGGTGTTAAGATTGAGGCGCTCAACTTTTGATCGTTTATTGCTTATAAATACTGCTGCTAATACATGTGTTTATCATTAAATTGACAAAAAACAGGCAAAAAGCTGATAATTTGGTCACAATATTTTAAGTAAATAACCGGTGAAGAATAGTCTTTGAAAGGGACACGATATAAGCAAGATTTAGGTATATACAACGTATCGACTGAATTATAAAAACACCTTTTGGAACACCTATAATAGCCACCATGACCGTCTTTTTCGACTGTCATCAGGAGACTTGAGCGTATGGATAACCAATCTCTGTCGGAACATAGCATCGCCGCTGCAGACTTGCTCTCAGCCATGGCGAATCCCAAGCGCCTGATGATCTTGTGCACGCTGGTGGATACGGAAGTGCCGGTTGGTGTTCTCGCTTCACAGGTTGGTCTCAGCCAGTCCGCTCTCTCGCAGCATCTTTCGAAATTGCGTGCCCAGCGGCTGGTGAAGACACGACGGGATGCGCAGACCATCTATTATTCCAGCAATTCCGAATCCGTGAAAAAGATCCTCGCCTCCCTCGAGGAAATTTACTGCCAGGCGCAGAAGAGCAGCAAGACCGCTGCGTGATCCCACGGCCCTGTTAAGGCCCGGCAGCATCACTCGATTGAAACCGGCGCACGACGCCGGTTTTTCTTTTCAGGGGCCTTGGCTGTGTGCATCCGGCACAGGGATCGGTGGCTGCGTATTGGCGCGGTTTTCAGGCCGGCGCAGCAAGCTGCATCTGCTGCTTGAGACGGCTTGCCGCAGCCGCATATCCGCCGTCGGCACCATCCACGAAATGCATATGGTCTCTCGAAAGCGGAGACGGAACGATACAGGTCATCAATGCGGCATTCTGTTCGTGCAGGCCGTAATAACAGCTTCCCGAGAGGCGGCCCTGTTCCAGCCGCGCGCGGATTTTTTCGAGCCGTGCAGCGTCGATATCCACCGTCATCTTCAGGCCGTCGTCGAATTTCCTGAAATCGGTGTTGCTCGCGACCGAACGCCGGTAGCGTATCGCATTGAACGGTCCGAACGAGAGCCCAGTCACGCTCAAAAGATTGACGAGCAGGGACTCGCCGAGAATGCGAAACGAGCGGCGCATCTTGCCCCAGACATCGTGATAGGCAGCGCCGGCGCGGGCTTCGAGGCCTAGCCCTTCGCGCACGAAACCGAGTTTCGGCCCATCCTCCGGCACGGGGTGGCCG
Organism: Agrobacterium sp. 22-226-1; assembly: GCF_053522345.1. Taxonomy (NCBI): domain Bacteria; kingdom Pseudomonadati; phylum Pseudomonadota; class Alphaproteobacteria; order Hyphomicrobiales; family Rhizobiaceae; genus Agrobacterium; species Agrobacterium sp. 22-226-1. Next base: position 112,349 of record NZ_JBNWCP010000011.1, read on the forward strand.
TGTCTTGCGTCCTGTTCAGCCAGATCGACAAGATCGACGACCAGTTGGCGAAATGCCGGCATGTCCCGCGACGGCCCCGGCACGGCGATGATCGACACCACCTTGCCATGGGTGGCAGGAATGGGGTTCCAGCGGCATGAAAGACCGGTGAGATCGGGGCGTTCGCCCGTTTCGGCTGCGGGCAGGGCATATTGCCCCTCCTTCATCCGCGCTTCCGCCCAGCTGTTGCCGCCGCCCGAAAACATGGCGTAGGAAACATCCTCGCTCGCCTGAAAGCGCGCGACGCGAATATCGAAGCCATTCTCACGAATATCCTCGACGGGAACCAGCGCCACGCGCATGGCAAGATCGAGATCGTCCTTCACCCAGCGCTGCACATTCGAAAGCGCGGTGCGTGCGACAGAGAGCCCGTGGGGCGGCACGGCGACAGCGGCGCCATCGCCGCCGAAAACGAAGGGCAGGTCGTGACGTCCGAGGCTGTTCGATACGCCCGATATGACCGCCGCACCCGCCATGTTGACGGCCTTGTAGCGGCCGGTGCCGATTGCCGAGGTCGAATCAATGATATCGGCGATGGCCAGCCCCCATCCCGGCGGCAGGGCGCGATAAAGCGCCGGGTCGGCCACGTCTTCAAAATGCCGGAAGACGGGCAGGCCCGTCAGAAATTCTTCATCTGCTGCGATCATGGCGTATTATCCTCCAGCGGCGGCCAAACGCCAAGCGTTTACGGAAGGTCGATGCGTCCATTCAGACGGCGCAATCATGGCCGATCCGGCGATTGATTTACCGCTAATAGAGCTAATCCAGCAAAGTGACTTGCATAAATCATCAAACCTTCCGTATGAGTTGAGTGGAAGGCTCGGAATTCAAAAATGGAACGAGTTTTCGCCGGGAGGCGTCCGATAGTTTCATTCGGTCGGCGCCCCATGGCGCTCACCGGGTCCCGCGACCCCCTTTAAGGAGACACCAGGATGAAACTGAAGACATTGACCAGCGTGACGCTTGCAGCGTCCTTCGCATTCGCACCCCTTGCTCATGCCGAAATCGTCATCGGCCTGATTGCGCCGCTCACCGGTCCTGTCGCCGCCTATGGCGACCAGGTGAAGAACGGCGCCCAGACGGCAGTCAATGAAATCAACAAGAAGGGCGGCATCCTCGGCGAACAGGTCGTGCTGAAGCTTGCCGATGACGGCGGTGAGCCGAAGCAGGGCGTTTCCGCAGCCAACCAGCTGGTTGCCGAAGGCATCCACTTCGTCGTCGGTCCGGTGACGTCCGGCGTCGCCATTCCGGCATCGGATGTCTTTGCCGAAAACGGCGTGCTGATGGTGACGCCGACGGCGACCGCGCCGGGCCTGACCAACCGTGGCCTTTCAAACGTTTTCCGCACCTGCGGTCGTGACGACCAGCAGGCCGAGGTTGCGGCGAAATATGTTCTCGCCAACCTCAAGGACAAGAAGATCGCCATCATTCACGACAAGGGCGCTTATGGCAAAGGTCTGGCGGACGCCTTCAAGACCACGCTGAATGCCGGCGGCGTGACCGAAGTTCTCTACGACGCGCTGACGCCCGGCGAAAAGGATCTCGGCGCGCTGACGGCCCGTCTGAAGTCCGACAATGCCGACATCGTCTATTTCGGCGGTTACCATCCGGAAGCGGGTCTTCTGGTGCGCCAGCTGAAGGATATCGGCTCCAAGGCTGCCGTCATCGGCGGTGACGGCCTGTCGAACAGCGAGTTCTGGAACATCGGTTCGCAGGCTGGCGAAGGCACGATCTTCACCAATGCTTCGGACGCGCTGAAGAACGACGATTCCAAGGCCGCTGCCGAAGCGCTGAAGGCCGCCAACATTCCGGCGGAAGCCTTCACGCTCAATGCTTACGCTGCCGTGGAAGTGCTGAAGGCCGGCATCGAGAAGGCCGGAAGCGCCAAGGATTCCGAAGCCGTCGCCACGGCCCTTAAAAGCGGTGACGCTTTCCCGACCGCAATCGGCAAGGTGACCTACGGCGAAAACGGCGACCTGACCTCGCAGGCCTTCTCGCTGTTCAAGTGGCAGGACGGCAAGATCGTCGCAGCCGAATAAGCTGATCCTACCGGCCGCACCCTGTGCGGCCGGTATCGTTTTACGGCCGGAAAAGGGGTTGGGGCAGCATGGGCGATGCCGGGAAGCGGACTGTTGGAGACATCGGCTTCGGGCGGATATTCCCGATCGTGAGAATTTTCGACGAGGCCAAGGCGCGGGAGTTCTATGTCGATTTTCTCGGTTTCGAGGTCGACTGGGAACACCGTTTCGGCGATAATTTCCCACTTTACATGCAGGTTTCACGGGCCGGAATGGGGCTTCACCTCAGCGGTCATCACGGCGATGCGACGCCGGGCTCCAACATCTTCGCCACCATGCACGGCGTTCACGCCTATCGGCAGGAACTGGCGGCGAAAGATTATCGCTTCTTGAAGCCGGGTGTTGAAGAACTGCCATGGGGCGATGTGATGGAAGTGACCGATCCATTCGGCAACCGCATTCGTTTCTGCGAGCAGAAAAGCGAAGAGTGATGTTTTACGCGGGAGCGCAAGGCCCTTGACCTTGTTCTCCGTTTGAACGATAGAACGCGCAAACAGCGAACCGCGCGCACGGAGACCCCGTGCGCGCGGTTCGTGCGTTTTGGCAATTGGTCATGCAATTCGTTCGCATCCGCACGGGGGCAAAAATGAACAGTGAAGGCAATACGCTGGTCCGGAAGCTCGCATTCTGGAGCATTCCGCTTTCTTTCGGCGTGCTGGGCCTCAAGCTCGTGGCCTGGTGGGTCACGGGCTCGGTCGCGCTTTTATCGGACGGTCTGGAATCGACCGTCAACGTGGTCGCGGCCTTCATCGCCTATTTTGTCATTCGTTATGCGCAGAAGCCCGCCGATGACGACCACCAGTTCGGCCACCACAAGGCGGAGTATATTTCCGCCGTTGTGGAGGGTGTGCTGATCGTCGTTGCCGCGCTGCTGATCGTGCAGGAGGCCTGGGGCGGTCTTTTCAACCCGAGGCTGCCGGAAGCGCCGACCCTTGGTCTTGCCATCAATGCGGCGGCGGGCGTCATCAACGCCATCTGGGCAACGATCCTGATCCGTGTCGGCAAAAGACACGCCTCACCGGCGCTGGCCGCCGACGGCCATCACATCATGTCCGACGTCGTGACCTCCGCAGGCGTGCTCGTCGGCCTCGTTCTGGCGCTGCTGACGGGTTATGCCATTCTCGATCCGCTGCTCGCCATTCTGGTGGCCATCAACATCCTGTTCCAGGGTTCCAAGGTCATTCTGCATTCGCTTGGCGGGCTGATGGATCGGGCCGTGGAGCCGGAAGAGGACGAGGCGATCAAGAAGGCCATCGCCGAACATTCCGGCGGCGTCATTGGCGTCCACGATCTGAGGACACGCCGCGCCGGCTCGGCCGCCTTCATCGATTTTCACGTCGTTGTTCCAGCTGTCATGACGGTGCGCGAGGCGCATGATATTTGCGACCGCCTTGAAGATGCCATAAGGGACGTCATACCGGGCGCCAGCCTTGCCATTCACGTCGAGCCGGAAGGCGAAAAGGCGCATGGCGTCAAAGTGATTGTTTGAAAAACAGGAGTTTTCCATGTCCGTGACGGATGTTTCCGGCCTGTCGCAGCTGGGCACGAAGGTCGATACGCCAGAGAGCCCGGAAAAGGCCGTTCTCGAAAAGGTGCCGAACGGCAATGCCGGCACCGATTACGTGGTGCGCTTCACCGCACCCGAATTCACCTCGCTTTGCCCGATGACCGGCCAGCCGGATTTCGCCCATATCGTCATCGACTATATTCCGGGCGATTTCCTGGTAGAATCCAAGTCGCTGAAGCTGTTTTTGCAGTCCTTCCGCAACCACGGCGCATTCCACGAGGATTGCTCGGTTTATATCGCCAGGCGGCTGGTGGAGCTGCTTCAGCCGAAGTGGCTGAGAATCGGCGCTTACTGGTATCCGCGCGGCGGCATTCCGATCGACGTGTTCTGGCAGACCGGACCGGTGCCGGAGGGCGTGTGGCTGCCGGATCAGGGCGTTCCCACCTATCGCGGTCGCGGCTGATCCGGCTTCTTACGGGGCTGATGATTCAGGCGAACGAACCGTCGTCGCCTGAATCGGCATCCGCGTCGTCGGCGCTGTCGTCGTAATCGGCCTGCTGGATATCGTCATCGTCGTTGTTCTGCGGGTTGGCGCTGTCGCCGTAGTAATTATTGATGACGGTTTCCTCGACAGGCGCGTTACCGGCAGCATTGCCGCCGCCGAAGGGCGAGCCAAGGCCGAGCGACGACATGTGGCTGCCGAAAATCCCGCTCAGCGAATTGGCGAGCAGCATGCCGCCGGCGACACCGGCGGCGGTGCCGAGCGCACCCTGCAGAAAACCACCGCCCGCAGAACGTCCGACCGCGCCGGGCTGCTGGCTCCAGGGGCCGCCGGATTGCTGGCCGGCGGGCGATCCCCAGGGACCGGCCGTCTGGCCGGCGGTATCGTTGCGCCATGAGGTTTGCGGGGCAGGGGCGGGTGTCGGCGCTGGCGGCTGCGGCTGGCCGGTTCCGAATATGGAACTCAGAAAGCCGCCCTGCGCTGCGGCCTGCGGAGCGCTGTTGCCGCTTTCCAGCGCGTGGATACGGTCTTCGAGCTGCTTGATATGGGCTGCCGCCGCTTCCAGACCCTTTTCCTGAACGATCACCGCCTGGGCGAGATAGTAGGGGGCTGCGGGCTGATCGCGCACGGCGTCTGCAATCAATGTTTCCGCCTCGCGGTCACGCGGGGTGGCGGATGCGGTTCTGGTCCTGTCGAACAGGGCCTTGAGAAGCTGGCTTTCTTCCGGTGACATATGATGCCTCCTTACCGTGAAGCGAAAATCCACGATAAGGAGGTAGGCCTCAATTCCGGCTTTTCAAAGCAGCCCGAATTTTAAATTTCGGTAATGATCGTCAGCCGCCGAAGGCGAGCGAGAGACCCGCAATGGCCGTCAGCGCGCCGACGGTGCGGCTTGCGACCGAACCGAAACGGGCAATGCCGAGGCCGAGCGCAATGCCGGCCGCATGCAGAATGGCGGTGGCGATCATGAAGCCGATGCCGAATTGAAGCGCGCCGGCGCTGCCGAGTTCACCGCCATGGGCGTGGCCGTGGAAAAGCGCGAAAGCGCCGACAACGGCCGCCGCCGCTGCCGTCGGAAGCCTTGCCGCCATGGCAACGAGCAGGCCGAGACCGATGACGGAGGCGAGAATGGCCGGTTCGACGAAGGGAAGCCCGATGCCGTAAACCGCCATCAGGAAGCCGGCGGCCATGGTGCCGACGAAGGCGGAAGGCACGATCCACAACGCCTTGCGGTCGCCCTGCGCCACGGCGATCTGCGAGGCCCAGATGCCGACGGCCACCATCGCCAGAATGTGGTCCGCACCGAAGAAGGGGTGGGAGACACCGGCCATGAAGGAGCCGTGTTCTTCCGGGTTCAGGTGGGCGAAAGCGGGCAGGGCGGTAACGCCCAGTGCGGCGGCAGTGAGGCTTAGTCTTTTCAGCATGGTTCCCTCTTGAAATTATGGCTGTCCGCAACGGAATCTTGGGGCTTCCCGCGGCAGGCGGCGCTGCAATGAGGCGTCAACGATATCGCGAAGGCAGACAGGTTGTCCATGCGTCATCTGCCGGGGGTGCTGTTTATTGTTGGCGGGCAAACCTTGCCTTTTTCTCTCATTGCCTTACGTAACAAGTCGCACTATGTCCGAAGGGCATGCACGAATTTTGCTGGAGAGAGCCGTTGATGAACGAAGACGAAGACGACAAGAGCAAGGAACTGCCGATCGGCAAGGAAACGGAAGCGAATCTTTTCAAGTCGCGTTCGATCTTCATCTATGGTGGCATCACGCAGGAACTGGCGCAGAAGGTCTGCACGCAGCTCGTGGCTCTCGCCGCCGCCAGCGACGACGACATTCGCGTTTACGTCAATTCGCCGGGCGGCCATGTCGAATCGGGTGATTCCATCCATGACATGATCAAGTTCATCAAGCCGAAGGTCTATATCATCGGCACGGGCTGGGTCGCTTCCGCCGGCGCGCTGATTTACGTTTCGGTGCCGAAGGAACGTCGCCTCTGCCTGCCAAACACCCGCTTCCTGCTGCACCAACCCTCCGGCGGCACGCGCGGCATGGCGTCCGACATCGAAATCCAGGCCCGCGAAATCATCAAGATGAACCAGCGCCTGATCAAGATCTTCTCCAAGGCCACCGGCCAGAGCGAAGAAAAGATCGCCAAGGATATCGATCGCGATTACTGGCTCGGCGCGGAAGAGGCCAAGGATTACGGCCTCGTCGGCAAGATCGTCGAGAGCCAGTCGGAACTCTGAGTTTTCGATTTTTCAGTTGAGAAAGCCCGTATCGGTGAAAACCGGTGCGGGCTTTTTCCTTTCAGGCCGGCGTTATTTCATCATGTCGCAGGCCTTCATCATGTCGGCCTTTTTCATCTTGTCCATTTCCATGCCGGCCTTGTGCATGCAATCCTTCTTGCTGGCCTTCTTGCCGGCCATGGACATGCCATCCTTTTTCATCGTCTCCGTCTTCATGGTGTCGCTATGCATGGTATCCTTCTTCATCGTATCGGTTTTCATGCTGTCGGCATGGGCGATGCCTGCGAAGGAAAGAGCGGACAGAAGGGAAGCGGCGGCAATGGCGGTGAAAATGCGGGTCATGAAGGGTCTCCTCTGGACGTCGTTGAATGTCCGCCGGCATCGTGCCGGGGCTCACGGTTGTCCATTCGGCCGGGAAAGGCCGACCGTTACATCTTCACGCGCTTGTGACGACAAGTTCGGGCGAGATTTTTTTAAAGCGACTATGTAACAATATCCTGCCGATTGCGAATAACCCGATAGTGACGATGACAGGCAGCCCTTCGGAAGAAACACTGAAAATGCTGATGCTGCGTTCCCTCGATGGGGACGAAGGCGCCTACAGGCATTTGCTTCATGCCCTGAGACGGCTGCTGATCGCCTATTACGGCCGGCGCATGGCTGCTGCCGCCAGAGGCGATGTCGAAGATCTTGTGCAGGAAACCCTGTTGTCGCTTCACGCCAAGCGGGAGACCTATGACCGTGCGCGACCCTTCACGGCCTGGTTCTTTTCGATAGCGCGCTACAAGCTCATCGATCACTATCGGGGCCGGGGTGCGCGCCTGCTGGCGGAAGTGGAACTCGATGAAACGCTGGAGGCGGAACCGTCCGTCGATGCGGTCACGGCCCGCATGGATGTGGAGCGGCTGCTCGACGAGTTGCCGGAACGGCAACGGGATCTCATTCGAAGGGTGAAGCTCGAAGGTCACTCAATTGCCGAAGCGGCGCAAAAATCCGGCCAGACCGAGCTTGCGGCGAGGGTCGGTATTCACAGAACGCTGAAAGTCTTGGCGGCAAAGTTGCGGGGGGACACGTGAGGAAGACGGAAGACATCATCGACCAACTGGCGGGCGATCTGAAACCCGTACGAGCTTTTGCGCTGGAGCGGCGGCTGGCGTTCGTGGCCTTGCCCGCGCTCGGCGTTTCGCTGCTGCTGCTGGTCGTCATTCTGGGGCTTCGCAGCGATATGAATGACGCCATGACCGAGCCGGGTTTCTGGGTCAAATCCGCCTATAATGCCCTGCTGGCCGTGGCCGCATTTTTCGCCCTCATGCGTCTTGCGCGGCCGGAGGGCGACAGGGGTGGCCTGTTTGCGTGGCTTGCGGTGATTTTTGTAGCCATGGCGGTCATAGCGCTCGTCCAGCTTGGATTTGCCGTGCCCGGCACCTACAGGACCCTCATTCTCGGATCGTCGGCGCTGCATTGCCCGTTTTTGATCGTTGCTTTCGCGCTGCCGCTGTTTATCGCAAATTTCGCGGCTCTCAAGCGTTCGGCTCCCGCTGATCCCACGCTTGCGGGTTTTGCCGCGGGCATCGCCGCGGGTGCGGCCGGGGCATGGGTCTATTCGTGGTTCTGCACCGAAAACGGCATGGCTTTCGTGTTGATCTGGTATTCGCTGGGCATCTTGTTGACCGGCATCATCGGCGCTTTTGCCGGTTCACGTCTGCTCCGCTGGTGAAGGCAAGATTGCCGATGCCGGCCCGGACATGGTCCAGAGCCGGCATTCTGCTTCATGCGGATTTCATTGACCCAGATTGGCGGGAATTGCGAATGCTGCAAACTGGGTGAACTGTTTGCCCGTGTTGAAATTGTCATCGGAAGCGATGACGAAGAGCTGCTTGCCATCCACCACCGGGCCGAAGGCGAAGCTCTCGATATTGTCGATATCGAGGCCGAAATCGCCTTCGTTGATTTCGAACCAGGCCGATTTGGATACGGCGGCCACGGATGCCGGATCGATCTTGTCCTTGCCGAGAATATTGTCGGCGCGGGACATGTCGGCGATGAAGAAGCGGATGTGATTGCCGACGCCGGAGGCGAAATTGCGCTCGACGGCGACGAAACGGCCATCCGGCAGGGCCGCGATGGCGGAAAGGCCGTTGTCGTTATATTTCGGCTCGGCGGCCGTCGGCGTCTTCGAGATCGCCTCGGTGACATAGACATGCTCGGCGACCGGCTTCAGCGTCGCCGTGTCGATGACGAGGATGCGGGCCGGGCTGCCCGCCTGCGGCGTCGCCTTGGGGCCGTCCTGGGTGAGCGCATTTTCAGTGGTGGCGATCAGCCGGCCGGGCATCAGCGTCAGGCCTTCGAAAGCGAGGTTGTTCTGTACGCCCCTGGTCTTGGCGTCATCGACGAGATAGGCGTTTGGCAGTTCGAGCCGCTTCACATTGCTGCCGTCGAGGTCCGAGACGTAGAGCGCCGGCTGGTTCTTCAGGTCGCGTTCGGAGGACCAGTAGAGCTTGCCGCCCTTGCGGTCGAGCGCGATGCCTTCCGCATCGATGCCCTTCGGCGCAAAAGCAGCGCCGGTCTCGTCCTTCAATTCGCGCGTGGCGGCGATGTTGAGCGTGGCGGCGCCTTCCGTGACAGTCAGTTCCAGCTCGTAATAACGGGCCGGCCCTTTTTCCACGCGGTCATCGGAAATTGCGAGATAACGCCCGGTTTCGCTGTCAAAGGCGAGATCGGAAATGCCGCCGAAGGTGACGCCATCGATGGAGAGGCCCGATGGAACGGCGATCTGGCCGAGAAAGGCCGGTGGCGGCGGGGTCTGGGCCGCGGCGGGCAAAGCCGCAAAACAGCAGGCGACGGTGGTGACGATGCGGAGCATGGCAAGGGTCCCTCTTGTGGCGGATGACCGGTTGTGATGCAGGGAGGATTAGCGCCGTGCCGCTAAACTTTGATGACGTTTTCCACGCCGCCGTACCTGAAGTCTGGCGGCTCATCTTGCCAAGCGGCGTCTTTTTTGATCCTGAATATAATCACGCTTCATCCAAAGCGTGTCGCCATCCCCGGATTCGCGCGTCACGCTTCAGTTTTGTTTCTGCCTGTCGCCAATGCGGACCGCTGCGGTTGTTTGCGACAGACAGCAGGCCGCAGAGTGCTTCATGCTGAAAGATTTTTCCGTCCAGAGCCTGTTCATGGGCTGCCTCACCGCCTTTGTCGGTTTCGCCAGCTCCTTCGCCGTCGTGCTGCAGGGCCTGAAAGCTGTCGGTGCGACGGATTTCGAGGCGGCGTCGGGGCTGATGGCGCTTTCGGTGGCGATGGGGCTTTGCGCCATTATTCTCTCCGCCGCCACCCGGCTTCCCATCAGCATCGCCTGGTCGACACCGGGTGCGGCGCTGCTTGCGACCACCGGCGTCATTGAGGGCGGCTTTCCGGCGGCCGTCGGCGGGTTCATCATCTGCGCGATCCTGATCATCATCGCAGGCCTGTTCCGGCCGCTGGGAAAGGCGGTCGCCTCCATTCCAGCGCCGCTTGCCAATGCCATGCTCTCCGGCGTCATCATCGGCCTGTGTTTTGCGCCCATCAAGGCGATCGGTTTCAACCCGGCGCTCGGATTGCCGATCATCCTCGCCTGGATCGTGGTGGGAGCTTTTAAACGGCTGTTCGCCGTGCCCGCCGCCCTTGCCGCCTTCGTGCTGGTGATGATTTTCGGTGTCGAAATTCCGGCGGGTGCACTTGATAGCGTGGCGCAATCGCTGACGCCGCCGATGGAATGGGTAACGCCCGTCTTCAGTCTCCACGCGGTTGTTTCCATCGCTCTGCCGCTCTTCATCGTCACCATGGCCTCGCAGAATATTCCCGGTATCGCGGTGCTGAAGGTCAATCATTACGACGCGCAGCCCGGACCGCTTTTCGCCTCGACCGGCTTTTTCTCGCTGCTTTCCGCACCGTTTGGTGGCCACGCCGTCAATCTCGCGGCGATTACGGCGGCCATGTGCGCGGGCGAGGACGCCCATCCTGATCCAAAGCGGCGTTACTGGGCAGCGATCATCGGCGGTGTCGGCTATATTATTTTCGGCCTGCTGGCGGGCGTGGTCACGGCCTTCGTGGCGCTGGCGCCGCCCATTCTCATTCAGGCGGTGGCGGGGCTGGCACTGGTCGGCGCCTTTTCCGGTTCCGCTGTCGCAGCCTTCAGGGAGCCGGAAACCCGCGAGGCGGCGGCCATCACTTTCCTCATCACGGCTTCCGGCCTTTCCTTCGGCGGTATTTCCGGGGCCTTCTGGGGTTTGATCGGTGGCGGGCTGATGATGGCGTTGCAGCGGGTAGTGAAGCGTGGTTAGATGGTGGAAATGGTATAGTTTTTATATTATATTTCTCATGGTATTCGAATTTGACCCGATAAAGAGCGCTGGCAATAAAAACAAACACGGCATCGATTTTGTCGATGCACAGGCATTGTGGCACGATAAATACGGTTTGACGGTTACAGCGCACAATATTGGAGAAGAGCGGTTCGCCCTCATCGCACTTCTCGGGGAGAAGTTGTGGTTGGCTGTCCATACCGTGCGGGGTGGCCGTATTCGCATCATTTCCGTGCGACGTGTCCGAGAATTAGAGAGGTATCATTATGAAGACAATAAGCGCAGAAGAATTCGACAGGATGGCCGATGACGGCGAAGACATCAGCGAATATCTCGACTGGTCGACGGCGCGCCATCTGAACATCGAACCCAAGCGCGTGAACATCGATTTTCCGACGTGGGTCGTCAACGATCTCGACAACGAAGCACGTCGTCTCGGTGTGACCCGGCAATCGCTAGTCAAATTGTGGATCGCTGAAAGGCTGGAGACTGGCCGTCAAGCAAAATAAGCCTGCGCATCACAAGATCACTTGTCAGACCGCCAGCCGCTGTTTATACACATCGCCATGAGTAACAGCATCGCAACCATTTTTGGCATGAGCGCGCAGATTTCTGCGAAGGCTTCGTCGTGCGGTGCACTCTCGCTTCTTAGCCTCGACCTTACACGCGGTTGCCGGGTCCAGTGAGGAGCGCCCGGCGGCCGAAAGCCCGCTGGTGCAAACGCTCCTCATCTCGAAATCTCATTTTATACTGGATTTAGGCCCTCAAGGGCCGCGCATCCGCCGATGGCGAAAGACGCCCGCGGACTGCGCAAGGAGGAAGCGAAATGGACGGCAAGATCACCAATATTTCCAAGGGCATGGCTGACGCGAGCGTGAAGTATCGCCCTTACCCGACCATCAATATCCCCGACCGTACATGGCCGGGCAAGACCATCGACAAGGCCCCGATCTGGTGTTCGGTGGACCTGCGCGACGGCAACCAGTCGCTGGTCAACCCCATGGGTCACGACCGCAAGGCCCGCATGTTCAAGCTGCTGCTCGAAATGGGTTTCAAGGAAATCGAGATCGGTTTTCCTTCCGCCTCGCAGACGGATTTCGATTTCGCCCGCTGGTGCGTGGAAGAGGGCAATGTGCCTGACGATGTCTCCCTGCAGGTGCTGGTGCAGTGCCGGCCGGAGCTGATTACCCGCACCTTCGAGGCGCTGGAAGGCGCCAACAAGCCGATCATCCACTTCTACAACTCCACTTCGGAATTGCAGCGCCGTGTGGTGTTCGGCAAGGATGTGCACGGCATCAAGCAGATCGCCGTCGATGCGGCCAAGATGATCACCGACATGGCGGCCAAGGCCGGTGGCGGGTTCCGTTTCGAATATTCGCCAGAAAGCTTTACCGGCACCGAGCTGGAAGTGGCGCTGGAAATCTGCAACGCCGTGGTCGAGGTTGTGAAGCCGACGGCCGACAACAAGCTGATCCTGAACCTGCCTTCGACGGTGGAAATGGCGACGCCGAACATCTATGCCGACCAGATCGAATGGATGTGCCGCAATATCGACAACCGCGAAAACGTCATCATCTCGCTGCATCCGCATAATGACCGTGGCACCGGCATCGCCGCGACCGAGCTGGGCCTGATGGCCGGTGCGGACCGCGTCGAAGGCACGCTGTTCGGCAATGGCGAGCGCACCGGCAATGTCGACGTCGTGACGCTGGCGCTGAACATGTATACGCAGGGTGTCGATCCGGAGCTGGATTGCCGCGATATCGAGCGCATCAAGGCGGTCTATGAATATTCCAACGAGATGACGATCCCCGAGCGCCACCCTTATGTCGGCGAACTGGTCTATACGGCCTTTTCCGGCTCGCATCAGGATGCGATCAACAAGGGCATGAAGGCGATCAAGGTCGCCAACCATCCCGTCTGGGAAGTGCCCTATCTGCCGATCGATCCGAAGGATGTCGGCCGCTCCTATGAGGCGATCATCCGCATCAACTCGCAATCCGGCAAGGGCGGCATCGCCTATATTCTGCAGCAGGATTACGGCATCAACCTGCCGCGCAATCTGCAGGTGGAATTCCGCGAGGATATCCAGCGCATCACCGATGAAGAGGGCGTGGAACTGCCGGCCAAGCGCATCTATGAGCGCTTTATCGAGCGTTACGTGACGCAGCCGAATGCGCGCATCAAGTTCGTCGATCACCACACCTATCCGGCGGGCGATTTCAAGGGTGTGCGCATCGTCGCCGCCGAAATCACCGATAATGGCGAGGTGAAGCGTATCGAGGGCAAGGGTACCGGCCCGATCGACGGGTTCATCAATGCGCTGTCGGTCTATCTCGGCATCGACCTGTCGGTGAATGACTATTCCGAGCATTCGCTGCAACATGGCTCGAATGCTTCGGCCATTGCCTATGTCGAGATGGAGCATCCGGGTGGCAAGCTGTTCGGGGCAGGGGTCAATACGAATATTGTGGCGGCGTCGCTGGAGGCGATTGTTTCGGCGGCCAATCGGGTGCTGGAAGAGCGGGCGAGGTAAGCTTGCTCTGAGGGTGGGTTTACCCCCCTTTGCCCTGCCGGGCATCTCCCCCTCAAGGGGGGAGATCGACTCGTGGTTGGGTCTCGCCCATCTCAACATTTGCGAATGGAGTAGTGGTAGCGCCTCCTGCCGATCTCCCCCCTTGAGGGGGAGATGCCCGGCAGGGCAGAGGGGGGTAAAGCCCCACCCACCGACACAACCGCTCCGGACGCTATTCCTTCGGCAGCGAAAACCCCAGCGGCCGCCCGTTTTCATAAAACACCCGCACATCCTCCAGCGCCACGCCCGTCCCCGTCTCATTGAGGCTGTGACGCTCACAGGCGACATTCCATGTGCCGGGGCCACCGGAAATATGGAAGAGATTATAGGCCGCGCGCGGTTTTTCCCCACCCGGTCCCTGGCTGGCGGAGGAAATGCCCACGACCGGAATGTGGTCTTCCCCATGATGCGTATTCAGCCAGTAAACCGTGTTGAGATGGGTATGGCCATGCAGCACGAGTTCCGCGCCGCCGACGCCGAGAGCGGCGGCAAAGCGACGAACGCCGAACATGCGTTTGTGGGGGGCAGTGGCACCCCGGATCGGCGGATGATGGATCATCACAACGCGGAACAGCCCCTGTTCACCGGCTTTTTTTAAAAGCTCCGCCGTGGCGCGGGCCTGCCGGTTACCGAAGTAGCCGGTTGCCGAAAAGGGCGGTGTCGCAATCGAGGTGGAGCAGCCAATGAGTGCGACGGGACCGCGCACGCGCATATAGGGAAAAATCTTGCGGTCGTCGTCCCATTCCAGCGGGTCGCCATCGCCGCGCACGTAAGGGTACCAGGCCTGCATGGCCTTGTCGTGCGCGCCGGACACATAGGCGTCGTGATTGCCGGGAACGACGGAGGTTTTTTCGGGATCGCCCACTTCCTCCAGCCAGTCGGCGGCGGCGCGGATTTCAATGCCGGTCGCAAGATTGACGAGATCGCCGGTAATAGCCAGATGATCCGGTGACTTTGTCTCGAGATCGTCGAGCAGTTTTTCCAGCGTATCGGTGAAGAGATGCTTGCGGCGGTTGCGGTGCCAGTTGACAAAACCGGTGATACGCTTGGATGCAAGTTCGCGGAAAGTGAGTTTTGGCAGTGGCCCTAAATGGACGTCTGAAATATGGGCAAGTTTGAACATGGCGGCAGAGATAACCTATGATATGCCGCGCGTCCAATAAAAGCCGGCAGGCGGGGAGAAACCAGGGTGAATGACGAAACAACCGGGCGGCAGGCCCGTCCGTTCCATATGCGTGTCTTCATCCGCTTTCTGCATTTCGTTTTTCTGTTCACGCGCGGCGCCACCCTTGGCGTGCGTGCGGCCTGTTTCGATGAAAAGGGCAGGATTTTTCTGGTGCGGCACACCTATCTGCCGGGCTGGTATCTGCCGGGCGGCGGGGTGGAACGTGGTGAAACGCTGCTCGTGGCGCTGCACAAGGAAATCCGCGAAGAAGGCAATCTCGAAGCAGCTTCAAAGCCTGAGCTTTTCCACGTCTATCTCAATCTGGAGGGCAGCAATCGCGATCATGTCGCGCTTTACCGGCTTGATGTCACCCAGACTCGGCCGAAAAAGCCGGATCATGAAATTGCCGAAAGCGGCTTTTTCGATCTTTCGGCTTTGCCGGAAGGGGTGACAGCCGCCACTCGCCGCCGCCTCGCGGAACTTGCCAGCGAAGCGGAAATCGCCGACCACTGGTAGCGGCGGGAGGCTCTCCGTCAGGAGAGCGCCTCGCGGCCATGGGCCATGGTCAGGTCCAGTTCCGGGCCGACGGGTACGATGCCGGTGGGATTGATGGTGCGGTGGCTGCGGTAATAATGTTCCTTGATGTGGCGCATATCCACCGTCTCCGGCACGCCCGGCGTCTGCTAGAGATCGCGCAGGTAACCCGTCAGGTGCGGATAGTCGTGGATGCGGCGGATATTGCATTTGAAATGGCCGACATAGACGGGGTCGAACCGCACCAAAGTGGTGAACAGGCGCCAGTCCGCTTCCGTCTGTTCCGCACCGAACAGGAAGCGCCGGTCCTTCAGGCGGTCTTCCAGCATATCCAGCGTTTCGAACACCTTCACGGCATTCTGCTGATAGGCGTCCTGCGTGGTAGCGAAACCGGCCTTGTAGACGCCGTTATTGACGGTGTCGTAGATCACGTCGTTCAGTGCATCGATCTCGCCGCGCAGCTCTTCGGGATAATAATCGGCCTGCGAGCCGGTGAGATCGTTGAAGGCGGAATTGAACATGCGGATGATTTCCGCCGATTCATTGGAGACGATGGTGCCGCGCTTTTTGTCCCAGAGCACCGGCACGGTGACTCGCCCAGAATAACGCGGGTCCGCCTTTGTATAAACCTGCCAGAGCGTCGAGGAGCCGAAGAGGTGATCCTCGGTCGCGCCCGGCGTGCGCTCGCCCTCAGGCTTGAATTCCCAGCCGTTTTCCAGCATCAGCGGATCGACGACGGAGACGGAAATCAGGTCCTCCAGCTTTTTCAGCTTGCGGAAAATCAGGGTGCGGTGCGCCCAGGGACAGGCGAAAGAGACATAGAGGTGGTAACGGTCCTTCTCGGCCTCGAACCCGCCTTCTCCGGAAGGGCCGGGCGCGCCATCCGCTGTGATCCAGTTGCGGAATTGCGAGGCGCTGCGCTTGAAGTGCCCCTTGGTTTCCTTGGTGTCATACCAGACGTCTTTCCATACGCCTTCCACCAGCATGCCCATGACGGTCTCCTTGATTGTTTCCTTTTGAGCGATCCTAACCGTTCTGCACTCTCCCGCGAACCCGCAAGGCGTTGAACAATGCGTTTCCGATCCTGTGGGAACTGAATGGGATAGCGCAGAGATTTGTTCTGGACGGGTGGGAATTTTCCTGATAACTGCAATTTTCACAAATCTGAGGAAATTGCTGACTATGATCGAACCACGGATGCTCCGACGACGCTGACGCTCCTGAACGCCCTTACTGGCGCAGCCGTCATCTATTGTCGCATCCGCATTCTGGAAGTTTCGGTCTCTTCATGTCCAAGCACGATCTTGTCTACCTCACCGAGGACGCGTCGCACGACGCCATCATCGACGTCATCAACGAAGAAGCATTCGGTCCCGGCAGGCATACCCGTGCCGCAGCGCGCATTCGTGAGCAGGGGCCGCATGACCGGTCGCTGTCCTTCGTCTGCGCCGATGGTGGCGAAACCATTGCTTCGGTGCGCATGACGCCGGTTCTGGCGGGCGGGGTGAAGGGCCATATGCTCGGGCCCCTTGCGGTGCGGCCCTCGCACAAGAACAAGGGCATCGGCCGGGAACTCGTCCGTATCGCCATTGCCGCCGCCCGGCGTAAGGGCTCCGAAGCGGTGATCCTGATCGGCGATCCGCCCTATTACATGCCGCTCGGTTTCGAGAAGGTCGCTTATGCGGCGCTCGATTTTCCCGGCCCGGTGGACCCGAACCGCGTGCTCGTCGTGCCGATTGGCGACGACGTGCACCAGCGGCTGAAGGGCAAGATCGGCTGGCGCAAATGCGAGGCCGTGATGCCGGCCGCCACGGCGGAAGATGAGGGTTTTGAGGAGCCACTCAGGGTTTACGGCTGAGGGGGGTATCGCAAGGGCTTTGTGCTTTTTAGTGCAACATAAAACCCCCGTCATTCCGGCCTTGAGCCGGAATCCAGCCGACGCGCGTCTGCGCGGGGAAAGAATCCCTTTTCAGCCCAAGGACTTGGGCTGGCTGGACCTCGGATCTAGTCCGGGGTGACGGAAGGGATGTTACGCATTACGGGAACCATCGAGACTGCCGTGCCAATCCTCGCGGGATGAAACCTTGAGGGGTGTCTGTCTCGAAACAACGCGTCTCCCTCCACAGAATTCAATTCCGTTTCCTCCCCCTATACGATAGCAAGTCAAAGTCGATTTCTGCAAAGGGGCGGGGCATGACGGCGATTACCATGAACGATGCGCTGGAGCGCGCGGGCGCAGGCGCCTATCAGCGCAGGCTGATGGGCATATTCGGCCTCGTCTGGGCGGCGGATGCCATGCAGGTTCTGGCAGTTGGCTTCACCGCCGCCTCGATTGCCGCAACCTTCGGGCTGACGGTGCCGCAGGCGTTGCAGACCGGCACGGCGTTCTTTTTCGGCATGCTGCTGGGTGCTGCCGGTTTCGGGCGGCTGGCGGATCGGTATGGACGTCGCCGTGTGCTGATCGTCACCGTGGCCTGCGATGCGCTGTTCGGCGTGCTTTCGGTGTTCGCGCCTGATTTCACTATTCTGCTCGTCCTGCGTTTTCTCACAGGGGCTGCCGTGGGCGGCACGCTGCCGGTGGATTATGCGATGATGGCCGAATTCCTGCCCGCCAAAAATCGCGGCCGCTGGCTGGTCTTTCTGGAAGGCTTCTGGGCTGTCGGCACGCTGATCGTGGCGCTGACCGCCTGGGGCGCCAGCCTTGCCGGTGTCGCCGATGCCTGGCGTTATATTTTCGCCGTGACGGCTTTTCCGGCGGTTCTCGGCCTTGGCCTACGCTTTCTGGTGCCGGAATCGCCGCTTTACCTGCTGCGTAGCGGGCGGTTGGAGGAAGCCAAGGCCGTCGTCAACCGCATGCTGGTGACGAATGGGCGTGCGCCGCTCGATGCCGGGACCGGGCTTTTCCAGCCTGACGTGGGCAAGGGGCAGGGGATATTTTCACCGGCGCTCCGGCAGCGCAGCATCATGATCCTTACCATCTGGTTCCTCGTTTCCGTTTCCTACTACGGCGTCTTCACCTGGATGCCGGCGAAACTGGCCGGAGACGGTTTCGGTTTCGTGCGGGGTTATGGTTTCCTGGTGCTGGTGGCGCTGGCGCAGATTCCCGGTTATGCGCTTGCCGCCTATGGCGTCGAAAAATGGGGCCGCAAGCCGACGCTGATCGGTTTCTGCCTGCTCTCCGCGCTCGGTTGTCTGCTCTTCACGCTGGCTTCGGCGGGCGCGATGATCGCCGCCTCGCTTCTCATCATGAGTTTTGCGCTGCTCGGCACCTGGGGCGCGCTTTATGCCTATACGCCGGAACTTTACCCGACGGAATCGCGGGCGACCGGCATGGGGGCCGCAGGCGCCATGGCAAGGCTCGGCGGCCTGCTGGCGCCGTCTCTGCTTGGTTATGCCATAGCGCAGGGTTTTGGCGTTGCAATCGGCATTTTCGCCGGCCTGCTGGTGCTTGCCGCCATTGCCGCGACGATGATCAATGCGGAAACGCGGCAGGTGGCGCTGACTTGACGCGCCCTTCCCGCGCAATGGCCTGACCCGTTGAGGATCAGGCCAGGCTGTTTCGCAGCTTACAGCGCCGTGTAGTTGACCGGCAGCCAATCGTAATTGGTGCTGTCGGTGCGCACATGGCCGATGCCGGGAAAGGCGATATGCGCGCCGGCAACCAGATATTTGCCCTCTACCGCCTGTTTAAACGCTAGATCACGCGCGACGACGGCGGCCTTCTGGTCGACGTCGAATTCGATGGCCACATCAGGCTCATCGAACTGGAGGATATCGCCATGGGTGATATCGCCCCAGAAGACGATTTTCTGGCCGTCGCTTTCGAGAACGACAGCGCTGTGGCCGGGCGTGTGGCCGGCATAAAGGATAGAGCCGAGACCGGGAACCGGTGCGGCATTGTCGCCGAATGTCTCGAACTTACCGGCATCAATATAGGGCTGGATGCTTTCCTTCGCTTCGGCATAACCCTTCTTCAGCGCTTCAGGGGCCGCCTTGGCTTTTGCCGCATCGAGCCAGAAAGCGGCTTCACGCTCGTTGACGTGCAGGGTTGCATTGGCAAAGACGCGTTTGCCATCGGCCGATAGCCCGCCGGAGTGGTCGGTATGGATATGGGTGAGGACAACGTCATCTATATCCGCGGTTTTATAACCGGAGGCCTCGATATTGGCGACGAGCCTGCCGAGGGACGGGCCGAGATAGGCGCCGGTGCCGGCGTCGATCAGCACTAGCCTGTCGCCGGTGTTGACGAGAAATGCGTTGACCGAGGTAGGCGTCTCTTCCGGCAGGAAGGCGTCCTGCAAGACCTTTGAGGCGTGTTCCGGCGTGGTGTTGGTGTAGATTTTGGCGAGCGGCAGCGCGATGACGCCGTCCGAAAGGGCGGTGACTTCCACCTTGCCGACCATCAGTCGATAAAAGCCGGGTGCCTGTGTCGCGGCAAACGGTGCCTTGGCGAATGCGACGACGGGGGCAACGAAAGGGGCGGCGAAGATGGCGCTGGCGGCGCCTTTGAGAAGTGAGCGACGGGAGGGCATTGGGGGCTCCTGGGTTGAGGGAATGTCTTGAAACTTTCCGCACTCCAGCTAAGTGTAGGCAGGCCAGCAATCAAATCGATGTGACTTATGCAAACTATCGATCATTTCAATCTCCGTTCCTTCGACCTCAATCTTCTCATCGCTTTCGATGCGATGATGGAGGAGATGAACGTTACGCGCGCCGCGCGCCGGCTGAAAATCCAGCAGCCGGCCATGAGCCATAATCTCTCCACCCTGCGCACCCTGTTTCAGGATGAGCTTTTCATCCGCGTGGGGCAGGAGATGAAGCCGACGGCACGGGCGCTCCATCTGGCCGGCCCGGTGCGCCAGGCGCTCCGGCAGGCGCAGGCGGCGGTGATGACAGCGGATGTGTTCGATCCGGCCACCGAGCGCCGCACGTTCCGGCTCGGCATGTCGAGCGAGGTGGAGCTGTTGCTTTTGCCGGATCTGACGGCGCGGCTGCGGGAGATTGCGCCCGGTATCCGCATCCTGGCCCGCAGCGGGCAGGAGCAGGAAATTACCGCGATGCTCGATACGGGCGTGATCGACATGGCTGTCGGATGCACCTATTCTAAGGAACAACGCCACCATTGCGAGCCGCTTTATTCCTCCAGCGTGCTTTGCTGTTTCAATCCGGCCTTGCTCGATCTGCCCAATCCCGTCGGACTGGACGCCTATATGGAGGCCAAACATGCGGTTATCTCGCAGACGGATAGCCTGCATGGCTGCATCAAGGATGCGCTGGAACTGAGCGGTTTGGAAATCGACGTCGTTGCGGCCGCACCGGATTTCCTCTCGGTGCTGGCAACGGCGCGATCCTCGGCGGTGCTGGCGACCGTGTCTTCACGCATCGCGCTGCGTTATGCGCCAATGCTGGGGCTGGAAATAAGCCCGGTGCCGGTGACGCTGAGTTTCCCGCCCGTCGCCATGGTCTGGACATTGCAGACCGATGCGGATGCCGGAGCCGTATGGCTTCGCCAGCAAATCCGCGAGGCCATGGGCCGAACGGTCGAAGGTGGGGTAGCGGGGATTGCCGCCTAGAACCGCTTCTCCAGCCAGGTGATCGACTGGCCGCTGGAAAGGGGGCCAAGCGAGCCTATCTTCGTGAAACCGTAGCGCTCATAGGTTCTCAGGGCATCCGGGTTCATCGTGTCGATATAGGCGCCCATGCAGCCGCGCTTTCTGGCTTCCGCCTCCGCCATGGCAAGCAGCTTCGGTCCTGTGCCCTGACCGCGCATGGCCTCCGGCACGAAAAGAAGCTGCACGTAAAGCCAGCCGCGAGCGGTATGGCCCACCAGACCGCCGGTGACGGTATTGTCGTCATCACGGATGGTGATGTTGAGTTCGCGTTTGTCGCTTTCGCCGAAACGGGCGAGATTATAGGCCACCAGCGGATCGCGAATGGCCTTTTCGGCCTCTGCATCCGCGACATCGCTCAAAACGAAATTCATATTCATCTTCCCGGGCCGCCGGGCGGCGGCCGTTTCCCGTTTTCCGTTCCGAGACTTGAAGCGCCTTAAGCTCTTCGCTGGAAACGCCCTTACCGGCCCTCACGCCACCACAGCGCGGAGAAGGCGAGCAGCAGGGCGGCAAGCCCGGCAAAACCGGCAAAGAGCGGCAGGGTGTTGACGCCTTTCAGCACCGTCTCGTCGGTCATGCGTATCAGCATGCGATCCTCATCGGCAACCCTGATATCTCCGCGCACGGGCAATATATCGGGCAGCGCGATACGGCCGGAATTGTCGGCGACACGGTGCACGCTGCCCTTGGTGGCATCGGCCAGCGGCTTCAGCGTTTCGGTGGTCGAGATCATCGCCTTGAATTCCGGCGCATCCACCGCGCCGACATGGACGAGGGTGGTGAAATCGCCGTTTTTGATTTCGAACAGGCCGGTTTCGTCCATGCGGCGCTCGATCCTGTAAAGACCGGGCTCCGTGCTGGTGAAGGCCATGTTCTCGGTTTTGCCGGAAGGGAAACGCACGCTGACCTGACCGGGATCGTCGCCGATGGTCTGGCGGGTGATCTGCAGGGTGCGGCCGTTGGCGCGCGCCGTCAGCGCCTCCTCCTCAAGCTCGGGCTCCTTCATCAGCCAGTGGGCGATGCGGCGGTAAAGCGCCACATGCGGGCCGCCGCCTTCGAAACCGCGCGCCCACAGCCAGCCCTGATCGGACAGCAGCATGGCGACACGGCCTTCGCCCTGACGGTTCAGCACCAGAAGCGGGTCCTGCCCGTCGCCCAGCATCACGGTCTGGCCCTGTGGTGGGTCGACGCTGATGGTGCGGAACCAGCGGCCCCATTGCGGCGGCTCGTTGCCCGAACCTTCCAGCCCGCGGGTGACGGGGTGTTTTTTGCCCGCTTCCGAAAGGCGCGGATAAAAGGCGGCCTGATGCACCTGACCGGTCGGCTGTGCCGGCAGCACGGAGGCGAGCGGCGTCATGGCGATCGAATCCTGACCGGCATGTTCCGGGCCTGCGGCAATCAAGAGCGCGCCGCCCTTTTCGACATATTGGGCGATGTAATCGTAATAGAGGATCGGCAGCACGCCGCGATGCTGATAGCGGTCGAAGATGATGAGGTCGAAATCCTCGATCTTTTCGACGAATAATTCGCGGGTAGGGAAAGCGATCAGCGAGAGTTCGTTGATCGGTGTGCCGTCCTGCTTTTCCGGTGGGCGCAGAATGGTGAAATGTACAAGATCGACCGAAGCATCGGATTTCAGGAGGTTACGCCACGCCCGTTCGCCGGCATGGGGTTCGCCTGAGACGAGCAGCACGCGGAGATTCTGGCGTATGCCTTCGATCAGATGAACGGCGCGGTTATTGGCAGCCGTCACTTCGCCGGGAAGCTCGGCGACGGAAAACTCCATGACATTGTTGCCGCCGCGCGGAACCTTGAAGTTGAACGGCGTCGGCTGGCCGGGTGTGGCCTGAAGCGTGGCGATTTCTTCGCCATTCATCTTCACCGTCACTTCTGCCGAACCGCCGCCTGCGGGGCGGCCGTCATCGAAGACACGCAGCGTCAGCTGCTGTTCCTCGTTGACGATGCCGAAGCGCGGGGCGCGGACGATCTCGATACGGCGGTCGAATTCATCGGCCTTGCCGGTGATCAGGCCGTGCACGGGTGCGCGAAAGCCGAGCGCCTGTTCGGCGTTGGGCAGGGCATTGGGGATATCATGAATCTGGCCGTCGCTGAGGAAGATCGCGCCGCCGACACGCGACGGCGAGACATCGGAAACGGCGGAGGAAAGTGCGGAGAAAAGCTGCGTCGAGGGCGAATCGCTCTCGCCATCGTCGCGCACTTCCACGATGCGCGGCTCGATACGCGGGAAGCGCGACAGCCGGTCTTTCAGCGTCTCCAGCGCCGTATCGGTCATCTGCGGCCGGTCCTGCACGTCCTGGCTCTGCGAGCGGTCAACGATGACGGGCACGATGGTGGAGAGCGGCTCGCGCTCCTCCTGCGTCAGGAGCGGATTGGCGATGGCGGCAAGCAGGGCGGCGAGCGCCAGCCCGCGCAGCCATGCGCCGCGCACGCCGCGCCACAGGCCGATGAAGGAAAGCGCAAGAGCGGCGACGGCCAGAACGGCGATCACGATCCACGGCAGGAAGGGGGCGAAGGTCAATGTCATGTCACTGCCCCAACCGTTCGAGAAGTGCGGGAACGTGGACCTGATCGGCCTTGTAGTTGCCGGTCAGCATGTACATCATGATGTTGACGCCGGAGCGGAAGGCATGCTCGCGCTGCATCTCATCAGGCGGCACCGTTGGCAGAACCGGCGCGCCCTGCGGATCGACGGCCCATGCGCCGGCGAAATCATTGCCCGTTATCATGATCGGCGTCACGCCATCGCCGGAGGAGGAGAGACCCGAGGTGGTCTTGGCCGCCCCCTGCCGCGATTCCACCCAGAGCGGCGAGCCGTTGTAACGGCCGGGGAAATTGGTGAGCAGGTAGAAGGAGCGCGTCAGAACGTGATCTTCCGGCACGGGCTCCAGCGGTGGGATATCGATATTGGCGAGGATCGCCTGCAGGCGTTCGCCGTTAGGGCTGGTCGCACCGGTGTCGAGCGAAGAGAACTGGTCGCGCGTGTCGAACAGCACGGTGCCGCCGGCGCGCATATAGGCGTCGATGCGAGAAATCGCGGCGCTCGACGGCATGGGGGCAGTCGCCGATACCGGCCAGTAGATGATGGGATAGAAGGACAATTCATCCTTGGAAATATCGAGTCCAACCGGCTGGCCGGGTTCCAGCGTCGTGCGCCAGGTCAGGAATTCGCTGAGACCCTGGAGACCCTGCTCGGAAATGCGGTCGACATCGTCTTCGCCGGTCCGGACATAAGCGAGATGCGTCGTGTCCAGTCGCTCGAAAATTTGCTCGTCGCCGGGTTTGGGATCGTCGGCGCGGGCGTCGGTTGGCGACATGGCGGCAAAGGCGCCAAGCGCCAGAAGCACGGTGGCGGCCGTGGCGCTGCGGGCTTTCGGCAGGCGTGCGAAGGCGCCGTTCATGAAGAGCACGATCAGGCTGTCGGCAATCAGCATCAGGAAAGCGGCGATGAACAAAGCAGGGCGCAGCGATTTCGCGGTTTCGCCGATCAGGGCTTCGCTGGTGGTGCTGACACCGGCGGCGGAGGTGTCGAGCGGGCGCAGCGTCGCGCCTGCGGGTAAGAGGTTGAGAGCCACGAAACCATCCTCTGTGCCATAGAGGCCGGGGGGATTGTCGAAACCGGTGCGGGGCGGTTGGCCGGCGCGCATTTCCAGCGGCCGGGCAGTGCCGATTTCGGCTGAAAGCGCGCCTTCCGCCGTCAGCAGCCGGAAGGGCGGAAGGGCGGCAGCCGGGGCATTGGCGTTGGCGGAAGCGCCGCCCGCCTTCGACAATTGCACGATACGGCGCAGCATATCGACGAAATGGCCCGAGATCGGCAGGTCGGACCAGCTTGCCTCGGCGCTGACATGGAAGAGCACGATACGGCCAGCCTCGACATTGCGGGTGGTGACGAGCGGCGTGCCATCGGCAAGGCTTGCCCAGGTGCGTTCAGCCAGATCAGGTGTCGGTTCGGCCAGAACCTGACGCTTGACGAGGACACCGTCCGCCTTCGGCATGCCGGCAAAGGCGCCGAAATTCGGGAAATCGGCAAGCGGCTGCGGCTCCGCCCAGGAGAGCGCGCCGCCAAGCGCGCGTTCGCCCTGCCTGAGTGTTACAGGCACCAGCGGGTCGTCGGCGGGTGCTGCCGCAAGGCGCGGCCCGGCAAAACGGATCAGCGTGCCGCCGCCGGCAAGCCACCGCTGCATCGGCTCATAAGTTTCCTGCGGCAGACGGCCGATATCGGCCATGACGATGACCGAAGGATTGGATTGCAGGATTTCCGGGATTGCCTGCGCCAGATCGGCCTGCCGCTGCGGGATGAGATCGGCAAACGGCTGGAGCGCGCGGCTGATATAATAAAGCGGCTGCAGCAGCGGCTGGAAATCATTGCCGGTTTCGCCGGCCAGCAACGCCACGCGGCGGCGACGGAAACCGTCATCCAGAAGATGCACCGCACCCGCCGTCGACACGCCTTCGAGGGACAGGCGGGCGAAATCATTGCGCAGCTCGAAGGGCGCTTCCACCGTTGCCGTGGTTTCGGCCGCGCCGGGCGCGAAGTTTGCGACGCCGTTGGCGAGGATGCGGCCTTGGCTGTCCTGCGCATTGACGGTCAGCCGGGCGGCTTCGGCGGTATCGAGGCGCGACAGTGTGACGCTCATGGCATCGGCATTGTTGGTGGCGCCGGTAATGGCTGTAATCGCCTTGCCGTCGCCCTTCACGATGCGGAATTCGGCGGGGGAGAGGCTGGCAAGCGTTCTCATCGCGCTTTCATCCTGCGCGGTTTGAACGCCATCGGCAATATAGGCGATCGTGCCGGGAGCCGTGCCGTTCAGCGCCTCGGTGATGGCTTCCGTCGTGCGGACACGATCTGGAACGAGCGGCTTCGGCTTTGCTGCGGCGAGTTTTTCCAGTGCTACGGCTGTCGTTCCCGGTACGGCGTCATGTTCCGCATCGGCGGTGAAGCTGATGGAGACGGGGCGGTCGGCGCGCTCCGCATCGCCAATCAGCGCCTGAGCGGTGGCCACGCGCCTTTCCCAGTCGGGCGCGGAGGCCCAGCTATTGTCGACCACCAGCACCAGCGGGCCGCTGCCGGCAATGCTGTTGTTGCGCGGGTTCACCACCGGATCGGCCAGCGCGAAAATCACGGCGGCGGCGAGAGCCATGCGCAGCAGGGTCAGCCACCACGGGCTTTTCGACGGCGTTTCCTCGCGTTTCAGCACCGTCGCCAATATCTTCAGCGGTGGAAACACCTCCGCCTTGGGGCGCGGCGGGGTGAGCCGCAGCAGCCACCAGATGGCGGGCAGCGCCAAGAGGCCGAAGAGGATGTAGGGGCTGGTGAAGACGAAAGGCAATGCGCTCATCTGTGCCCACCGCCCTGTGCTGGCGCGCCGGAAAGATACATGTGCATGGCCACAAGCGCCTCGGAAGCGAGATGGTCTGTGCGGTGGAACACGAAGTTCCAGCCGAGACGGCGCAGCGACGAGGACAGCGCCTCACGCCTTGCGAGATAGGCGCGGGTGTAATCCTCGCGAATGGTTTCGGCACGGCCGGACACCAGTTTTTCGCCGGTTTCCGGATCGGTGAATTCGGTGCGGCCGGAGTAGGGGAAGGTTTCTTCGGCCGGATCGGCAATTTCCACCACATGGCCGCGCAGGCCGCGCCGCGCCAGAGGCGAAATCCGCTCCATCACGGCTTTGGCATCATCGAGAAAATCGCCGATGAGGACGATGTCGCTCGCGCCGCGAATCATGCCCGTTTCCGGCATACCCGTTGTCAGCGGCGCGTGCATGATGGCGGCGGCCAGCCGTTCGGCGGCGTTTCTGGCCGAAACCGGCTCCATGATGCCGGGGCAACCGATGCGCTCGCCCGAGCGCGCGAGGATTTCCGCCAGCGCCAGCATCAGCACCAGCGCGCGGCTTTCCTTGGAGACGGAGCCGAGGGTGGATTTGAACATCATCGACGGCGACATGTCCGCCCAGAGCCAGATGGTGTGGGCGGCTTCCCACTCCCGGTCGCGCACATAGGTATGATCGTCGCGGGCCGAGCGCCGCCAGTCGATGCGCGACAGGCTCTCGCCTTCGGCATAGGGGCGGAACTGCCAGAAATTTTCGCCTATGCCGCGCTTGCGGCGGCCGTGCCAGCCGGCGGTGACGGTGTTGGCGATGCGCTTTGCCTCGACCATGCAGTCCGGCACCAGGGCTGCGCGCTGGCGCGCGCGCGCCAGAACTTCGCTACCCGGCGTCTTGTCTACGATCTGGCCGATGGATGCCACATGCAGTCCTTTCGCGAACGTGCGTTCAGTTCTTCGCCTGCTCCACGAGGGCTGCGATGACATCGCGCACCGACATGCCTTCGGCGCGGGCCGCAAAGGTCAGCGCCATGCGGTGCTCCAGCACCGGTTCGGCGAGCGCATGGACATCGTCCAGCGACGGGGCGAGCCGGCCTTCGTAAAGCGCACGGGCGCGGGCCGTCAGCATCAGTGACTGGCCGGCGCGCGGACCCGGCCCCCAGACAACGTGTTTGTCGGTCAATTTGTTGCCATGGCCGGGGCGGGCGGAGCGGACGAGCGAGAGGATTGCATCCACCACCTTGTCGCTGACCGGCATCTGGCGGATGAGGGCCTGGATTTCCATCAGGCGCCCGGCATCGATCACGCCGCGCGCTTCGCCCGAGGCGGTGCCTGTCGTGTCGAGCAGGATCTGGCGTTCGGCGGCAAGTTCGGGATAACCGACATCGACCTGCAGCAGGAAGCGGTCGAGCTGGGCTTCGGGCAGCGGATAGGTACCTTCCTGTTCCAGCGGGTTCTGGGTGGCAAGGACGTGGAACGGCTTCGGCAGCTCGTAGGTCTGGCCGGCCATGGTGATGTGATATTCCTGCATGGCCTGCAGCAGCGCAGACTGTGTGCGGGGGCTGGCGCGGTTGATTTCGTCGGCCATCAGCAGCTGGCCAAAAATCGGACCCTTGATGAAGCGGAAGGAGCGGCGGCCGTTTTCGTCCTGATCCATGACTTCGGAACCGAGGATATCCGACGGCATCAGATCCGGCGTGAACTGGATGCGATTGGCATCGAGGCCGAGCACGGTGCCGAGTGTGGTGACGAGCTTGGTCTTGGCGAGGCCGGGAACCCCGACGAGCAGCGCATGGCCGCCGGAAAGGATGGCGAGAAGCGTGTTCTGCACCACTTTTTCCTGGCCGAAAATGACCTTGGAGACTTCCGTGCGGATGGCCGCTATGTCTGAAAGCGCCTTTTCGGCCGAGGCGACGATGGCCTTTTCATCGAGGGTTTCGCCGGTATTCATCACGCCCATGTCGCTCTCCTCATACCTTCGCCGCTGTCACAGTCGCCTCCCGGTTTTGCTGGCCGCTGGCCGGGACGGATTTTGCGCTGCATCTAGCTTATTGCTCTCTTGGCCGCTGACAAGCGCCATTCGAATGACTATGTCGTGACTTAGTATTTCCTTATCGGCAAAGCGAGACTCGAATATGGCAGCGGAGACGATAAATTCGGCGGGGGATGCGGCCGGGCTGGCGGCGATGATTTCCCGCGCCGCCGAGCAGACTGGCGACGCCAAACGCGGGCCTGCCCCGGTGGAGCGCTGGAATCCGCCTTTTTGCGGTGATCTCGACATGGAAATCCGTGCTGACGGCACATGGTTCTACCTCGGGACACCCATCGGCAGGGCGCCGCTGGTGCGGCTGTTTTCCACCGTTCTGCGCAAGGATGAGGACGGCAAAACCTATCTCGTAACTCCTGTGGAAAAAGTCGGCATCCGCGTCGTCGATGCGCCTTTCGTCGCCGTGGAAATGAAGCTGACGGCGGGTGGGGATGATGGCGAGCCGCTGCTGACCTTCCGCACCAATGTCGGCGATGTGGTGGAGGCGGGACCGCAGCATCCGCTGCGCTTTGAAATCTTCGGTGAAAACCTGGAATTGAAACCCTATCTTCTGGTGCGCGGCCGGCTGGAGGCACTCGTGTCGCGGGCGGTGATGTATGATCTCGTCGCGCTTGGCGAGGTAATCGAGGTGGATGGTGTCGAGATGTTCGCCGTGCGCTCGGGCGGCGTCGTTTTTCCGGTGATGCCCGCCAAGGAACTGGAACGGCTTTCGCAATGACGACAACGGCATTCAAGACTTTTACCGCCGCCGATTTCCGCTGCCGCGTGCTGCAGGAAGGCGAGGGCGTGGCGGAGCGGGAGCATGGCGACCATGTGCTCAATCCGGGTGTGGTGCTGTCTGGAAACGGCATCAGGCTGAAGGACGCCGCCGTGCTGGTGCCGGTCATTGACGATGGCAACGATGCGCGGGTGATCTTCACTCAGCGCACGGCCACCCTGCGCAAACATTCCGGCCAGATTTCATTTCCGGGCGGCGGCATCGATGCCGAAGATCGCACGCCGGAAGAGGCGGCGTTGCGCGAGACGGAAGAGGAAATCGGCCTTTCGCGGTCTTTCGTGGAAACGGTCGGACGTCTGCCGGATTATATTTCCGGGACGGGTTTCCGCATCAAGCCGGTGCTGTCGATCGTTCGCCCCGGCTTTGACCTCACGCTCAATCCCACGGAAGTGGATGAGGTTTTCGAGGTGCCGCTGTCCTTTTTGATGGACCCGGCCAATCACGGGCGCGGCAGCCGCATCTTTCAGGGGAAGGAGCGGTTTTTCTATGAAATGCCCTATGGCGAACGCTACATTTGGGGCATTACGGCGGGCATCGTCAGGACGATTTACGAGAGGTTTTATTCATGAGCAGCCTTGCCGGGCGGGACTGGTTTGAAAAACCGGCGCTGAAGCGCATCTTTACGCTTCTGAATGCCGATGGCGGCGAGGTGAGGATCGTTGGCGGCGCGGTGCGCAATGCGCTGATGGACCTGCCGGTGGTCGATGTCGACATGGCGACGACGCTGACCCCTGACGTGGTTGTTGCTCGGGCCAAGGCTGCGGGCATCAAGGCGGTGCCGACCGGCATCGAGCACGGCACCGTAACGCTGGTGATCGATGGCGAAGGTTTCGAGGTGACAACGTTGCGCCGCGATGTCGAAACCAATGGCCGCCACGCACAGGTGGCCTTCGGCACCGACTGGCAGACCGATGCCGAGCGGCGTGACCTCACCATCAATGCTCTTTATGCCGATGAAAAGGGCGAGATCATCGACCTTATCGATGGTCTTCCCGATATCGAGACCGGCACCGTGCGCTTCATCGGCGATGCGGCGATGCGGATTTCGGAAGATTACCTGCGGATTCTCCGGTTTTTCCGCTTTTTCGCCCATTACGGCTCCGGCCGCCCGGATGCGGACGGCTTGCGGGCAAGTGCGCGGGCCAAGGACAAGCTGGGCACCCTTTCGGCCGAGCGGGTGTGGAGCGAGCTGAAAAAGCTGCTTTCCGCCCGCGATCCTTCCCGCGCCCTTTTGTGGATGCGGCAATCGGGCGTTCTGGCGGAAATTCTTCCCGAAACGGAAAAATGGGGCATCGACTCCATTCACGGGCTGGTAACGACGGAGCAGGCTCTCGGCTGGGCGGTGGACCCGATGCTGCGGCTTGCCGCCATCGTGCCGCCGGACAGGGACAGGCTGGCTGCCCTTGCCGCGCGCCTCCGGCTGTCGAAAGCCGAAGCGGCTTATCTCGCCCATTGGGCTTCGGCTCCGGCAGCTGATCCCGAGCTGAAGGAGACAGCGCTCGACCGGCTGCTTTATCGTCAGGGCGTCGAGGGCGTGAAGACGCGGCTGAAACTGGCGCTTGCCTCGGCCCGTGCCGATATTTCCGCTGGCGACACGGCCATGCAGAAAGTAGCGCGGCTTTCGACTTTGCTGACGCGGGCGGAAAAATTCCACAAACCCGGATTCCCGCTGAGCGGTGCGGATGTGATGGCCGCGGGCGTCGAGGCCGGCCCGAAGGTGGGCGAAGTGCTGAAAAGCCTCGAGGAAAAGTGGATCAACGTCAATTTCTCACTCGACCGGGCAGCGTTGACCGCCCGGCTGAAGGATATGCTGGAAAATTGAGGTCAGCGGCGGCAGCGTTGCGGCTCAGGCCGCATTTGCCTCGTCGCGAATGCGGGATTTGATATTTTCGATCATGTTCTCGCGGATGACGGTTTCGCCGTGCGCCGATCGCATATGTTCCACGGTGCGACGCACAACTTCGGCGTCGTCATCTGCGCGCGTGTGCCAGGCACAGCCGGGCACGAGCGTTCCACATTCAAACAGTCTCATGGTCTTGCCTCCCTGTTTTAGAGCGCCATGCGTCCGTTCGGACGCATAAAGGACGCTCTAACATTTTGAGTCTGCACATTGCTCCCTGTCGAAAACCGGAATCGATTTTCGACAGGGAGCAATGTGCGAGAGTGAGGGACAGCATTCAATTGCCTGCTGTCCCTCCGACAAGAAACGAATGTTCACCGCTTATGTTCCAGAGCGGCGTCCTTCGACCTTATTCAGGCCCCCTATTCGGGCATCGCCCAGCACTGAAAAACAGAGGATGTGCCGGCTGCCGGAATTTTTGTACGAGGCATTTCGTCATTGGCTGCCCGCCGTGCCGTTTTTTGTCCGGCAAGGGAGCGTTTTACCTGTTCGACATAAAAGGAATGCGGCAGTTCGCGATCACCCGTGGCGCGCATTTCCGCTGCCAGGCGGTCGATCAATTCCGGGGTATCGATGGATTGTGTCGCTCCCTCGGGGGAAGCAGAGATAGGCATGCTGTTCGAAGTAATCATGACGATAGCTCCTCCAGTACGTCTGCGGGGAGGAGACTATCATTGCCTTGATTTTTCCATAAGTCCTAATTTGCGCTATTTGCGACAAATTGGCTGATGAGCGTCAAATTTACGTGAGGTTTTTTAGGGCCAGCGCACCACCGGCGGTAGAGAGGAGAGAATCGATTCGACATTGCCGCCGGTCTTGAGGCCGAAGATCGTGCCGCGATCGTAAAGCAGGTTGAATTCCACATAGCGGCCGCGGCGGATAAGCTGTTCGTCGCGGTCCTCTTCCGTCCAATTCTGGTTGAAATTGGCGCGGACGATTTTCGGATAGACCAGATTGAAGGCGCGGCCGACATCCTGCACGAAGGCGAAATTGGCGTCCCAGCCGCCATTTTCCTCCTGCGGGTGCAGCCAGTCGAAAAAGATGCCGCCGATGCCGCGGGCTTCGTTACGGTGCTTCAGGAAGAAATACTCGTCGCACCACGTCTTGTAGCGCGGATAATCGGCAACCGGATGGCGGTTGCAGGTGATTTCGAAGGCACGATGGAAAAGCTGGCTGTCCGGGTCTTCCTGCGTCCTTCTGCGTCCCAGCACCGGCGTCAGATCCGCACCGCCGCCGAACCAGTGGCTGGTGGTGACGACCATGCGGGTATTCATGTGCACCGCCGGCACATTGGGGTTGACGGGATGGGCGATGAGCGAAATGCCCGACGCCCAGAAACGCGGGTCTTCTTCCGCGCCCGGTATCTGCTTGCGGAATTCCGGCGAGAATTCGCCATAGACGGTGGAGGTGTGGACGCCGACCTTTTCGAAGACGCGGCCTTCCATCATCGACATCTTGCCGCCGCCGCCCTCGCCATTGTCGCGCAGCCAGTCTTTCTGGACGAAACGGCTGGGCTCCTGGTCGGAAAGAGGGCCGGTCAGGTCGTTTTCGAGGGTCTCGAAGGAGTTAACGATGGTGTCGCGCAGATGCTGGAACCAGGCTTGGGCAAGGGCCTTCTTGTCCTCGATGTCGTCGGGCAAGCCCTTCGGCAAGATTGGCCGTTCCATGCGTATTCTCCTTTGGTGAAGTCGATTCCCTGTCGCGTCTAGCAGGTGCAGGCCCCGCGCACAAATTCGACTCGCCAAGTTCACATGCGGGCACTATCTTTATCGATGTAGGTGCCAGAGGTGAATATCATGACGAAATTTACCGGACCGCCGCCCCTGGACGGGCTGAAGCGCAGGATCGCCAATCACCGCAAGGCGCGTGAAGGCTCGGGCGACGACAAGACGCGCAATGGCATGTTCGTGCGGCAGACCTTCTGTCTCGGACGCGAGGAAGCCCGCGCCAAGGCGCGCGAATGGTTCGACAGCTTTCCGAAAGCGGCCTACTGGACGGAAGTGGAAAGCTGGCGGCAGCTGGAAGGCGACCGCATCGAATTCACCATGCGGCGGCTTCCTTCGGCCGATTGAATTTTGGAGCGTTTTCGCTTTTCCTGGAAATGCTTTTAGGCGCGGGGTTCGGCATAACGCAGGCGGCTTTCAATCAGCACGCCGCTTTCATCCAGAATGGGATGCGCCACCGTGACGATATGGGCGTTGATGCGTTTGAGGTCGCGCAGCATGTCGAGATGCAGCGAACTGGTCTGCATGCTTTCCGCCAGCCCGTCGCGCAGCCGCTCCAGATGGCGGTTCGAGGACTGTTTTTCGAGGCGGCGTATATCCACCTTACTTTCCATCAGCCTGCGGGCGAGTTCGAAATCGCCGGTTACCAGAATGCTCTGGGCGGCGCGCAGGTTCTCGATGGTCATGTCGAACAGGGTTTTCAGCTCTTCATAGCCGTCATCGGAAAACTTGAAGCTGTTCAGCACCTTCTTGCGGATCTGCTCGCAGATGCCCTTTTCGATGATGTCGCCGATATGTTCGAGGTTGATGGCGTAGTCGATGATGGCGATCGAACGACGCGCTTCTTCGTCGGAAAGCCCCTTGCGTCCCAGTTGCGACAGATAGACCTTCACCTCCTGCTGGCGGCGGTCCACCTTCTTTTCGAGCAGGGAAACCTCCTGAAGCGGCGCCAGATCATTGTGCTTGAAGGCGTTTTCGGCGCGGATCAGCATCCGCTCGATGCTGTCGCCGACACCCAGCACCTCGCGGGTGGCGTTGGCAAGCGCCACGACCGGCATGTCCAGCGCCTGCTGGTCGAGGAAATTCGGGCCGTCTTCGGCTTTCGGATCGCCCGGCACCAACCTTGCCATCAGGTCGGACAGGAGGCCGGAAAAGGGCCAGGCCAGCGCTGCCAGAATGACGTTGAAGATCAGATGGGCGTCGACCGGCAATTTTGCCGGCGAAAGCGGCAATTGCTGCAGGAATTCCGCGCCATAGGAGGCGAGCGGCAGGGCGATGAGGCAGCCAATGGTGCGCACCAGAAGGTTGCCCATGGTGATGCGCCGTGCCGAGGCGGGGCCGGAAAGCGTGGCGATGACCGGCGGAATGGCACCGCCGAGGTTGGCGCCGAGAATGAGCACGATGATGAGGCCGGTGGAAAGCGTGCCGGTGGCGGCCAGCGACAGGATGAGCACCACGACGGCGAGGCTCGAAGACGAAACGAAGGCGAGCACGGCGGAAAAGATCAGCGCGACGGGCCATGCCCCGTCAAGCAGGCCGATAAAGACGCCGAGAGCCGGCGAGGCGCGCATCGGTTCTGTCGCGCCGCTCAACAGATGCAGCGACAGAAGCATGAGGCCGATGCCGATCAGCGCCGTTCCGCCGCCCTGCCGGGCATTGGAGCTGCCCTTTTTCAGAATAATGCCCGCAAGGATCAGCAGCGGCGACAGCCACTCCACACCGGCCGCGACGATCCATGCGGTAACGGCGGTGCCGACATTGGCGCCCAGCAGCACCACCTGCGCCATGCGCGGCCTGATGAGGTCTCGTTCAGCAAAGGAGGCGACGGTGAGGGCCGTCGCCGTCGAACTTTGCAGCGCGACGGTGGCGAAGAAGCCGGAAAAGAAGGAACGCGGACCGTTCTGGGTGCCGGTGGCCAGCACGCTTCGCAGTTTCATGCCGAAGGCGCGGGTGACGCCATCCTTGACCTGGGCAAGGCCGAAGAGCAGCAGCGCGACTGCGCCGAGAAGGTTGACGATGACAATGGTGGATTGCATGCGACGTCTCCTCACACCCGCCGGCGGATGATTCCGGCGAGCACGATTTTTATTGTCCGGCTAATCAGTATAGGAGCCTCGATGCCCTCGGTACAGGCCGGGTTGCGACAGTTTTGAAGTAAAAACGGTCAAATTTTGTATTTGCCCGAAAAATTGGCGTTAAAAATGGCGCCTATGCCCATGCCACCTGGCGCAAAGCCTCGCCGGCGATCATCGCCGCCGACATGGCGACGTTGATGGAGCGCTGTCCCGCCACCATGGGGATGATGATTCGCACCTCTGCCTTTTCATGCACGTGGTCGGGTACGCCCGCACTTTCGCGGCCGAAAAGCAGGATGTCATCCGTGCGGTAGGCGATCTTCGTATAGGGCAGGGCGGCTTTGGTGGAGGCGAGAACGAGACGGCGGCCGGTGGTTGCCCGCCATTCCTCGAAACGCTCCCAGCTGACATGGCGCGTCAGCGCCGCCGCCGCGATATAATCCATGCCCGCCCGTTTCAGATTACGGTCGGAAATATCGAAACCGGCCGGCTCGATGATGTCGACGCCAAGGCCGAGACAGGCGGCCAGCCGCAGGATGGTGCCGGTGTTGCCGGGAATATCGGGCTGGTAAAGGGCGATCCTGATGTCGGGCATGGTATCGGGCATGGACGTCTCACTGCGTTTGGTCTGCCCGCTCGATTATCACGGGCAGGGGCCGGGCGACAGCTATGCTGTGAAAAGTCCCTTTGAGGTGTTGTTCCCGGCTGGATATTCATTCGCGTGACACACAGGGCGGCTACCCATTCACCAATGCATCGTTGGGCTTGCCCGGACCATCGTGAATGGTCGGGACAGGCCGTCTCGAGCCGGATTTTCTGCACGCAACAACAGGAGGACACCATGTCCGAACGGGTGAATTTCGTCCATCTGACCGATCTGCATGTGGGCAATCCGCAGGTGCAGGACGATGATCTTTATTCCGAGACCTCGGCCACGCTTTCCGCGACGCTTGCGCAGATCAAGGCGCTCGTGCCGCCGCCTGAATTCATCGTTGCCAGCGGCGATCTGACCAACAGGGGCGATGTCGGCAGCTATGAGGAACTCAAGCGGCTGATGGCGGAAGCGGAACTCGATATGCCGGTGCTCTTCGCGCTCGGCAATCACGACCGCCGCGACGGTTTTTATCCGGTCATGCTCGACCGCCATGAGGATCTGGACGAGCCCTATGACCATGCCGAGGTCATTGCCGGCATCCACATCATCGTCATGGATACCAGCGTTCCGGGCAAGGTCGGCGGCGCTTTCGAGCCGGGGCAGATCGAATGGCTGGAGGATGAGCTGGAAAACCACCCCGAACTGCCGAAGCTGCTGGTGATGCACCATGCGCCGGCGCTCGATCTCGACCGTCCGGAGGCGGAGTGGGAATCGCTTTCCTTCGCGGATACCGAGGCGCTGGACGAGGTGCTGTTCGAGCATGATGTCATCGGCATTCTTGCGGGCCACATCCATTACGACCGCATGTCGCACTGGCAGGGCATTCCCGTCGTGGTCGGCATAGGCCAGCATTTCGCCACCGATCCGCTTTGGCTGCACGAGGGCGTGCGCATGTTGTCCGGTGCGTCCTTCGCCATCGGCACGATAAGGGACACGGGGCTGACCGTCACCTTTGCGCCGCAGCCCAGCGATCGCCGGGAATTGAAGCGGCATACGCAGGCCGGAATGGCCGAGTTGATTGCGGGCTATGAAAGCGCAGAGGCGCAGGACGCGGCCGAATAAGGCGACGTGCGCATCGTTTAACGGGCGGAGACCTCGCAGGGTCATCTCCGCCCGTTCGCCTTTGGGCGGCACCCGCATGTTTTCTCGCGTATTCGGTGTCTTTCCGACTGGTCATTGACTAAATTTTGCGCTACAAGGCCATATCTTCAACACCAGCCAAGGGAGGTTCTCATGCCAAATGACATTCGCATTCGCCTCCCGGCCCCAGTCGTGCCGCTGCTGGCTTAGGTGTTACTCCGCGGTTCGCCCGCGTTTCCCATTTTTCGATTCGTCATGTGGCTGTCACGGCCATATCCAAAGACTTTTCCGTTCCGTCGTGAGCCATATTTGTGTCCGCTCACCATGTCACGATGGAGCGATTGATTGCCGGAGCTTGGCCTATGTTTGGCTGGTTTGAAAAACGCCTCGATCCTTTTCCCTCTTCGGCGCCCTCCGTGCCGCCAAAGAAGCTTTTGCCGTTCCTGTGGCATTATGTGAAGCCC
Organism: Agrobacterium sp. 22-226-1; assembly: GCF_053522345.1. Taxonomy (NCBI): domain Bacteria; kingdom Pseudomonadati; phylum Pseudomonadota; class Alphaproteobacteria; order Hyphomicrobiales; family Rhizobiaceae; genus Agrobacterium; species Agrobacterium sp. 22-226-1. The sequence goes on from NZ_JBNWCP010000011.1 coordinate 149,010, forward strand.
GCATGGCCATGGCTCCTGCTGCTCGGCCTGATGTCCATGGGCATCGCGATTGCGGAAGCCATGCTCTACAAATTCCTCGGCAATATCGTCGACTGGCTGTCCACGGCCAATCGCGAGACGTTTTTTGCCGATGAGGGCTGGCATCTGATCGGCATGGCGGCGCTGGTGCTCTTCGTGCTGCCGCTGATGGGCGCAATCCACACCATGACGATGCACCAGACGCTTGCCGGCAATTTCGGCATGATCGCGCGCTGGAAGATGCACCGTTTCCTGCTGCGCCATTCCATGAACTTCTTCGCCAACGAGTTTGCCGGCCGCGTTTCCACCAAGGTGATGCAGACGGCGCTGGCGATCCGCGAAGTGGCGCTGAAGGTGATCGACGTCTTCGTCTATGCGATCAGCTTCGTCGTCTCGATGCTGTTCATGGTCGCGGCGGCGGACTGGCGGCTGGTCATTCCGCTGCTGGTCTGGCTCGGTATCTATATGGCCATTCTCGCTTATTTCGTGCCGAAGCTCGGCCGGCTGGCGCAGGAACAGGCCGATGCGCGCTCGATGATGACGGGCCGGATCGTCGACAGTTACACCAACATCTCGACGATCAAGCTGTTTTCCCATGCGGGGCGCGAGGAAAGATATGCGCGTGATGGCATGAATGTGTTTCTCGGAACCGTTCACCGCCAGATGCGCAAGATTTCCGGCTTCAACATCCTGATCGACCTCAACAACGCCCTGGTGCTGTTTTCCACGGCGGCGCTCGGTCTTCATTTCTGGATGCAGGGTTCGGTCACGGCCGGTTCGGTCGCCATCGCCATCAGCCTTGCCATGCGCGTCAACGGCATGTCGCAATGGATCATGTGGGAAGTCACCTCGCTGTTCGAAAATATTGGCACGGTTTATGACGGCATGTCGATGATGACGAAGCCGCACGATATCGTCGACGTTCCGAAAGCGCCTGAGCTTGCCGCACCGCAGGGCGCGATCCGTTATGACAATGTCCGTTTCCACTACGGCAAGAACAAGGGCGTGATCGACGGGCTGACGCTTGACATCAAACCTGGCGAAAAGGTCGGTCTGGTCGGGCGTTCGGGTGCGGGCAAGACGACGCTGATGAACCTGCTTCTGCGTTTCTACGATCTGGAAGCGGGCAGGATCACCATCGATGGGCAGGACATCTCGAAGGTGTCACAGGACAGCCTGCGCGAGCTGATCGGCGTCGTGACGCAGGATACCTCGCTGCTGCACCGGTCGATCCGCGACAACATCGCTTATGGCCACCCCGAGGCCACCGACGAGCAGGTGATTGCGGCGGCGAAGCGGGCCAATGCCTGGGACTTCATCGAAACGCTTGTCGACATGCATGGCCGTCAGGGCCTCGATGCGCAGGTGGGCGAACGCGGCGTGAAGCTCTCCGGCGGCCAGCGCCAGCGTATCGCAATCGCCCGCGTCTTCCTCAAGAACGCGCCGATCCTGGTGCTGGACGAGGCGACTTCGGCGCTCGACTCGGAAGTCGAGGCGGCGATCCAGGAAAACCTGTTCTCGCTGATGGAAGGCAAGACGGTGATCGCGATCGCCCACCGCCTTTCGACGCTGACGGAAATGGACCGGCTTATCATTCTCGACAAGGGCCGGATCGTGGAGGCGGGCAGCCATGCGGAGCTGGTGGCGATGGGCGGTATCTATGCCGACCTGTGGCGACGCCAGTCCGGCGGCTTCATCGCGGACCATGAGGCGGAAGTGGCCGCGGAGTAAGGAAAAGCGAGAGGGCGGGAACGTTTCCCGCCTTTTTCATTCCCCGAATGTTACCGAAATATAATCTCTTCCCGAAGCCTTCGCGGCTGTTCCCGCTCCGGGAATCCGCCTATATCCGGATCATGGTTATTACCCGCATCTTCGAGTTTTTCGAGAACTGGATAAAGCCCTTCGCCCGCAAGGACGATTTGCGGCCGCCTGAAAGCACGTTCGCCTTTATCTGGTTCTACATCTCGCAGGCCAAGGCGCCGTTTTTCGCCATGCTGGTGCTCGGCGGGCTGACGGCGGCCATCGAGGCGGCGCTGTTCTGGTTCGTCGGGCGGCTGGTGGATATTCTCTCCACCGTGAAGCCGGAAGAGGGCTGGGCGGGGCTGCTTGCGGCCCATGGCGGCGAGCTGGTGGGCATGCTGGTGCTGATCGGCGTCGTGCGTTTTATCGTCACCATGGTGACGGCGCTGGTGGATCAGCAGATCATCACGCCCGGTTTTTACAATCTGGTGCGCTGGCAATCCTATATGCATGTGGCGCGGCAATCGCTGACCTTCTTCCAGAACGATTTTTCCGGCCGCATCGTCACCAAAGTCTGGTCGGGCGGGCAGGCGGCGGGCGATCTCGTCACCTCGCTGATGGAAAGCGTGTGGTTCGTCGGCATTTATTCCGTTTCCATGCTGTTCCTGATCGGCGGGCTGGACTGGCGGCTTGCGGTCGTCGTCGTCGTCTGGGTGGGGATATTCTCGCTGCTGGCGCGGTATTTCGTGCCGCGTATCCGCTACCATTCCAAGGAAACGGCGGAAGCCGCTTCGATGCTCTCCGGCCGCATGGTGGATGCCTATAGCAATATCCAGACGCTCCGGCTGTTCGGGCGAGATGATGCCAATGACCGCTACATGCGGCAGGGTTTCGACATTTTCCAGCATGCGACCATGACATTCACCCGGTTCATCACCGGCGTGCGCGCTTCCATGGCGCTGTTGTCCGGCGTGATGATCACCTCCATGGCGGCGCTCTGCATCGATCTGTGGCTTTCCGGCAAGATCAGTTCCGGTGCGGTGGCCTTCACGCTGGCGCTGGTGCTGCGTCTCAACTTCCTGCTCGGCCGGCTGATGACGCAGTTCAACGGCATCATGCGCAATTTCGGCACGGTGCAGAACGCCGCCGAGCTGATTTCGCAGCCGATCGGTCTCGTCGATGCGCCAGAGGCGACGGTGCTGGAGGTCAAGAGGCCGGGCATACGTTTCGAAAATGTCAGCTTCCACTACGGGCGCGCGAACGGCGTCATCGACCATCTCAACCTCGAAATCAGGGCGGGCGAGAAGGTTGGCATCGTCGGACGCTCCGGGGCGGGAAAATCCACTCTCGTCAATCTGCTCCTGCGTTTTTACGATGTCGAAAAAGGCCGCATCCTGATCGACGGGCAGGATATCGCCAGGGGGACGCAGGAATCCCTGCGCGCCCATATCGGCATGGTCACACAGGATACGTCGCTGCTGCATCGCTCCATTCGCGACAATATCCTGTTCGGCCGCACCGACGCCACCGAAGCGCAATTGCAGGAGGCGACGCGCCGGGCCAAGGCGGATGACTTCATCGCCAGGCTCGAGGATCAGCGCGGCCGCAAGGGGTTCGACGCGCATGTGGGCGAACGCGGCGTGAAATTGTCCGGCGGCCAGCGCCAGCGCATCGCAATCGCCCGCGTGATGCTGAAGGACGCACCGATCCTCGTGCTCGATGAGGCGACGTCGGCGCTCGATTCGGAGGTGGAGGCGGCGATCCAGAGCAATCTGGACGAGTTGATGCAGGGCAAGACGGTGCTGGCCATCGCCCACCGCCTGTCGACGATTGCCGCTCTCGACCGGCTGATCGTAATGGATCAGGGGCGCATCGTCGAACAGGGCAGCCATTCCGATCTGGTCATGCAGGGCGGTCTCTATTCGGAACTCTGGGCGCGGCAGTCGGGCGGTTTTCTTGCCGCGGATGAAGCGGCGCAATAAGCCCTTCGACTATTTCCCGATCATGAAATCCGCCATCAGGCCGTAATGATTGGAACCGAGGCTGTCGGGCAGGCGGGTGGTTTTCATCAGCGTCGCCGGTTCGTGGGCGAAGATGTGGTCGATGGCGATGCCGAAGCGGCCGGCCTCCGTCGGCCATGTGGCGGGTTCGAAGGTCGCTTTCTTCAGATCGTTGGCGGCGAGGAAAGCGCGCATGTCAGGGGCGATGCTGGCCGAATTGAAATCTCCGGCCAGAATGAGCGGCCCGGTGACGCGAAAGAGAATTTCACTCACTTCATCGAGTTCATCGCGATGATAATCGTCGAAATAGGGCTTGGTGATATGCCCGGCGGCGAGCGTCAGTTCCGTGCCGTCGAGATCGATATGGGCTATGGCGAACCGATCCCGCCGAAGATCGCTGAGGCTGTGGAAACGGCCTTCCAGCAACGGTCTTTTTGACAGGATGACCAGATCGCATCCGGGCGTTCCGGTGTAACAGCCAAGCCTGTGCGGATAGGTTTGCTGCAGACGCGGCAGGGCCGATTTAAGCGCCGCCGCCTCGAAGAGATAGACCGCATCCGCACCCGATTCGAGAATCGTGTCGGCAATTGCGTCCGCATTGGCGGCATTGTCCATCAGCACGTTGAAGGACAGCAGCCGGAAGGGTTTGGCGCCCGGCGCGGGGGTGGCGGATGTGGAAAATTCCAGAAGCATGGCAATGGCATGGATGGCGAGCGCAAGCGACCAGACGACGAGGAGCGCCGAAACCGCGTCGCGCGTCAGCCAGAAAATGAGGCATGCCAGCAGGATACAGACGATGGCGATGTGCAGCTGGAAACTGGTGACGAAGGCGAGAAGCCAGAAATCCGTCACATAACGCAGGCTGGCGACGAAAAGAACGGCAGCCACCGCCGTGGAGACCATGCTAGAGAGCTTCGCCGTCATCCGAATCCCTGCTTTCCGCGCTCTCCCTTGAAGTCTCCTAACATGGTGGATGGATGCGCACAATGTTGCCCGCCTGCCAAGGACGGCGAAAAAATGCGAGCCAAATCGGCCCCCTCCGGCAGAATTACGGCAGCTTTGTGTGCTTTGCTCTTGCCAAGTCAGTCAATATTTTGCGATCAAACACATGACGCGGTTTCTCAAATGCCGCGAGAATGACCAGGACGATGGGACGGAGTTTGTCTTGGATCAAATCATAGCGGGAGGACTCATGCGATTTACGGCAAAAACAGCGCAGAGGATGGTGTAGCGGTGAGCGAGCACGTAACCAATCACGACGCTTCGGGTGAACCGACCCGTCGCGATTTTCTTTACCTAGTCACGGGAATGGCGGGCGCTGTCGGTGCTGCCGCCGTCGCATGGCCCTTTATCGACCAGATGCGTCCCGATGCATCGACGCTGGCGCTCGCCTCCATCGAGGTGGATGTCACGGCCGTCGAGCCGGGCATGTCGCTTACCGTGAAGTGGCGCGGCAAGCCGATTTTCATCCGCAACCGCACGGAGAAGGAAATCGAGGAAGCCAAGGCCGTCGCTCTCGGCGATCTGAAGGATCCCGTGGCGCGCAATGCCAACATCGCCGCTGACGCGCAGGCGACGGATATCGACCGCTCCGCCGGCGAGGGCAAGGAAAACTGGATCGTCATGGTCGGTTCCTGTACCCATCTCGGTTGCATTCCGCTCGGCCAGGCCGGCGATTTCGGCGGGTGGTTCTGTCCCTGCCATGGCTCGCACTACGATACGGCGGGCCGCATACGTAAGGGTCCGGCGCCGCAGAACCTCGCCATCCCGACATTTGCATTCACATCCGATACCGTGATCAAGATCGGATAAGGGGACAGATATTCATGAGTGGCCATTCCAGTTATCAGCCGTCCACCGGCATCGAAAGGTGGATCGATTCGCGGCTTCCCTTGCCGCGCATGATCTATGACAGCTTCGTTGCCTATCCTGTCCCGCGTAACCTGAACTACGCCTACACCTTCGGCGCGATGCTTTCCGTCATGCTGCTGGTGCAAATCCTCACCGGCGTCGTGCTGGCCATGCATTATGCGGCCGAAACGACGGTCGCCTTCAATTCCGTCGAAAAGATCATGCGCGACGTCAACCACGGCTGGCTGCTGCGCTACATGCATGCCAACGGTGCGTCGTTCTTCTTCATCGCGGTTTACCTGCACATCGCCCGCGGCCTTTATTACGGCTCCTACAAGGCGCCGCGCGAAATCCTCTGGATTCTTGGCTGCGTGATCTTCCTGCTGATGATGGCGACGGGCTTCATGGGCTACGTTCTGCCCTGGGGCCAGATGTCCTTCTGGGGCGCAACCGTCATCACCGGCTTCTTCACCGCGTTCCCGGCCATCGGCGAATGGATCCAGCAGTTCCTGCTCGGCGGCTTTGCCGTTGATCAGCCGACCCTGAACCGCTTCTTTGCGCTTCATTATCTGCTGCCCTTCATGATCGCAGGCGTCGTGATCCTGCACATCTGGGCGCTGCATGTGACCGGCCAGACCAACCCGACCGGCGTTGAAGTGAAGAGCAAGACCGACACGGTTCCCTTCACGCCCTATGCGACGCTGAAGGATGCGCTCGGTGTTTCCGTGTTCCTGATCGGTTATGCCTGGTTCGTGTTCTACATGCCGAACTTCCTTGGCCACCCCGACAACTACATCATGGCCGATCCGCTGAAGACGCCGGCGCATATCGTTCCGGAATGGTACTTCCTGCCGTTCTACGCCATGCTGCGCGCCATCACCTTCAACATCTGGATCATCGATTCCAAGCTCGGCGGCGTTCTCGTGATGTTCGGCGCGATCGTCGTGCTGTTCTTCCTGCCCTGGCTCGATACGTCGAAGGTGCGTTCCGCCGTGTATCGTCCCTGGTACAAGATGTTTTTCTGGCTGTTCGTGGTCAATGCCATCATGCTCGGCTGGCTGGGTTCACGCCCGGCGGAAGGAACCGGCCTGATCGGCCTGCTCACAGGCGATCTGAAAGGCAATTATGTCGGCTATTCGCAGCTCGGCACGCTTTATTACTTCGGTTTCTTCCTCGTCATCATGCCGATCCTCGGTCTGGTCGAAACGCCCCGGCGTATTCCGAATTCGATTACCGAGGCCGTTCTCGAAAAGAACGCCGCCAAGACGGGTGCCGCATCTGCGGCTGCCGAAGTCTGAGCGCGAAGGAAGGATGACGACAATGAAGAAGCTTGTAACGAGCATCGCGCTTTTCGCCGCCATCGGCTGTTCCGCCGCCGCCTTCGCGGCGGAGGAGAGCCATGATCTCGCCGCCCAGACGGAGCATGCGATTGCCGGGGGTCACTTCCCGGTCATCAAGCCCGAGGAACAGAGCTGGTCCTTTGCCGGACCCTTCGGCAAATACGACAAGGGCCAGCTTCAGCGCGGTCTGAAGGTCTATAAGGAAGTCTGCTCCGCCTGCCATTCCATGAGCCTCGTTTCCTTCCGCACGCTGGAGGATCTCGGTTATTCGGACGAGCAGGTGAAGGCTTTCGCCGCGGAATATGAAGTGCAGGACGGGCCGAACGCCGATGGTGAAATGTATAATCGCAAGGCCGTGCCTTCCGATCATTTCCCTTCGCCTTTCCCGAACCATGAGGCGGCGGCAGCCGCCAACGGTGGGGCGGCCCCGCCTGACATGTCGCTGCTCGCCAAGGCGCGCGGCGTGGAGCGCGGCTTTCCGCAATTCCTCATCGACATGATCCCGATCGTCGGCGGTTATCAGGAAGGCGGCCCGGACTACATCCATGCGCTGCTGACCGGATATCAGGATCCGCCGGCCGGCGTTGAAGTGTCGGAAGGCACGCATTTCAACCCGTATTTCGTCAGCGCAGCCGCGCTGAAGATGGCGCCGCCGATCAGTGCCGATCAGGTGACCTATGATGACGGCGCGCCGCAGACCGTGGACCAATATTCCAAGGACGTTGCTGCGTTCCTGATGTGGGCGGCAGAACCGCATCTGGAAGAGCGCAAGCGCACCGGCTTCATGGTCATCGTGTTCCTGTTCATCTTCACGGCGCTGATCTATCTCACCAAGAAATCGGTCTACGCCAACAAGGAACATTGATCGGCATCCAGAAGATGCCTGTCAGTCATTGGCCCCCACGGTCTTCCGTGGGGGCCTTTTCATGTGTCGAGAGGGATGGTGAAATGACGAAAATTCGTAACGGCGGCTGCCTGTGCGGCTCCATCCGCTTTGAAGCGAAGGGCGAGCCCGGCAATCCGCACACTTGCTCCTGCGATATCTGCCAGCGGCATTCCGGTGCGCCCAGCCTTGCCTGGGTGGAGTTCGAGAAGGATGCGGTGACGTGGACGGGAGAGGGCGGCACGCCTTCGACTTTCCGATCCTCCGATTATTCCAGCCGGGCCTTCTGCCCGAGCTGCGGCAGCACGCTTGGCGCCATCGACGACGCGCCGATGGTTGCGCTGGTCTCGGGAAGTTTCGATGACAGGGACGACGAGGCGCTGCGGCCCCTGTCGCATTCCTTCGAGGATGTCTGCCCGGTCTGGGCGCGGATCGAGGGAATGTCGCCGGCGGAATGAGCACCGGTCCTTTTTAGTTGGTCCGCAGCCGTCAAGTTGATAGGGTGGCCCGAACTTTCTGACCCGTTTCCCTTATCTCAACTGGAAATACCATGACCGTTATCGCTTCGGAGCTTTCCGCTGCCATCCGTTCCATTCCCGACTATCCGAAGCCGGGCATCATCTTCCGGGACATCACGACGCTGCTCGGCAACCCCCGCGCTTTTCGCCGTGCCGTGGACGAACTCGTGCAGCCCTATGCGGGAACCAAGATCGACAAAATCGCCGGCATGGAAGCACGCGGCTTCATTTTGGGCGGTGCGGTGGCGCATCAGCTATCGGCCGGTTTCGTGCCGATCCGCAAGAAGGGTAAGCTGCCGCACACCACCGTCCGTGTCGCCTACAGCCTTGAATACGGCGTCGACGAAATGGAAATGCATGTGGATGCGGTCCAGCCGGGCGAAAAGGTCATTCTGGTCGACGACCTGATTGCGACCGGCGGCACTGCCGAAGGCGCGGTCAAACTGCTGCGGCAGATGGGTGCGGAGATTGTTTCCGCCTGTTTCGTTATAGACCTGCCCGATCTCGGTGGCCGCAAGAAGCTGGAAGACCTCGGTGTCGAGGTGCGGACGCTGGTGGAGTTTTCCGGCCATTGAGATGGTAACGGGGCAATGGTGACGCTATTGCCCCGACGCTTTTCTATTCGAATTCCAGAACCCCGCTCTGGAAGGTCAGCACCGTTTCTCCCGACTGGTTGACGCCTTCGTTAAATGTGGTGTTCAGCCAGACGCCAGCTCTGGATTCCAGCGCTCGGGTGTCGAGCAGGGTCACGAAATAGGTGACATCGTCTCCGGCAAAGACCGGTTTTTTCCATTTGAGTTCGCGAAAGCCGGGGGAGGGGCCGAGTTTGGGCGGCTCAAGGCCCTGTAGCTTCAACCTTTTCACCTCTTTGGCCCAGTGAGAGAGGAAGCATTTCATCCAGCCTGCGCCGGTGTGCCAGCCGGAAGCGCAGAGAGCGCCGAAAACGCTGTTCTTTGCGGCTTCCGCGTCGAGATGAAAGGGCTGCGGATCGAAATCGCGGGCAAAACGGATGATGTCTTCGGCGGAAAAATGCAGCGTATCGAGGGTGACGCGTTCGCCGATGGGAGAAAGTTCTGCCAGTTTCATGCTGCAACGCCTCCATTGCCGCGCATCAGGAACATCACCGTGTTTTCCCCGTGCGATACCAGAACGCCGCGCTGGTTATAAAGCTCGTGGCGTAATTTCACGAGGCCGATGCCGGGGCGCGAGGCGGAGGGCCGCTGTTCCAGCACGATGGATTTTCCGACAAGCGTATCGCCCGCCAGAACCGGCTTTTTCCAGTCGACGAAATCGATGCCGGGGCTGCCCTGCGAGGTCGAGTTCGAGATGTAGCTGTCCGCCATCATCCGCATCAGCAGGCTGCAGGTGTGCCAGCCGGAAGCCGCCAGCCCGCCGAGAATGCTCTGGCGGCCAGCCTCCTCGGAAAGATGCATAGGCTGTGGGTCGAATTCGCTGGCGAAGGCGATAATCTGCTCTGCGGAAATCGATTGCGGGCCCAAAGGAAATTCCCGACCGACGGAAAAATCCTCATAGGCATATGTCGCGACCGGCGTCATGGTTTCCTCCCTTCGCACAGTCAATATCGGCGGCATCTAAAATGATTTTTCCCTTTACGTAAAGGTCAAATCGGGGAGGCCGGTTCTTGGGGAGGTGGTTTGGAGCGAGTGGGCGCGCGTTTCGCCTTCTCCCCGAGGGGGAGAAGGTCGCGGCAGCGGGATGAGGGGGCGAGGGTAGAGATAAACCGAGAGCTTGCCCCCTCATCCGACCCTTCGGGCCACCTTCTCCCCGGCGGGGAGAAGAAACCGCGCCGCAATGTTCGGTTACCCTTCTTGGCGGACCTTATCGAAGTCGCCAAAGGTCGGATCAGGTATTGAAGCGGAAGTGGATGACGTCGCCGTCCTGAACCACATATTCCTTGCCTTCGTCGCGAGCCTTGCCGGCTTCCTTCGCGCCGACTTCGCCCTTGAAGGCGACATAGTCGTTGTAAGCGATGGTGTTGGCGCGGATGAAGCCGCGTTCGAAATCGGAGTGGATGACGCCGGCGGCCTGCGGGGCCTTGGTGCCGCGCTCGATGGTCCAGGCGCGGCATTCCTTCGGGCCAACGGTGAAATAGGTAATGAGGTCGAGCAGCTTGTAGCCGGCGCGGATCAGGCGGTCGAGGCCCGCTTCTTCGAGGCCGAGGGCGGAGAGGAATTCCTTCGACTCTTCATCGGGAAGCTGTGCGACTTCGGATTCGATCGCCGCGGAGATGACGACGGATTCCGCACCCTGGGCCTTGGCCATTTCGGCAACGGCCTTGGTATGTTCGTTACCGTCGACGGCGTCGCTTTCGGCGACGTTGCAGACGTAGAGAACCGGATGCGCGGTCAGGAGGTTGAGGCCCTGAAGGATGCGCAGTTCCTCGGCATCAAGCGTGGAGAGCAGGGTGCGGACCGGCTTGCCTTCGTTCAGAAGCTTCAGCGAGGCTTCCATCAGTGGCAGCTGCGCCAGCGAATCCTTATCCTTGCCGGTGGCGCGCTTGCGGGTCTGTTCCGTGCGGCGCTCAAGGCTTTCGAGATCGGAAAGCATCAGCTCGGTCTCGATGGTTTCGGCATCGGCCACCGGATTGATGCGGCCTTCGACGTGGGTGATGTCGTCATCTTCGAAGCAGCGCAGAACGTGAACCACGGCGTCCACTTCGCGGATATTGGCGAGGAACTGGTTGCCGAGGCCTTCGCCCTTCGATGCGCCGCGCACCAGGCCGGCAATATCCACGAAGGAGATGCGGGTGGGGATGATTTCCTTCGAGCCGGCAATGTCGGCAAGGATTTTCATGCGCGCATCCGGAACCGCCACTTCGCCGGTGTTCGGCTCGATGGTGCAGAAGGGATAGTTGGCCGCCTGCGCCGCTGCCGTTTTCGTCAGCGCGTTGAAGAGAGTGGACTTGCCGACATTTGGCAATCCAACGATACCGCATTTGAAGCCCATGGCTTGAAACCTGTCCGTTTGAAAGAATTCGTTGAGGAGCCTTTTGCGGAAAGGGCAGGGCAAGGTCAAGCCCGCGGGCCGATTTGTGCGGGCAAAGCACCTTTAATGGTGCGGAATTTCGGGCAGGGTTGCCGATGCCGCGGTTGCGGCGCAATATAAGCCGGTCAAGCGATCGATCTTTCGTCATCAACGGGGTTTTCCCATGAACAACCGCGATGAGCGACAGGCACGAGCGACCATGACGAGTGACAGTCCTGTCGATCTCAAGCCGAAACCGAAAGTCAAACCGAAGCTGGAGCGGCCGAAGCTCTACAAGGTCATTCTGCTGAATGACGACTATACGCCGCGTGAGTTCGTTACCGTGGTGTTGAAAGCCGTCTTCCGCATGAGCGAGGAAACCGGCCACCGGGTGATGATGACGGCGCACCGCTTCGGCAGCGCGGTCGTCGTTGTCTGCGAGCGGGATATCGCCGAGACCAAGGCCAAGGAAGCGACCGATCTCGGCAAGGAAGCGGGATTTCCGCTGATGTTCACCACCGAGCCGGAGGAGTGAGCGTTAATCCTGCCGGATCTGAAAGCCCGTCTTGTTCTGCGCGAAACCGCAGCTTTCGTAAAAGGCGTGAACCTCCGGACGCTGCCGGCCGGTCAACAGCATCACCTTGTAGCAGTTCGCCGCAAAAGCGGCCTCGACGGCATGGCGCACCACCGCGCGGCCATATCCGTGGCCGCGACGGTTTTCCAGCGTCACCACGTTTTCGATAAGGGCATAGGGACGGGCGGCGCGCGTCAGGTTCGGAACGATCTGCAGCGTGGCGGTGGCGACCGCTTCTTCGCCTTCGGTCGCAAGAAACACGGTCAGGCCCGGCTGGGCGAGCATGGCCGCGAAAGCCGTGTTCGCTTCTTCTGCCGTCATTTCAGGGTCGGACGGATTGAGAGCCCGGTAAAGGTCAAGCAATCCGGCCAGATCGCCGGCTCCGGCTGCGCGCAGGACGATGGGCTCGGAAGACATTTGCGATCTAGTCCTTCTTGCTGAACATGCGTTTCAGCATTTCGGCCATCGGGCCGGTTTCCGGCAGCTTTTTCGGCTGGGCGCTGTTGCGTGCCTGATGGATGTGGGATTGCGCGGCGGGTTTGGCTGCCTTGGCCGGCTTTTCGGCTTCCGGCTTGCTGCCCGTGGCGAGCGCCAGCTTGTTCATCAGCTGCGAATCCTCGGCTTTCACCAGCATGGCGGCATTGTCGGCAATGGCGTCCAGAAGCGGATCGAGCCAGACCCGGTCGGCCTTGGCGAAATCGCCGAGCACGTGGCCGTGCACCCGCTCCTTGTCACCGGGATGGCCGATGCCGAGACGCAGGCGGCGATAGTCCTTGCCGCAATGGGCGTCGAGCGATTTCAGGCCGTTGTGACCGCCATGGCCGCCGCCGGTCTTGATGCGGGCGCGGCCGGCCGGCAAATCCAGTTCGTCATGGATGGCGATGATGTCTGCCGGCGCAAGCTTGAAGAAGCGCATGGCTTCGCCGACGGACTCACCCGAAAGGTTCATATAGGTCAGCGGCTTCATCAGCAGGACCTTCTCGCCGCCGATCTCGCCTTCGGAAATCTCCGCCTTGAATTTTTTCGACCAGGGCGCAAAGGACGGCAGGCGCTGCAGCGCATCGACGGCCATGAAGCCGATATTGTGACGGTTTACCGCATATTGCGCGCCGGGATTACCAAGTCCTGCGATGATCTTCATGGGGCATGTCCGCGTTTTGCCTGATGATGATGTTGTCACCACCCCGAAAACCGCCGGCTGTCAATCTTTTTATGGAATTTCGGATGGGCTCAGGGGCTGACGAGATTGTAGCGGTCGAATATCCGCTGCTGCGTTCCATCGGCGATCAGCCTGTCCAGCCGGGCCTGTAATTTCGCGATGACCTCATCGGGCACGCTTTTGTTGCAGGCAAGCCCAAGCTGCTGCCGCGAGAGAGTTATCACTTCGCTGAACGTGTCGGCGGGCAGGCTTTTGAAGGTGCTCTCAGACATGGGCATCAGGTCGATGCGGCCGGCCTTCAGCTTGTGAAGCGTGATCTCGAAATCCGCGCCGACATCCACCTGCGGGAAACCGAGCTTTTCGAGAAGCGCCTCGGTATAATCTCCACGCTGGGTTCCCACCCGATATTTCTTGGCTTCCTCAAGGCTGGAGGCTTCGATATTGGCGTTGCGGCGCGCCACGAGAATGTTGCGGTCGATATGGATCGGCGTGACCCATTTGAACTGCTTCTCTCGCTCCGGTGTTCTCGCAGCGGCGAAGACGCAGTGCATGGCCTGCGTTCTGGCCAGTGCGATGGCCCGCGCCCAAGGCATGACGGCGACTTCGTAACTGGTGCCGGTGTCCTCGAGCACGGTTCTGAGCTGGTCGAAATAGACACCCCGCACGCTGCCGTCGCTGGCCTGCAGATTATAGGGCGGATAAACCTCGGTGGTCAGGAAGAGCTTGGCGGCGCTGGCCGGCGTGGCGAGCGCAAGAAAGATCAGGCAAAAGCGGATCAATCCCATGGCTGCCCCCTGCCGGTTCATGCTTGCCGCGCCGCGGCGCGGTTTTGCCCGGACGCCGTGTCGAGTGAGGTGATCAATCTTTCGACCGGCTGCGGACGCGCGAAGAAATAACCCTGCCCGAAATCCGCGCCTATATCGCTCAGAAGCGCCTTCTGTTCTTCCGTCTCGACGCCCTCGGCAATGACGGCGCAGTTCATCTTGTGCGAGATGGCCGCGATGCCTTCGACCAGCATGCGGTTGCGCTGCCTGATGTCCATCCTGTCGTCGCAGATCGAGCGGGTGAAGGACTGGTCGATCTTGACGATATCGACCGGAAAACGGCTGAGATAGCTGAGCGAGGAATAACCCGTGCCGAAATCATCCAGCGCGATGCGGCAGCCGAGTTGGTGGATGGCATTGAGGATCGCCCGAACCTGCGGATCGTCCTTCATGATAACGGCTTCGGTGATCTCGATGACCAGCCGTCTGGGAAGAATGCCATGGCGGTGCAGAACGCCGGCGATGCGCGTCGGCAATCCCGGTTCGAATTGCAACGGTGAGAAATTCACCGCCACATAGGTCTGCTCCATGCCCGGCAGGCGCGACAGCCGGGCGAGATTGGCGATCGACTGATCGAGAATGACATTGCCGATGCGGTGGATAGTGCCGTTTTCTTCCGCAAGGCTGACGATTGCGGCCGGGGAAAGCAGGCCCTTGTCCGGGTGGTTGAGACGCAGCAGCGCCTCGAAACCCGCCGTCTGGCCGGTGGCGAGGTTCTGAATCGGTTGGAAATAGGCCTCGAACCAGTCTTCGGAAAGCGCCTGCGCGATATCCCGTTCCAGCTCCGCATGTTCGCGCGCACGGTCCATGATCGAGCTGTCGAAGACCTGCGAGCCGTTTTTGCCCGTGCGCTTGCGGGTATACATGGCCATGTCGGCATTCTGCAAAAGCTCGGAGGCGCTGGCGGCGTGCAGGGGATAGACCGCCATGCCGATACTGGCGCTGAGGCGGATGCTGTTGCTTTCGATATCGAAGGGCGTGTCGAGCATGGCGCAGATGCGCTCGCAGAATTGCAGGGCGCGCTCTTCCACCTTGTCGCCGGCCAGAAGAATGGCGAATTCGTCGCCGCCAAGCCGCGATGCGCTGTCCAGCGGTGTCAGCAGCGGTTCGAGCTTCAACGTGAACTGTTTGAGAACGGCGTCGCCCGCGGCATGGCCGAGATTGTCGTTGATCGCCTTGAACCGGTCGAGGTCGATGAACAGGCAGGCCAGCTCGCTGCCATTGCGGTCCGCATCGCGGATCTGCAGGTCGAGAATGGCCTCGAAGCCCTGCCGGTTGAAAAGGCCGGTCAGGTGGTCGGAAATGGCCTGCTGGCGGTTGCGCTTTTCCGACTGGCGCAGTTCGGTCACGTCCGTCATGACGCAGAGGCAGGTACTCTGATGGGCCGCATCGCCGGAATCGAGGGCCTTTTCGAGGATGAGCGCATCCATGACGCTGCCATCCATGCAGTGGAAGCGCACGGTAATGCCGCTATGCGAGGCATCGGGCAGGGGATGAGCCGTCTTGCGCTGCTGGAACAGAAGCCGGTCATCGGGATGGATGAGATCGGCGAAATTCAGGCCGAGTATCCGGGTGCGGTCGTAACCGGTCGCCTGCACCCAATAGTCACTGACGGCGGCAATGCGGTCGTGCCTGTCGAGCGAAAACAGCATGGCGGGCGTGCGGTTGTAGATTTCCGTCTTACGCTCGTGCGCGTTCTTGATCTCCAGCTCTTCCTTTTCGAGCTGGGTCTGCATTTCGTTGAAGCTTTTCGCCAGCCGGCCGATTTCGTCCTTCGAACGCCAGTCGACGTGGTGGCGCGAGCCGAGACGCCGCGTCGCCTCGATGGCGGCCGCGAGCCGCATTAGCGGGCGGATGACCATGAAGCGGTTGCCGGCGATGGCGGCAAGAACGATGGTGAGGACGGCGAGGATGAAAATCGTGATGAAGGCCAGTTCGGTGCGGCTGAGAGAAGTCAGAAGGCCGACATCGTCGTAATAGACCGTCAGTTGCCCGACGGTGACGGTGCCCTTTGTGGTCTTGTAGGTGACCTCGCGGGTCATCGAGGCGGCATCCTGAATGATGTCGCTGCCGGCAGTCTGGACGACATCAAGCTGGCCGGATGTATCCTTGACCTCGACCATGCGGATCATGGGATCGGAAACGAGAGTTCCGGTAATCTGGTTTATCGTGTCGTCATCAAGGTCCCACAGGGGCCGGGCAA
Organism: Agrobacterium sp. 22-226-1; assembly: GCF_053522345.1. Taxonomy (NCBI): domain Bacteria; kingdom Pseudomonadati; phylum Pseudomonadota; class Alphaproteobacteria; order Hyphomicrobiales; family Rhizobiaceae; genus Agrobacterium; species Agrobacterium sp. 22-226-1. Next base: position 165,105 of record NZ_JBNWCP010000011.1, read on the forward strand.
GCGCCTGAGTATTGGTCGACAGCAGAATTTCAATATGATTGCGCTGGCTACGGATGGCTTCGTTGTAGGAAAGCGTCAGCAACAGCGTGAATAGCGGGGCGACCACTGTAAGAAGTGCGCCGGAAACAATCGCGATAAAGCGACTTTCGACGGAATGAGCCATGTTCGATTGCAGCTACCCTTTGCCCCAGACTTGCTGCGCCCCGTTTCGTCCGCCCGGAGGGTTTTGCGAGGGTTTTCGGCAAAAGCCTGTTTTCCAACGCATTTCCTCAGCCCGGCCGGTGTTCCACGACAGCGCGAGGGTATCGTTTCATGGAAGTGTTAATCGACACTGAAACGGGTTCCGTATCAGGTGAGGATGGCAAGCTTTCTGGTTTTAAAGTTCATAAAAACTAAAAGGCCCGTTCCGAAAACGGAACGGGCCTCATTGTTCAAAGCTGTCCGGCCTTGCGGCCGCCGATTATTCCTCGGAAGCTTCTTCGGTCGTTTCTTCTGCAACGCCAGCGGCCGGAGCAACGATCGTTGCGATCGTGAAGTCACGGTCGGCGATAACCGGCGTGATGTTCTTCGGCAGCTTCACATTCGAAATGTGGACGTTGTCGCCGATCTTCAGACCAGCGAGATCGACCGTGATGAATTCCGGAATGTCGTTGGCCGGGCAGTGGAATTCCACCGTGTGGCGAACGATGTTCAGAACGCCGCCGATCTTGATGTCCGACTTTTCTTCGTTGACGAAGTGAACCGGAACTTCGACGTTGACGAGCGTGTTGCCCGAAACGCGCAGGAAGTCGACGTGCATGGTGAAGTCGCGGACCGGATCAAGCTGGTAGTCCTTCGGGAGAACCTTGATCTTCTTGCCGTCGACGTCGATGATCGCAACCGTCGTCATGAAACCGCCAGCGTGGATACGCTTGGTGACTTCGTTGGTCGAGAGCGCGATAGAAATGGGGGCCTGCTTGTCACCATAGATGACAGCGGGAATCAAACCGTTGCGGCGAAGTTCACGAGAGGACCCCTTACCAACTCGTTCGCGCGCCTCGGCCTTGAGCTCATACGATTCTTTGCTCATGGCAATTCCTTTCGAGGTTATATGGAGAGTTCACGCCGAACGAAGCGGCCTGAACCGGAGAGGCCAAAGGCCATCCCGCCCGCGTTGCCTCCAAGGGTGTCTACACGGGTGCGGGCGCTATAATACAAACGGGACACAAAGACAAGAGAGGACCACTTTCTTGTCTGTATACCTCTCCGGTTTCATTAGGTCGCACTAATTCACTTACTTGTTGCAACTTTTAATGTGTGCTTATCCATTCATATAAACCGGGTGAAAACTTGGCGAATGATAAGGCTACGCAAAATTCCAATTGCGTAGATGACAATGCTCAAAGTTCTCCAGTGCCTCACCATCGATCACGACTATCGATACACCGCCGCAGCGGTCTTCGTCTGCATGCTGGGCAGTTTCGTCTCGATGCGCCTTTTTTCGAAAGCACGTCTGGCGACGGGGGTGCAGAAGGTCAACTGGCTGTTTCTGGCGGGCGTCAATGGCGGGGCGGCGATATGGACCACCCATTTCGTGGCGATGCTGGGCTATGTCGCGGCGGGCGATGTCGGATACGATCCCTATCTGACCGGGCTGTCGCTTCTGATTGCCATTACCACAACGACTACCGGCCTGGGCATTTCCGCCTATGGCGGACGCAGCGTGCTGGTGGAAGCCGGTGGCGTCATCCTCGGCCTCGGCATTGCGGCGATGCATTATACGGGTATGGCCGCCTACAATGTTCAAGGCATGATTTTCTGGAATCAGGCCTATGTCATCGCCTCGCTGATATTGGGAGCTGTGCTGGGCGCCATTGCGGTCAATCGCATTGCCCGGCCTCTCAACCGTTTCTGCCAGTATAGCGCGGTGGCGTTTCTCATCCTGGCCATTGCCTCGATGCATTATACCGGCATGGCGTCGATGTCCTTCGCCTTCGACCCGCGTATCGTCATTCCGGAAAACCTGCTGCCGCCGGCCATCATGGGCGGAGGCGCCATTGCGGTGACGCTTCTGCTTCTGGCGCTGGGGCTCTCCACCTATGTCATCGACGCCCAGTCCACCCAGCAGGCGGTTGCCCGCTATCGCCATCTTTCGTTGCACGATCCGCTGACGGGCATTCCCAACCGGGCGGCATTCATCGAACATCTAAATCGCCGCACACGCCATGTCTCGCTGGGCGCGCATACCGCGCTTCTGTCCATCGATCTCGACCGTTTCAAGGAAATCAATGACGTGCATGGCCATGCGGCGGGCGACGCCGTGCTGCGCGCCATTGCCGACCGCGCGAGTTCCGTGCTGAAGACCGGGGAGTTTCTGGCGCGCATGGGCGGCGATGAATTCGTGGCGATGACCCATTCCTATTACACCCGTGCCGACGGCGCGGAGTTCGCCCAGCGATTGATCGAGCAGATCAGCAAGCCGGTGGAATGGAACGGACAGACATTTTCGGTCGGCGCAAGCGTCGGCATATCGGTTCGCAATACCGGCTCCATCGATGCCGATACGCTGATGGCGCAGGCGGATGTCGCCATGTACCGGGCAAAAAGCGGCAGTTCCGATACGATCTGCTTTTACGACAAATCCATGGACGAGGCCGCGCGTGAGCGCAATGCGCTGGCCATCGCCATGCGCAGCGGCCTCGCCAATAAAGAGTTCGAGCTTTATTACCAGCAGCAGAACGACACAAAAAGTGGCAGCATCGTCGGTTTCGAGGCGCTTTTGCGCTGGAACCATCCCGAACGCGGCATGGTCTCCCCGGCCGAGTTCATTCCGATCGCCGAACAGACCGGCTTTATCGTCGAACTGGGCGAATGGGTTCTGAGAGAAGCCTGCGCGCAGGCCGCTCAGTGGAAAAAATCGCTCGCCATTGCCGTAAACGTCGCGCCGCAGCAGCTTGCGGATAATGATTTCCCCGACAAGGTTGAGAAAATTCTCGCCGAGACGGGGCTCGCGCCGGAAAGGCTCGAGCTGGAAATCACCGAAGGCAGCATCATCGCCGACCATCGCCACGCGCTCGTCACCATCCGCAAACTCAAGTCGCTCGGCGTCAAGATCGCCATGGACGACTACGGCACGGGCTATTCCTCGCTTTCGACGCTGCAGAGCTTCCCCTTCGACAAGATCAAGATCGACCGCGCCTTCATCGATGGCCTGTCGACCAACGTGCAGTCGGAGGCGATCGTTCGCTCGACGCTCATCCTGGCGCACAGCCTCAATATTCCGGTGCTTGCGGAAGGGGTCGAAACCAAGGCCCATATCGAGTTCCTGCGGCGTGAAGGCTGCCTGCAGGTGCAGGGCTTCTTTTTCGGCAAGCCCGGACCGCTGACCTCCATCGCCAATCTCGTGGACGATACGTTCCTCTCTGCCGAAGATGAAACGGACGTGACCGCCGGCCGGCGTTATTTCAAGGCGGTCCGATAGTCTGGCGCAGCCCGCGGCCGCGCCCGGCAAGGCCGGTCGCGAAATTTTTTGTTGAAACATGGCCGCTTCCAGCGCACCATCGCCGAAAAGCTTTGGGAGGAGCGTATGCCGACAGACATCGCCCATGCGGAACGCGTGTATGAAACCGCGCGCCATCGTTCCGCCGCCGCAAGTTCTCCGATTGTCGCCTCCTGGCGTCGCTGCATGGTCAAACATCATCTTGCACCGGAGGAAAACCGCAAGCCGATCTTTCTCAGCGAGTATGAATTCCGCCGCGCCCGCGAAAGTGCGGCCGGCCTGATCGCCGAAAGCACGGATGAACTCGACCGCATTTTCCAAAGCGTCGGCAAATCCGGCTGCTGCCTGCTTTTGACCGATGCGCAGGGCGTTGCGCTGGAACGGCGCGGCGCCTCGGGCGACGATCGAGATTTCCGGGCACTCGGCCTCTGGTCCGGGGCGGTCTGGAGCGAAGAAAGCGTGGGCACCAACGGTATCGGCACGGCGCTGGTGGATGAGCGCTCGGTGGTGGTCTACCGCGACCAGCATTTCTTCACGTCGAATACCGAACTCTGCTGCACCACGGCTCCCATCCGCGATCACACCGGCCGGGTGACGGGCGCGCTCGATATTTCCACCTGCCGCGACGACATCAACGAGATGACCTTTTCCTTCGTCACCCAGGCGGTGAAGGATGCGGCGCAGCGTATCGAGGGCAATCTTTTCCGCCGCGCCTTTCCGGGTGCGCGCATCGTCGTCGTGCCGAGCGGGTTCGGCGCGGCGCTGTCGCTGCTGGCCGTGGATCAGGACGATCTCGTGCTGGGTGCGACCCGTGCCGCACGCCTTGTGCTGAAGCTGGACGACGCCCGAATCGCGCAGGGACTGCCCGCCGCCGACGTTCTTCAGGAACAGCGCCACGATGGCGGTTCCGATCTTGCGGAAGCGGAACGCTCGGCGCTGCGGCGCGTGTTGTCGCGCACCAACGGCAATGTCACGCAGGCCGCCTCCCTGCTCGGCATCAGCCGCGCCACGCTTCACCGCAAGATGAAGAAATTCGACGTGCACTAAGGTGCGTGCGGGTGCGTTCCGGCCAATCATGCCGGATCGAGGCGCCTTTGTCGCAGATGTGAGACAATGTGCGCTGCGGAACCGCGCCGCCCCTCTACCGAACCGCGCCATCTAGGCCCACCTTCCTCCCATGCGGTCCGCTGCGGATCGTTTTCATCAGGGAGGATGAAATCATGAACATTCAGGTTCAGCAGAAAGCGGGCGAAGCGCCTTTCAAGCTGAAATACGGCAATTACATCGGCGGCAAATGGGTGGAGCCGAAATCCGGCCGCTACATGGATAATCTTTCGCCGGTCACCGGCCACAAGATCTGCGAAGTGCCGCGTTCGGACGCATCCGACATCGAGTTCGCGCTCGACGCAGCCCACAAGGCTCGCGACAAATGGGGCAAGACCAGCATAACCGAGCGCTCCAACATCCTGCTCAAGATCGCCCAGCGGATCGAGGATAATCTCGATCTCATCGCCCGGGCCGAAACCTGGGATAACGGCAAGCCGCTGCGCGAAACCACCAATGCGGATATTCCGCTCGCCATCGACCATTTCCGTTATTTCGCGGGCTGCATCCGCGCCCAGGAAGGCACGATCGGCGAAATCGACAATGATACCGTCGCCTATCACTTCCATGAGCCGCTCGGCGTCGTCGGCCAGATCATTCCGTGGAACTTCCCGATCCTCATGGCCGCGTGGAAGCTTGCGCCGGCGCTTGCCGCCGGCAATTGCGTGGTGCTGAAGCCTGCCGAACAGACACCGGCCTCGATTCTCATCGTGATGGAACTGATCGAAGACCTGCTGCCGCCCGGCGTCCTCAACATCGTCAACGGCACGGGCCTCGAAGCCGGCAAGCCGCTGGCGCAGAGCAACCGCATCGCCAAGATCGCCTTTACCGGTTCCACCTCGGTCGGCAAGGAAATCATGCGTTATGCGGCCGACAACGTCACCAACATCACGCTGGAGCTGGGCGGCAAGTCGCCGAACATCTTCTTTGCCGATGTGATGAACGAGGACGATGCCTTCCTCGACAAGGCGCTCGAAGGTTTCGCCTTCTTCGCGCTCAATCAGGGCGAGGTGTGCACATGCCCGTCGCGTGCGCTGGTGCATGAATCGATCTATGACCGCTTCATGGAAAAGGCGATCAAGCGGGTTCAGGCCATCAGCCAGGACGATCCGCTCAATCCGTCGACCATGCTGGGCGCGCAGGCCTCGCAGGAACAGTTCGACAAGATCATGAGCTATCTGGAGATCGGCAAGAAGGAAGGCGCCAGGGTTCTGACCGGCGGCGACCGCAAGACGCTGACGGGCGATCTGAAGGATGGCTATTACATCCAGCCGACGGTCTTCGAAGGCAACAACAAGATGCGGATTTTCCAGGAGGAAATCTTCGGTCCTGTCGTTTCCGTCACCACCTTCAAGACGGTGGAAGAGGCGCTCGAAATCGCCAATGACACGGTTTACGGTCTGGGCGCAGGCGTCTGGAGCCGCGATACCAACATCGCCTATCGGGCCGGCCGGGGCATCGAAGCGGGCCGCGTGTGGACGAACTGCTATCACGTCTATCCCGCGGGTGCTGCCTTTGGCGGTTACAAGCAGTCGGGCATCGGTCGCGAGACCCACAAGATGATGCTCGATCACTACCAGCAGACCAAGAACCTGCTCGTGTCCTACAGCCCGAACAAGGTCGGTTTCTTCTGAGGTCCTCCCCGGAAGCCGGCGAGGGGCTGTGGTGCCAGATCGCCGGCGTGTTCCCAGGGGCTTCGGCCCCTGGGAGCCCGGCTTCAAACAGAAAGGCCGGAGGTTTCGCCTCCGGCCTTTTTTCGTTGCGGTTTATGCCGCGTAACGCTGGTCCCGTTGGCGGGCGCCGCCGACCGAGAACTGCCCCACCTGTTCGGTCAGGCCGTCCGCCTCGCCGGATAGCGAGAAGGCGGCGGCCGTCGTTTCCTCCACCATGGCCGCATTCTGCTGCGTCACATGGTCGAGTTCGTTGACGGAGGCATTGATTTCGCTGAGGCGGCCGGACTGTTCGCGCGATGCGGTGGCGATCTCGCCGATCTGGTCGTTGACCGACTGGATGCGTTTCTGGATCTGCTCGAGGCTTTCACCCGTCTTCAGCACCAGCGCCACGCCGCTTTCCACATCGCCCGCCGAAGTGGCGATCAGCGCCGTGATGTCCCGGGCGGCGGCTGCCGATTTCTGGGCAAGCTCGCGAACTTCCTGCGCCACAACGGCAAAGCCCTTGCCGGCTTCTCCGGCGCGGGCGGCTTCCACACCGGCATTCAGCGCCAGCAGATTGGTCTGGAAGGCGATCTGGTCGATGACATCGATGATCTGGCGGATCTTGGCCGACGAGGTCTCGATGCGTTCCATCGCGACGATCGCTTCTTTAACGACAGCCGTGGACTTGTGCGCATCCTGCATCGTGCCCGCCGTCGCCTCGACGGCGACATTGCAGCGCGACAGCGAGAGATTGACGGCCTGCGTCATGTCTCCGAGTGCTGCTGCCGCTTCCTCGAGTGCTGCGGCCTGACGTTCGGTGCGCCGCGACAGGTCTTCCGATGCGCTTTTCAGTTCGCCGGAGCCGGAGCGGATGGCATTGGCGCTTTCGCCGATGTTGGAGATGGTCGCTTCCAGGCCTGCCATGGAGTTGTTGAAGTCGATGCGTAGATGATCGAGCGACGGCACGAAGGATTTGTCGATGCGGAGATCGAGCCTGCCGGCCGCGAGATTGGCAAGACCGGTGGCGAGTGCTTCGACAGCCTCTTCCAGTTCTTTCGCGCTTCTTGCCTTTTCCATTTCCCGCTGGGCGCGTTCTTCGTCCAGTTCTTCGCTCTTGCGATGGGATTCGGCTTCCATGCGCTGCTTGTCCAGAATGCCCTGACGGAAGGATTCCAGCGCGCGCGCCATGGTGCCGATCTCATCACCACGGGAAACGGCCTTGATCTCGATGTTGTTTTCACCGCCGTTCAGGCGCTCCATCAGCCCCGCAAGGCCGGTGAGCGGCTTGGTGAGGCTTGCGGAAACGAAAATGCCGATCAGCGTCATGATCGCAAGCACAGCCAGTGTCGCGACCGTCGCCCAGAAGGCGAGATCGTTGGCGGCGGCGAGAACCTTGCTTTCCTGCTGGCCAATGGCCAGAAGATGTTTCTGGCCGAAGACGGAGACCGGGCGATAGGCATAGAAGATGTTGCCCGCAGATGTCTGCGCCATCACCGTTCCGGCGTTGTTTGCGTTGGAAAGGGCGGCGAGGCTTGCGGAAACGGCAGCATCCGCGCCGCCCGAGAGTACGCCGGCCCGACGTTTGCCGTCGGCGCTCAGGAGAACGGCGTCATCGATGGTCTTGCCGGTTTCCTCGGGCGTTACCACCGCGCCGATGCGATCGGCGGCGATGCGCATGATGACGGCGCCCTTGCGCTGAAGCTGGCCCCAGTTGGAGACGGCGAGCGGCATGCCGATCATGGCCGAATCATTTTCGCCGCCAGTGAAACCGGTGGTGCTGACGACGCCGTCCTTGCCGGCTTCGATTCGGTCGAACAGCTCCTTGATCGCGGCGTTCTGCGGTTCCGTCACGCTGGTGAGGAAGTTCTTCCCCTTGGTCACGGTGTAAATAATGAGGCCGGTCTTGTCGATCACATAGATGTCGCTGACACGGGTGTTGCGCCAGACGCTGGCGATGGCGGCGTTGATGGTGGCGTGGCGAATGGCGTAAAGCAGTCGCAGGCCTTCGCCGTTGAAGGAGGCGCGCTCCTCTTCGGAGACGCCCTCGCGGCGGAAAGCCTGGATGATCGCATCCCTTTCCGTCGGTACAACGGTGGTCATCGTTTCCAGCGCCTGTGCGACCGCGGCGTTCTGCGACAGCTCGGAAATGCTCTGTTCGACGCGCAAAGTATAGGCGTCAAGCTGCTTGGACTGGTTGCCTGCAACCGTTTCGAGCCTGATTTCGCTGGCGTCGATCAGTCCCGACTTCCCCATCTCGTAGGACAACAGCCCCACGGAAAGACATGAAACCAGCGTTGCGCCCGTGACGAGCGCTGCGAATTTGGCCTTGATCGACAATGATTTAGCTTTGACAGCAGTCGGATTTACACCCGGCATCCTGTTTCCTCCCCCCAAAAAACGTGGCCATACCGTGGCAAAAATTGTTTACGGTCGCGTTAAAAGCGCTGGAAATTGTACGATTATTTCCCGCATGCCGTGAAAAAATAGCCAGCCGCCACTGACGCGTTTCCCGTAATAAAACTGCAATAGAACGGGCGCATATCGAGTGAAGTTCAACGGCTGTTCATGTTCATGCAAGCTTTCCGCGCTCCTTCTCTCGCCACTATCAATGATGTCTGCGGACTGAATGCGGACGGATATGACGGAGCCAGCGTGAAACCGAGGCCGGATTTCGCCGTTGTCGTGCCCATGCACAATGAGCAAGCGAGTGTGGAAACGCTCGTGGCGGAGATTTTTGCCGCCTGCCAGCCCGTCGGCGCCTTCGAGATCGTGGTGGTGGACGACGCATCTTCGGACGGCACGGTTGAAGCGGTGCTTGCGCTTGGCGATCGTTACCCGATGCTGCGGCTGGTCCGCCATGATCGTCAGGGCGGCCAGTCTGCGGCGATCCATAGCGGCGTGCAGGCGGCGCGTGCGCCTGTCATCTGCATGCTGGATGGAGACGGGCAGAACCCGCCGGACAATCTGCCGGCTCTTCTCGCGCCGCTTCTTTCCGCCAGCGTTCCCAGCCGGCTCGGCCTTGTAGCCGGCCAGCGCGTCGGCCGGCGCGATACGCTTGGGAAACGTCTTTCCTCCCGCTTCGCCAATGGGCTTCGGGCGCGGATATTAAAGGACGGCACGCGCGACACCGGTTGCGGGCTCAAGGCCTTCCGCCGCGACGCCTACCTCGCCTTGCCCTATTTCGACCATCACCACCGCTATTTCCCGGCGCTGTTCAACCGCGACGGCTGGCAGGTCGCCCATGTCGACGTCACGCACCGGGCGCGGCTGCACGGGAATTCCCATTACACCAATATCGGCCGCGCGCTTGTCGGCATCCACGACCTGATCGGCGTCGCCTGGCTGCTGCGCCGGCGCAAGCGCTCAAGCTGGGCTGAAACTTTCAAAACGGAGACATCGCCGTGAATGCACCGGCTTTATGGTCCATGCTGCATGTGAACAGCTGGAAGGAATTTCTGTGGGTCTGCACCGGCTTCATGGGCCAGATGCTGTTTACCATGCGTTTTCTGGTTCAATGGATTTCTTCGGAACGGGCGAACCGCTCGGTCATTCCGGTGGCCTTCTGGTATTTTTCCGTTCTCGGCGGTCTGGTGCTGCTTTCCTACGCCATCTGGCGGCGCGATCCGGTCTTCATTCTGGGCCAGGCGTCCGGCCTTTTCATCTATGCCCGAAATCTCTGGTTGATTCATGCAGAACGCCGCCAGCATGCATGAGGCGACGACCCTACCTTATGCGCAGACGGGCGATGGGCGCCGATGGCTGACATTTGCATTCGTGGCGATTGTCCTCGTAACCGCGCTGCGGGTCGTTGGGCTGGCCTTCAACCGCACCGACCTTTTCGTCGATGAGGCGCAATATTGGCTATGGGGCAGGGAGATGGCGCTCGGCGCTTATTCCAAGCCGCCCCTGATCGGCTGGCTCATTCGCGCGGCAACCGTTCTGGGCGGCGGTGAGGGCACGTTTCAGGTTCGGCTGGCCGCACCCGTGGTGCATGGTGTGGCGGCGGCGGCCATTCTTGCGCTCGGCCGCATGATCTACGATGTCAGGCTGGCGTCCCTGGCCGCCCTTATCTATCTGACCTTGCCGGCCGTAACGCTCGGCAGCCTGCTGATATCGACCGATACGCCGATGATGCTGTTCATCGTGCTGTCGATGATCTCCGTGCGGAAGCTTGCGCTGGCCCGCCGCGAGGGCAGGGCGGCGTTGGGCTGGAGCATCGCCCTCGGTCTCTGCTTCGGCCTCGGGCTGATGTCGAAATATGCGATGATCTATTTTCTCCCCTGCTTCATCGCCGCCGGCTGGCTCTGTGAGGCATGGCGAATCCGGCTGCGTGACGCGATCATTGCTGCGCTGGTCTGCGTCGCCGTCATCGCGCCCAATCTGTGGTGGAACGCGGCGCATGATTTCATGACCGCACGCCATACGGCGGATAATGCGAACTGGCATGGCGTCCAGCTGAAGATCGGTTCCGCGCTGGAATTCTTCTTCTCCCAGGCGGGCGTGGTCGGACCGTTCGTTTTCGTCGGCATGATCGTTGCAACAATTCGTGCGAAGAACGCCGAAACCCGGGCGCTGGTCGCTCTTTCGGTGCCGATCGTTCTGCTGATTACCGCGCAGGGTTTGATGTCACGGGCGCTCGCCAATTGGGCAGTCGGGGCCTATGCGGCCGGCGTGCTGCTGGCGGTGCCGGTTCTGGCGTCGCGGCGCTGGCTCATCGTGTCCACGCTTGTGCTCGGCGGCATCGTGGCCGTCGCGCTGCCGCTGATGACCATTGCCGGAACGCAATTGCGCCTGCCGAAAGGTGAACTGGCGATGGCGCGGTATCTCGGGCGCGCCGAGCTGGTGTCGACCGGCCTGTTACGGGCGCGCGAGGTGGGTGCGGACGCCATCGTCGCTACCGACCGTTCGATACTTGCCGAGCTTTTTTATCAGCTTCGGGATGAGAAGCAGGTGATGACGCGCGCGCTGCCCGAGACCGGCGTGCCTTCCAGTCACTATGCGCTTCTTTACCCGCTGAAACCGGGCGAGGCGAAAAATCCCCTGTTCCTGGCAAGTGCGGATGGCCTGCCGGCCTGCCTTGTCGGCGAGGCGCCGGTCGCCCGCTGGACCGCCGGGCCGGGTTTCCTCGAGGGCAGGGAAATCGGCCTCTGGCGCCTTCTGCGGCGATGCATGCCGGAGGGCAGCAATGGACAATGATCTTTCGCATATGCGGATCACGATCTGGGTGACACTCGCCACATTGGCGCTCGTCATCCTGTTCGCGACCTTTCCCTCCATCGATCTCAGATTCTCCGCACTGTTTTTCTCGCCAGTCGAGCAGCCATGGTCCGGCCGTGAGCCGTTTCCCGAATGGTTGCGGGATACGCTGCGCGAAGGCACGGAGCTTGCCACCCTTCTGGCTTTCGTGATCCTTGTCGGCAATCTTCGGCTGGGCACGCTGCAGAGAACCGGCTGGCGGGTCTGGGCCTTTCTGTGCGGGCCGGTGATTCTCTGTGCCGGGCTTCTCGTCAATGGAGTACTGAAGGCGACCATCGGTCGCGCGCGCCCATTCAGCGTCACCGAATTCGGCGGGCAGCAGCTTTTCACGCCGCCTTTCCAGTACAGTGCGCAATGTTATTCGAACTGCTCGTTTTCTTCCGGCGAAACCGCGCTGATCGCCAGTTTCTTCCTGCCGCTCTGCGTGCTCGTCTGGCCCCGGCTGCAACGGCGCGGCCGGTTGGCAATGGGAAGCATCGCTGCCGGGATGATCGTCCTCATGTCCGGCTTGCGCATCGCGGCCGGCGGGCATTTCCTCAGCGATGTGGTGATGTCCATCCTGTTTTCCGCCCTCACGACCCTGTTTCTCTACCGGGCGCTGGTGATCGGACGTCATCGCCATCTGTTTACCGGCGATGCGGTCACAGCAGATACGGTCAGTATCTGGCGTAACGGTCGCCATGGTGTTCTGACCCGGGTTCGGCGCTGGTGGCCGAAAATCAAGGCCGCAGCCTCACGTCTGCAACGGCCGCCGGATGCGGGTGCGGCATCGTCTTAAGAGGAACTTCGGAGTTTGCTTCAATGAGGTGAATGGCGAAGCGCGCCAGACACTCCTGCGTCATCCTCGCACTTATCCCTGAGGATCTGCGACCTATTGATTTTATTCAATGTGATTAGATCCTCGGCACAGGGCCGAGGATGACGTTGAGGGAACCAGCGATTTCAAGATGGACCGCAGCCTGCCCGGAAATCTAAACCGGGCGGCAATTCGCCAGGCCGTAGAATGGTTGCCGAGGTTTGCCGCAGCTTTTCAGTCGAACAGGCCGGAAACCGACTGTTCCTGGGCTGTGCGGTTGATCGCTTCGCCGAGCAGGCCAGCGGTGCTCACCACGCGGATATTATGCGCGGACTGGACACCGGTGGTCGGCTGGATGCTGTCGGTGATGACGAGTTCGCGCAGCTTCGAGGAGGCCACGCGGGCAACCGCGCCGCCGGAAAGCACGCCGTGGGTGATATAGGCGGTGACGCTGGTGGCGCCCTTTTTCAGCAGCGCTTCAGCGGCGTTGCAGAGCGTGCCGCCGGAATCGACGATGTCGTCGATGAGGATGCAGTCCTTGCCGGAGACATCGCCGATGACGTTCATGACTTCGGATTCGCCCGGACGGTCACGACGCTTGTCGACGATGGCCAGAAGACAGTCGAGACGCTTGGCGAGTGCACGGGCGCGAACCACGCCGCCGACGTCGGGCGAAACGACCATGACATTGTTGGTGTCGTAATGGTCCTTCACGTCGCGGGCCAGAATGGGCGCTGCGAAGAGATTGTCGGTGGGGATATCGAAGAAGCCCTGGATCTGGCCGGCATGGAGATCGAGGGTGAGAACGCGGTCGGCGCCGGCTTCGGTGATCAGATTGGCGACGAGCTTGGCGGAGATCGGGGTGCGGGGGCCGGCCTTGCGGTCCTGGCGGGCGTAACCGAAATAGGGAAGCACCGCGGTAATGCGCTTGGCAGAGGAGCGGCGCATGGCGTCGATCATGATGAGCAGTTCCATCAGATGATCATTTGCCGGGAAAGAGGTGGACTGGACGATGAAAACGTCTTCGCCGCGCACGTTCTCGCTGATTTCTACGAATATTTCCTGGTCAGCAAACCGCTTTACAGTGGCATTTCCGAGAGGAACGTTAAGATACTTGCAGATCGCTTCGGCAAGGTGCCGGTTCGAATTGCCTGCGAAAACCTTCATTGCGGCCGCCTGTTTCCATGCCATCGCCTTGCATCACGGGGCTCAATCCACCGTAACCAAGCGTCGTTCAAGGGGAGGAACATCCGGCTGAAAAGCCTTTGCCGGATACGCCTTGTTGCCATGCGCGCCTTAATAGCGCTGTTGCTTCCGATTGCAAGAGGACTCCGCGCTTTCGCAATGATTTTCGTGAAATCTCTGTGACTTCTCCCGCCGTTTTCACCTCATCCCTGTTGAGACTGCTTCCAAGACGAATAGTCGTTGAGTGTTTTTGCGGCGATATCCTGCATGACCCTGTCGGTCACGGCGGCCCATGGATCGCTGCCTTTTGCCGCCACCGTTTCCTGCCCCTGCAGGCGGTGAAGCCGCACGCCATTGGCGTCCAGAATGTCCCAGACGTAAACGACATTGACCTTGGCGCCATCGGCAAAGGCGGAGAAATATCCCTTCAGGATGTTTTCAGCCGAATTGTCGTTGGAGGCCCGGATGGTCAGCCCCTTCGCCCGCGCTTCGGCCCCGAGCTGGCGCGACAGCGGCGTCACCGCCTGAACCGGCGCTCCGATGATCGGCAGGAAGCGGATGGAGTTTGCGGAAGAGGCGGGCGCAAGCGATGCCGTCTGCTGTGCGGGTGCGGGTTGAGCGGCGGCGGGTGGCTGGGTTCCGGTCTGGTTCTGGCGAAGCGGTTCGCCGTACTGGCTGCCGTTGGACAGCGCCTGTGCCTGCGCCTGCAGCGAGTTTTGCGGTGCATAGGCGGGAACGGATGTTGCGGTTGCCGGAGCGCCCGTGGGGGCGCGGTCGGCGGCGGCGGCCATCTGGTCGAGATCGCCCTGGGTCACGGGTGTCGATTGCGAGGCATTGTGGCCGACATCCACCTGCGGTGTCAGCGCTTCCGTCGTGTTGCAGCCTGACAGGGCCAGCATCATCGCTGGAACAATGATGGCCGGAAAAAGGGGGGTGAACCCCGTCCGGCTCATGCGATTTTCCCTCTCATGTTCCGCTCCTTCTTGCCCAAGGTGGCGCAATGTAAGGGCGGTTTTCCCGCTCTGTCAAACCCGGCGGCGATTTAAGCTGTGAGAAGATCGAGGTTGTGGCGCGAGAGCGGCTCCGGCGCGCCGTCCGTGGTCAGATAGGTCTGGCCGAGCGTCATGGCCGTGCCGGAATCGGAATCCATCACGATCATATGCACGAAGAGCGTCATGTCGGCGGTGATCTCCTGCGGATTGCCGGCGTGGAACATCTGATGCTCCATCCAGGACGGCGAGAAGCGCGCGCCCAGCGAATAACCGCAGGAGTTCAGCCGGTGACGGGTCAATCCGCGTTCATCCATAACGCGGGCATGCATGTCGAAGACATCGCCGAACGTCTTGCCCGCCCGCAGCACCTCTTCGATGGCGGTGAGGTTTTGCAGGCAGGCGCTGTAAAGCTCCTTCTGGCGGAAGTCCTGTTCGCCGATCACCACGGTGCGCATCATGGCGGCATGGTAGTGGGCGCTGACACCGGCCCATTCCAGTGTGAGCTGATCCTTGGCGTCGAGCCTGCGGCGGCCGGCCTTGTAACGGCACAGCAGCGCATCCGCGCCGGAACCGACGATGAATTCATTGGCTGGATAATCGCCGCCGCCGGCCAGAACCGCTCCCTGCATCGCCGCGAGAATTGCGGCCTCGTCCGCACCCGGTTTGATGAGCGGCAATGCCGCGTCCAGCGCCGCATCGGCCAGTTGGCCCGCCTTGCGCGCATAGGCGATCTCGGCCGGGCTTTTGACGAGCCGCAGGGTGCTGACCAGATAGGAAGCATCACTCATCTGGCAGAAGCTGGCGAGCTGATTGTCCAGCAGGCGGGCGACGCGGCCGGTCATGCCGTGGGTGTCGTATTCGACGCCGATCTTTGCACCCAGCAGGTCGAGATCGCTCAGCAGGTTTTTGAGATCGAGCGTCGGGTCGGCATTGGGCCGGTCGACCCAGATCAGGATATTCTCGATGATGGAGGTATTGCGGGCCTGGCGCAGATCCGCCGAACGGGTCAGAAGCGTCATGGAGCCGTCCGATTTGACCACCAGCGTCTGGAAGAAGCAGTAGCCGAACGTGTCATAGCCGGTCAGCCAATACATGCTTTCCTGCGCGAAAAGCAGAAGGGCGTCCAGTTTCTCCTCGGCCATTTTCGCGAGCAGACGCTCGCGGCGGGCATCGAATTCCGAAAGCTCGAAATGCAGGGCCATGTCAGTCCTCCAGAATTGCGATTGCGGAAATCTGCCGGCCATAATCGGGTTCGGCGCGGTGGGTGGTGCGGCGGTAGGAATAAAAGCGATGTTCGTCGGGATAGGTGCAGAGGCCGAGATTTTCCGCCTTCACACCGGCTTTCGTCAGCCGGTCGATGGTGAATTGCTTGAGGTCGAACAAGGCGTGGCCTTGCCTTTCCGTCCCGGCGAAATAATCCGCATAGGCCGGATCGATATCGGTGAAACGCGCCACATATTCCGGACCGACCTCATAATTGCTCTGGCTGATCGAAGGGCCGAGTGAGGCGGCGATGCGCTCCCGGCTGGCGCCGAGTGTCGTCATGGTCTCGATGGTGTTTTCGAGCACGCCGAACAGCGCCCCTTTCCAGCCGGCGTGGGCCGCACCCACGACGCCGGCTTCCGCATCGGCAAACAGGATCGGGCCGCAATCGGCGCTCAGCACGCCAAGCACGAAACCCGGTGTTGCCGTTACCATGGCGTCGGCCTGCGGGCGGCTGCCGTCATAGGTTTCATCGACCACGAGGACATCGGGGGAATGGATCTGGTGAACGGTGGCGAGGCGCTCCGCCGACAGGCCGAACCATTGCGTCACGCGCCGACGGTTTTCCTGCACCCGTTCCGGTTCGTCATGCGAGCCGAGACCGACATTGAGGCCCTGATAAAGCCCTTCCGATACGCCGCCCTGCCGGGTGAAGAAACCGTGGCGGATACGGTTTTTGCTATAGTCGGCGAGCAGGGGACTCTGGAGGGGGAGCGGCAGCGTTGCGTTCTGCATGGTGTGGGAGTTCCTTGGAGAATATCGCTGTTGGCCAGTGAGGTACGGTTAAGCGAGATGTTTCCGGTTGCCGCGGCGTTGCGCGGCGTGTGTGATGCAGTGTGCCTGCTTCGTGTGTCGCGGCGATGTTGGCCCAGAGGTGATTGCGCTGTCAATCCACCGCGCGAAACGGCAGGAGATGAAGCGCGGGACTTGAAACGGCGATGACCTTGAAAAGTTCCCCCATCTTGCCGGCGCCTTCGCCGGCGAGGCGGTTGACCGCTTCGGCGATTTCCAGCGTCTGGTCGGGCGTGGCCTTGGCGGCAAGTGCGGCCGCGCGTTCCTTGAGACCGAGGCCATAGAGAAAGTCGCCCTGTCTCAGGGTGCCGTTGACGTGTACGCCGGTTGCTTCGGCCGTTTTCACGAGGCTTTCGAAATCGACATGGCTGGTGAGATCGGCTTCGCCGGGATGCGCAAGCGCCGGGTCGAAGGCATGGTTGCGCATGGCCTGCAACGTATCGCCATAACCGGCGACCAGATGGCCGTAATCGATGGCGAGCGCCGTGCCGCCATGGGCGGAGAGGCGCTGGCAGATCGCGGTCATCACGGCTTCGCGGGCAGGGGAAACCTCGAATATGGTGCCAATCGGCTGCCGTTCCGGCTGCGGCGGCAGCAGGGCCGGGTCTATGCCGGCAAGCCCGGTCGAGAACACAAGTTCGTCATTGGCGTCGAGGCTGACGACCCGTTCGCGGAAACCCTGCGGCGTCTTTATGAATTGCCGGATCGGAATGGCGTCGAAAAGCTCGTTGGCGACGAGGAGCAGGAAGCCTTCCGGCACGTCGTCGAAACTGTCATGCCAGGTCAGTCTGCCCGCATGTGCGGCCAGCGTTTCCTTCTGGATGGCGGAAAGGCGGGGGCTGGTTTCGACCAGATGCACCCGCATCGTCTCGTAAAGCGGCGGTGCGATGCGGCGGATGACGCGCAGCATGTCCGACATCATGGTGCCGCGGCCGGGGCCGATTTCCACCAGTTGCGTTTCCATGGGGGCGCCGTGCCTCTGCCAGGCGTGGACCACGAAAACGCCGAGCATTTCGCCGAAAAGCTGGCTGACTTCAGGTGCGGTGATGAAATCGCCCGAACGGCCGAAGGGCTCGCGGCTCCTGTAATAACCGTGCTCCGGATCGGCGAGGCAGAGCGAGAAGAAGTCGGTAACGCTAAGCGGACCGTTGAGCCGGATAAGTGATTTGATGCGTTGCGCGAGCGGTGTCGTCATGGCGGGTCATACCGTTCAGGCGCTTTTTGCCGCGCTGCGCGCCCGCAGAACCGCCCAGAGGCCGAGAGCGAACATCGGCGTGGAGAGCACCATGCCCATGGTCAGCCAGTTGCCGGCGAGATAACCGATCTGGGCGTCCGGCTCGCGGAAGAACTCCACGAAGATGCGCGACAGCGCGTAACCGCAGACGAAGATACCGGTGACGACGCCGGGCGTCTTCAGCGCCCTGAAGGCATAGATGGCGATTGCCAGAACGATGACGAGCACGAGGCCTTCGAGACCCGCTTCATAAAGCTGGCTCGGGTGCCGCGCGAAGGGGCCGCCGGTCGGGAAGACGACCGCCCATGGCACGTCGGCGATGCGTCCCCACAATTCGCCATTGATGAAATTGGCGATGCGTCCGAACAGCAGGCCGATGGGTGCTACGGCCGCGACGACGTCGAACATGCTCCAGACCGGAATGCCGTTCTTGCGGGCGAAGAGGATCATGGCGATGGTGGTCCCAACCAGGCCGCCATGGAACGACATGCCGCCATTCCATATCTCGATTGCCCTGATGGGATTGGCGGCGACCGCGGCGAGATCGTAAAAGAGGATGTAGCCGATGCGCCCGCCGAGCACGATGCCGCCGGCTGCCCAGAGGATGAAATCGTCAAGATGCTGCGCCGAGATCGGCGACGTCTCGTTCGGCCACAGGCGGTCCGTGCGGGCGAGGCGACGGGCGTAAAACCAGCCGAGCATGATGCCCGCAACATAAGCGATGCCGTACCAGTGGATCGAGAGCGGGCCGAGGGACAGCGCTACCGGATCGATATTGGGGAAGGGCATGATGGCGAGTTGGGTGGGAGCGGCTAACAATCCGTATATTCCGTCATCGTTGCGGGGCGGACAACGGAACGAGCCATTGCCTCAAGGGGCCGGGCGATGATGCTCACCGGTCTCCCTGACGCCAAGGAAAATGGCGATTGCGATGGCGGCGGTCAAGGTGATTCTTCAAGCTCCGGTTCAAGATACCGTAGGCCATGCAAGCTCTTGCGATTTTTCGATTTCGCTTGCAAGGCGGCGATGGAGTGCCTACCTGAAGGCTAGCAACAGCGGGCAAGACGATGCCCCTGAACCGACGAAGGATGAGCGCCATGAGCACGACAGGCACCAACCGTTTTCTGGATGAATTCGCCAAGCTGATGACCGATGCGGCCGGCGCGGCGCAGGGTGTGCGCAAGGAAGCCGAAGCCGCTTTTCACGCCCAGGCGGATCGCTGGCTGAACAGTCTGGACGTCGTCCGGCGCGAGGAATTCGATGCCGTTCGCGAAATGGCCATTCAGGCGCGTGATGAAAACGACGCGCTGCGCGCCCGTATCGAGGCTCTGGAAGCAAAGCTTTCCGCCGCCAAGGATTGATTTTTTAACGTTTTTTTCGATGGGTCCCGGATCGCTTGCGATTCCGGGACTTTTTGTTTTCGGCCCATTCCGCCCGAAATGACTCCCGGTTGTTAAAAACATCCCTCCGGCGCGAATTTTTTGGGGCCTGTGGACACTTCCAAAAAACGCAATCGGCAGAGTCGCTTATGTATCTCGCCTGAGGTGATGGGGGAGGAGATATCCACTGTTCAAAAAGCAAAAATGGCGGGGAAGGGGTGGCAGCAGGACTCGGCCATTATACACTGATTTTAAATGATGATTCGAAAAGACCTGGTAAGCTCCAGACAGGGTGAATGCGTAATTCTGGTGGTGTCGGGCAATCGTCTCAAATGTTTATCCCGGTTTGTATGTGCGTTTTGTGCCCGGCGTTCAAAACAGGACATTCCTACCGGCTGAGAAGGTGCCGCATGAGTCTGATAGAATTTGAAATTGAGCGTCAGTCCAATCCCGTGGACATGATCGAGATCGTCGCGGCCTCGAACGACTGGTCGTTCGAACGTTCGGGCGAAGATGAGATCGCCATGACTGTCGCCGGTCACTGGGCCGACTATCACGTCTCCTTTTCATGGATGGAAGAGTTCGAGGCACTGCATCTTGCCTGCGCCTTCGACATCAAGGTGCCGGACCAGCGCGTCAACGAAGTCATTCGTCTGCTCTCTCAGGTCAACGGTCAGGTGCTGATGGGGCATTTCGATCTGTGGCGGCAGGAGGATGTGGTGATCTTCCGCCAGTCCCTGCTTCTGGCCGGCGGCGCCGAACCGAACAACCAGCAGGTGGAAGTGCTGCTTTCCAGCGCGCTGGAGGCCTGCGAGCAATATTATCAGGCATTCCAGTTCGTCGTCTGGTCGGGGCTGGATGCGAAAAGTGCAATCGAAGCGGTCATGTTCGAGACCGTCGGAGAAGCGTAAGATGGTATACAAGGCTTCCGGGCCGCTCGTCCTGGTGGGCGCCGGCAATATGGGCGGCGCTCTGCTTTCAGGCTGGCTGAAAAAGGGAGTGCCGGGATCGCAGGTCATCGTCATCGATCCGCGCCCTTCCGACGCCATGCGGACGACGATTGCGGAAGCCGGAGCCACCCATAGCGAAAGCGTGCCCGAGGACGTCAAGGCCGGTATTCTTTTCGTGGCGGTGAAGCCGCAGATGATGGAAACCGTGCTGCCCTCACTGAAACCCCTGCTGGGCTCGGACACGGTCGTCGTTTCGATTGCGGCGGGCACCACCATTGGCACGTTCGTTTCGCATTTCGGCAAGGTTGCCGCCGTGCGGGCCATGCCCAACACACCGGCCATGGTTGGCCGTGGCGTCACGGGGGCCTATGCCAACGAGCTGGTGACGCCGGAGCTTAAAACGGTAGTGGACGGGCTGCTGAAAGTCAGCGGTCCCGTCGAATGGGTGGATGCCGAAAGCGATATCGACGCGGTGACCGCGGTTTCGGGAAGCGGCCCGGCCTATGTCTTCTATCTGGTGGAATGCATGGCCGAAGCCGGCCGCAAGGCCGGTCTGCCGGCGGATGTGGCCATGCGTCTGGCGCGCGAAACCGTGGCCGGCGCCGGCGAGTTGCTGCATCAGTCCTCCGACGAGGCGGCGCGCCTGCGCCAGAATGTGACCTCGCCGGGCGGCACCACGGCTGCGGCGCTCTCCGTGCTGATGGCCGAAGACGGCATGCAGCCCCTGTTCGACAGGGCGGTCGCTGCCGCAAAAACCCGCGCTGAAGAGCTGGCGGGCTGAAGGGGCGGGCCATGAGCGGTGAAATTTCCTATGCCGATTTCGAGAAGGTCGATATCCGCGTCGGCACCATCATCGAGGCCGAGCCTTTTCCCGAGGCGCGCAAGCCTGCCTTCAAGGTGAAGATCGATTTCGGGCCGGAGATCGGCGTCAAGAAATCCTCGGCGCAGATCACGGTGCATTATACGCTGGAAAGCCTTGTCGGCCGGCAGGTTCTGGGCGTGGTGAATTTTCCGCCGCGCCAGATCGGCCCTTTCCGGTCCGAGGTCCTGACGCTCGGTTTTGCCGATGCCAATGGCGATATCGTGCTTGCCGCCGTCGAGCGCCCGGTGCCGAACGGCGAGAAAATGTGCTGATGGAACACGACGGCTCAGTGCCGGAGTGACGGAAACGGCAAGTCCGGGTCACACTTTTCGACCCGGTGCTCTAGGCTGAATCGACATTCACCGCATCCATATGATGGCTGCGGCGATTTGTATGAAGCTTAGGAAGTGTGTTGCGCGCCTGTCAAATCGAGTTGCGATGC
>NZ_JBNWCP010000012.1:0-177572 GCF_053522345.1 Agrobacterium sp. 22-226-1
TATTGCCTCCGACCAAATCACCAGTCGGGGCGATAGAATCAGAATTCCGCAGCCAGGGGAATCCTCAATGCGATTCCGCGTTCAATGGACGTGCTCTAGTTGAAAACCACGCGAAAGAGTATTCAATAATTACTAAGAGCAATATTCAGTCGTATATCCTAGATGCCGTTGAAGTTTCTGCGAGAGCAGCCGCACTTTTTGATTTTGGAAGGGGTGCGAAAGAGCATCCACCTCAATTTGTGACTCGAGAACGAATGCAACAAATTCTGCGGTTCTCCATCTTTGACGATGCTGAGGTTGATGAGATCGTTGAAAAGTTCGATCTAAAGGGCTCGCAGCGTTGGGGCGATCGCTGGTTAAGCGCATAGACAAAGCGTCATATTGACTCTCTCTCGAAATGAGAACATTTATAGAACAAATGAGAGGTCAATAGACGTGGCAGACGCTGAAAAAATTATTGTCGTGCAGTTCAAAAACAGCCGTGGCGGTGTCGTGCCTGGGGAAATGCGGCCCGCCTCCAATGCAGCATCCGCAGAAAAAATGGCGAGCGCCATGGCATCGCGTCACATCGGCGTTGCGGCATACACCGTGACCGTGGACGAAGAAAGCGGCAGCATGGCAAACCCACGTTTGCTTGTCTCGCACGGGCAAATTGCCGATTTGATGCCAGACTGAATTACTGGCGCGGGGGCGCGCGCCTTTTCAACACAGGGAGAAATTTGAGGCTCTGAGACAGGAGAATGAGAACGTGCGCCCACAACCAAGAGAACCGGAAGCCGATCCGGTAGACCTCATCATTGCATGGCACGACGGAGACAGCCGCGCTGCGATTGAGACGCTGATGGAAGATATTCAGCATTTGAGGATGCAGCTTGCTCTGGCGACGGCTGCAATGGGCAGAGGGTTTACACGAGGCTGGCTACCGAATGAAGACCGGGATGACAGCAAACGATAACGGCTACGACTACAAGGAACTCGACAGAGAAAAAATATGGGTCGTCTGCGAGGATTGTGAGCTTCTTCGGTCGTTTGATGGCAAGGCGGTGAAAGCCGAATTTACCGCTACCCCGGCCCCAAGTCCGCTCCGCATGATTGCGCAGAAGCTTATAGGATGCCCAAAATCGAAAGAAGATTTCGGCCCACGATGCAGGA
This sequence comes from Agrobacterium sp. 22-226-1, assembly GCF_053522345.1. NCBI lineage: Bacteria > Pseudomonadati > Pseudomonadota > Alphaproteobacteria > Hyphomicrobiales > Rhizobiaceae > Agrobacterium > Agrobacterium sp. 22-226-1. The sequence continues at coordinate 1,153 of NZ_JBNWCP010000012.1, forward strand.
TGAGCTACTATTGGACCTTCGAGGAGCGAACGGAAAAAGCAGCGCAAGAAGAAACATCTGGCACGCGGGTGTTCGATCTACGCTCTTGGGAAGTCGTTGTGGCTGGTTGTGGATCGTGCAAGCATGTGACGGAGTTACCACGCTGGAAGCTCGTAAAGATGGTCGGCGGTAACACGACCCTTAAGGAACTGCAGCCCCGCCTAAAGTGCCGGAAGTGCGGCGAGAAAGGCGGCTCCTACATCACAATTGCAAAATTGCCGAGGTGAGCATGTGCAATCTGTACCGTGTGAAGACCAATCAGGAATCGATCCGCGATATCGTGGGTATCATGCAGGAGCGGCTTAACCTGGAGCCGGATGTGGAAGTCCATCCTGACCGGCCGGCACCAGTGGTTCGCAACGGCGAGAGCGGCAGGGAGCTTGTCGGGCTGACTTGGGGGATGCCGTCGCCGCAGTTCGTGACGCAGGGCAAACCCGATACAGGCGTCACCAACATCCGCAATGTCACCTCCCCGCACTGGCGCCGATGGCTGCGGCCCGAAAACCGCTGTGTCGCGCCGTGGACAACTTTTTGTGAGTGGGAAGACACGAAACCTCGCAAGACGAAGCGCTGGTTTGCGCTGAATGAGGAGACGCCCTTCGCCTTCTTCGCCGGCATCTGGACAGACTGGCATGGCGTTCGGGGATCGATGAAGAACCCCCGCGAGGGCGATCACCAGCTATACGCGTTCCTGACAACGGAACCGAACAGCGTCGTCAAACCAATCCACCCGAAGGCTATGCCGGTCATCCTGACAAACAAGGATGAGGTGGAGATGTGGCTGACAGCACCATGGGAGGAAGCGAAAGAACTTCAGCGGCCCTTGCCCGACGACCGCCTCGTACTGCTTCCGGTCGAAGATGAGAGCAAGACGGTCGATCTATTCGGATAGGAGATGAATATGCATATCCGTCCTTACATTCTGGAAAATCACGGTGTCTACCCGAAGGCGCTGCTGGAAGATGGCGACTTCTTCGGAGTGCAGAAAGCCATTCACGAGGACATTGACCCGCGCCTGCTCGCCGAAGTGGACCGGGAATCGGACCTCACCGCTTATTCCGGATACATCGCCATGGAACTTTGGGCTGATGACGACGACATACCGACCGGCGCAAAGATTGAGATTTTGTTCAGCCAGCGAAAAAGCGTTGCTGCCCTTCTCTACGACCACCCCAAGATTTCCGACGTGTTCATAGAGTGGGTTTTTTGCACCTCACCCGATGATGCTTTGACCGAATGGCGGCGGAAGGTGCGCTGGCCGCTGATTGAGACGTCGAGGGGACCAGTAGAGATTATTGGGGAGGCCCATCCATGAGCGACCAGACCGACAAGGCCGGCGACGGCATTCATGAAAACCACTGGTGCGAACATCCCGGTTGTAGGGGTTGGGGCGGCTTTGGATATAGTCGGAATAAGGTCGAAAAGCCGCATTGGTGGTGCTGGGAGCATTATCCTCACAAGACAGGCGCCTCCCGCGACGCGTAGATTGAACCACAGTGTTGAAGTTCATCAACGCTTCAGTTCGGCACTTAGTTGTTCAACGACCAAGCCGGTCACTGACGGGCCATGCCGATCACAGCGCATTCTAAACGCCGCGTAACAACAAGAGGTATTTATCACCGCCAACCAATTTAGTTGCCTGATCAAGGTCGCACTGGTCGCGTTGGTCTTCCATAAGCCGTTCTAACGAGGTTTGGGCGAAATCTTCGGACACTGATCCGGATACCTCGAGAAAAATTCGATGATAGCTCGAAATCCTAGGGCGGGGGGACCGGGATGGCGTCTCCGCCATCATTGGCTACATTGACCTCTTCCGCGCCAGCCCCGGCGGGAATGATTTGGTCGTCGGGGTGACGCCCTTCCTCGTAGTGACGTATCAGACCTTGCAAGTTCTCTGTCGCCATTATGCGATGATGTTCAGGCCAATCCGCGATCTTCCGGAGTACGGCTTCGTAAACCTGCCGGGCCCAAGATATTTCGGTCAGCAAAGCCTCGCCGTGTCTAGCATGATGATATCTGTAGGCTAGCAGTCGCGCACCGATGTTGAGCGAGGTGACGTCGTCCGCAATCAGCGCGGCCATTCGTTCGATGTCGACGTCGACCAAGACCGGGTTTCGGGAGAGCTCGTCGTTCAACATGTTAAGCCTGTGGAGCGCTTCGAGTTCTCCCATTTCGGCTTCTCTTACGATCGCGTTGACGCGCTCCCTGCGGTCGACCTGCAGCAATTCAGCTTGCCGCTCAGCCAGATGGTTAGCTATCTCTAGGAACTCCGGCGTATCCTTTGAGCTGAAACCCAGCCCGCCATATGCGTCGTATTCGAGCGGTAGCGGGTCGATTTCTTTCCTACGGAGCTTACGCTGATTGGAAAGGCCGTCGATGTACGCCTTGAAGAAGGGCACGATACCTTGATCTCCCGTGACACGGGTGTCGCCAGCCTTGCTCAGCTTTATCGCGAGGCCGGCGCAATGAAGTATCTGTCCGCGCTCAGTGTATTGTCCTCGGGCAAGCTCGCCCCGCAATTCCTCGATAGCCGCATCCGTTTCGTCCATTGGTGTTGATTGCCACTGAGAACTGACCCTGCGTGGCCTGATATTTCCATTGAGAATTGACCCATGTTCCAACCTTCCCTCGCATGTTTTCAGCGGGGGCTATGGAGTGATCGACATGGCGTTATTGAGCGTGATCCGACGCTGGCATTTTCGAGAGCATCTATCGATCCGGGAGATTTGCCGCAGGACCGGCTTATCCCGGAATACCATCCGCAAATACCTGCGCCTGGACGGCGTGGAGCCGAAGTTCAAGGTCCCGGAGCGGCCGAGCAAGCTCGATCCTTTTGCCGATCGGTTGTCGGCCTGGCTGAAGACCGAATCCAAGAAGAACCGCAAACAGAAGCGGACGATGAAGCAGTTGCATGCCGATCTGATGGGCCTCGGCTATGAGGGGTCCTATAATCGGGTGGCGGCATTTGCCCGGGAATGGCGTGATGATCGTCAGAGGGAATTGCAGACGACGGGTCGCGGGACATATGTGCCCCTGGCGTTCGATCCTGGAGAAGCCTTCCAGTTCGACTGGTCGGAAGACTGGGCGATCATCGGCAATGAGCGCACCAAGCTGCAGGTGGCGCACACGAAGCTGAGCTACAGCCGCGCGTTCATCGTGCGGGCTTACCTCCTGCAGACGCACGAGATGCTGTTCGACGCCCACAACCATGCATTCCGCGTGTTCGGAGGCATCCCTGGTCGTGGCATCTACGACAACATGCGCACCGCGATCGACAAGGTCGGCCGTGGCAAAGAGCGTGACGTCAACGTCCGTTTCCAGGCGATGGCCAGCCACTACCTGTTCGAGCCTGAGTTCTGCAATCCGGCTTCTGGCTGGGAGAAGGGACAGGTCGAGAAGAACGTTCAGGACGCGCGTCATCGTCTGTGGCAGCCAACGCCGCGCTTTCCATCGCTGGATGCTCTGAACGACTGGCTCGAGCAGCGCTGCAAGGAGTTCTGGGCAAAGACCCCGCACGGTCAAATGCGTGGCTCCATTGCCGACATCTGGGCGGAGGAAGCACCTGCGCTCATGCCCGTTACCCGGCCGTTCGATGGGTTTGTCGAATACACCAAACGTGTCTCACCGACCTGCCTCGTGCATCTGGAGCGCAATCGCTACAGCGTCCCGGCGTCCTTCGCCAATCGACCGGTAAGCCTCCGGGTTTACCCAGACCGTGTTGTGGTCGCCGCAGAAGGACAGATCGTTTGCGAGCATCGTCGCGTTATTGATCGCTCCCACGACCGGCCGGGCCAGACGATCTACGACTGGCGGCATTATCTGGCGGTGGTGCAGCGCAAGCCAGGTGCGCTTCGCAATGGCGCACCGTTCGCCGAACTCCCCGAGGCATTCCGGGCCTTGCAGCAATACCTGCTCAAGAAGCCGGGCGGCGACCGGGAGGTGGTCGATATCCTGGCGCTCGTCCTTCAACACGATGAACAGGCCGTCCTGTCGGCGGTCGATATGGCACTGAAGTCCGGCGTTCCAACCAAGACGCATGTGCTGAACCTGCTGCATCGTCTTGTCGACGGCAAATCCTTCACGCCGCCGACCATCGATGCGCCGCAAGCCCTGACGCTCGTCAACGAGCCCAAGGCCAATGTCGAACGATACGATGCCCTGAGAAAGACGGAGGCCCGCCATGCGTCATAATCCAGCAAGCGGCGCGATCGTCATCATGCTGCGGCAATTGAAGATGCACGGTATGGCACAAGCCGTTGGCGAACTGACCGAGCAAGGATCGCCGGCTTTCGAGGCCGCCATTCCGATCCTGTCGCAGCTCTTGAAAGCGGAAACAGCCGAACGGGAGGTGCGATCGACCGCCTATCAGCTCAAGACCGCCCGCTTTCCTGCTTATCGTGATCTGAATGGCTTCGATTTTACCAGCAGCGAGATCAACGAGGCGCTCGTGCGTCAGCTTCACCGCTGCGACTTCCTCGACGACGCCAACAACATTGTCCTGGTCGGTGGCCCCGGCACGGGCAAAACGCATATCGCGACGGCAATCGGCGTTCAGGCCATCGAGCATCATCACAAACGGGTCCGGTTCTTCTCAACGGTCGAGCTGGTCAACGCGCTGGAACAGGAGAAGGCGCAAGGCCGCTCCGGCCAGATCGCCAACCGGCTTGTCCACTCCGATCTCGTCATCCTTGATGAGCTGGGCTACCTGCCGTTCAGCGCGTCAGGCGGTGCGATGCTGTTCCATCTGCTGAGCAAGCTTTACGAGCGAACCAGCGTCATCATCACGACAAACCTCAGCTTCAGCGAATGGGCTAGCGTCTTCGGCGATGCCAAGATGACCACCGCACTGTTGGACCGGCTTACGCATCACTGCCACATCCTCGAAACCGGAAACGACAGCTTCCGCTTCAAGAATAGCTCTGCGCACGACACCAAAACGACAAAGGAGAAGACGAGGAACTTGACCACGACCGCAGACCCGAAACATACCTAACAGGCGGGTCAATTCTCGGTGGAAACGCAGGGTCAGTTCTCAGTGGCAATCAACAGCTTCAGTCTCTCCTGATCGTTAACGGCGCGCCTTGCGGAGGTGATCTCACTATCAGCTACATTGCAATGAGAGAAGTTGGTGACGGCAGTCGGCTTCCCAACAGACGAATCCGAGTGGTAGAATTGGGTCAGATAGCTGTCGGCGACAGGATAGCGGGCCGCTCCGTAATAAACTGCGTCGCTGAGATTCTTACGGGTTTGCTCCTGATAGGTTGGGTGGTCGACTACGTTCATTTGCATATCGATGCCAACTTCCGCCAATTGTGCCTGGATAACCTCCATGATAGGCAGCTGGGCCGAACTCGAGGAAACGATAGCGGAGAACGATAGGCCTTTAGCGAAGCCTGCTTCCGCCAAAAGCTTCTTGGACAGGGCAGGATCGTATTTGTAGCTCCAGGTGCAGTCTTCACCAAGATAGCCTGTCGGAACGACGGAACAGCCCTTAGGGCCGACTGAAGCCCCAACGAATTGCACGATTTGATCGACGTTGACCGCGTGTGCAATCGCCTGTCTGACCTTAATGTTGTCCAGGGGCGGACGCATCGTGTTCAGGAACAACGTGCGGAATTCGCCTGGCCCGAAGATGTCGATAACGGTGTTGTCCCACGTCTTTGCCTGCTCAACCCAACGCTGCTCGCGCTTGCCATAGATCAGGTCGAGCTCGCCTGATCGAAACGCTAGCTCGCGGCTCGAATCCGCGGGGATGAAATCGAGGCGTATTCCATCAAGCTTTGGCGCACCGCGGAAATATTCCGGGAATGCCTTGAGATAGACTCCCTGCTGAGTGATGGCTTTTTCAAACATGAATGGACCGGTGCCGATCGGGTGGCTCTTGAACTCCGCTCCAAGCTTCTCGACGGCCTTCTTGCTGACGATGTTTCCGCCGTGATAATTCGAAATCAACCCAAGAAATCCCGGCACAGGTTCGGAAAGAGTGATCTTGACAGTCAGAGGATCGATCGCCTCGATCGATTCAACGCCGAGGTAGTCGCTTGAGAAAGCTGAAGTTTTTGGATCCTTGCCTCGCAACAAGGAAAATACGACATCCTCCGCAGTAACCGTTCCGTAATCGCCGTGAAACTTGACGCCCTTCTTCAGGTAAAACGTCCATTCGAGGCCATTTGGCGAGGTGGTCCAGCGTTCCGCGAGATCGGGCTCTATCTTGGAGGGATCGGCGCTACCGGGTGGGAAGCGAACCAGTCCGTTAAACATCCAAGACACAAGTGCAACGTCCGCAGTAGCAGTCGCACGCGCCGGGTCCAGGGTAGTGATATCGGGCATGTTTATGCCGACCTTCAGAATATCGGCACGCACATCGTACGGAGAACTTAATATTACCGATGCTGATAAAGCAGCCGCGAATGTTACCGATTTTAAGAGAGCCATGTTCCACCTCGTTATTGTTTCATCGAATTTTGCAGCAGGATATTAGTCTGTCAAAGTCCGAATTCGCTGTGTTGTATCTGTCTAGGTCATACTATCGAAGGAAGGGGTTCGGTCGCGGAAGACTCTCGTGCGGCTGACCCCGGTGTGGGCCACTGTGATTAGTCTCTAGCCAGCGATCCATCTCGGCAACGTCGACGAAAGCCAAGTGATCTAACATCTGCGTCGCATTTTCCCGTTGATGAGCAGGCAGTCGTCATCCGCAGCCGGGTGTTGGCGGTCTGCGGAGCCGCGTAGTCAGAAAGCGGTTGAATAACCTATCGGCGATCGCCGGAACCATCCGGGGCGCCCACTGAACAGCACCCTCCAGCGGGACAACGCTCAGCTGACGCTCGACGAAGGAGGCAACCATCAGTGCCGTGGCTGTCGAACTCTGCAGCGCGATAGTGGCAACGAAGCCCGAGAAGAAAGCAGACCGCTCTTGGTGCCGGTCGCAAGCCCGGTTCGGAGCCTGATGCCGAACGCCCGCGACACGCCGTCCTTCACCTGCGCCAAGCCGAACAGCAGCAAGGCGACGGCCCCTAACAGGTTTATCATGACGATCGTGGAAGCCAATATTCTTCCACCGTATGAGCGGCAGCCGGGTATGGCAGGTTGTCTGTTTCGCTCCGGTCGAATTCCAAAAGGGCCGTCGGCCGCCGCAATAGGCGGTCCGCCAGTCGGCGACCAATGGCCCTCCCTCCGGGAGGACTGCGGAGCAGAAACTCTGGCCCGCAGATAACGGGTCTATCCTCTTGCCCTTGAGCCGGTGCGCCGCGGCAACGTTACAACGAGATCAACGAGTGGCCGGGCATGCTGTCGCCTGGTCAGGTTGCAAGCTCGTGGCTCGAATTGCAGCTGTCGTCGATTTACCAAATCTGACCTGAGCCTCTCATCGCGAGGCCGTCGGTATTAGATTCATGAGACAAGATGGTGCGGGTGGTCGGGCTCGAACCGACACTCCTCTCGGAACCGGATTTTGAATCCGGCGCGTCTACCAATTCCACCACACCCGCACGGTGCCGATCTCCTGCGTGCGTAGCGCCTGAGGGTAGCCGACCGCTCCTATACAGCACATGCGCAGTGATTTCCAGAGCAAAGTTGCGCTGTGGAAAAACAGTAATTTCAGCGCTGTAGCGAACGCTGTCGAACCAATTGCTGCCTTTCCTTCAACTCGTGCCCCTGTTACTCGGGAACACATACAACCTCGGGACTGACCACATGCGGCGACGACGATCATGTCGGCGCTGTGGTGCACTGCCTCCACGTTCAACTCGGCAGGGATCAGATCGGAAGGCCGAAAATGGGCTCGCATGCGCTGATTCTCCGTCAGAAACGGCCAGTAGAATCCGAAACGACATCGAGAATGAGTCAGACCCCGTTACGACGCCGATTGACAGGCACTGGACAAGGCAGGGTGGAAGGTTGAAGACCTCGATCTGGTGGAAGCGAATGAGGCATTTGCTGCACAGGCATGCGCCGTAAATAAGGAAATCGGTTGGGACTCGGGCATTGTAAAGGTCAACGGCGGAGCGATCGCTCTCGGGCATCCGATCGGTGCATCTGGTGCACGCATCCTAGTTACGCTTCTCCACGAACTTGCCAAAAGAGACGGACATAAAGCACTGGCAACGTTGTGCATAGGCGGTGGAATGGGGATCGCACTGACAATTGAACGCTGACTATATGTCAGTCCCCGGATGGCTCAACGCAGATTTGGTTAAAAATCAAATTGGCAATTCGTGGAGTTCCGTAATCAGACAGCTAAAAAGGCGATTGTCTGAGATCGTGTCTCCTGTTCTCAACCACATTCAACTGGTCAGGCGCTCATCGTCGCCGAGGAAGGCAGCTTTATTCGTGCCGGAAGAAGGCTCAACACGCATTACTTCCTGGTGAGCCGCAAAATTCGCCACCTTGAAGAGTCGGTGGGGATAAGGTTATTTACCCGCGGTGGAAGCGGTGTGACCCCTACGCCCGATGCAGCCCATTTCGCGACGTTCGCCAGATCATCACCGACCTCGAAACTGTTCTCAACCTCGGGGATAATGGTCGTCACAACAAGCGGCAGCCTCTCCGTCGGCGTGCATGTGTCCATGCTCGACGGTGAACTTTACAAAAGCCTTCACCAATTCGTCACCGAGTATCCGGATTTTTCCCCGCAATATCTCGACGCGCCCCGTGTTGAATTGATAATTGCCGCGAATGCTGGCGATCGGCAGTAGTGGTCCTAAGCGTCTTGGTGGCCGCCTCAAACAGGATCGAATAGACTTGCCGCTTGTTCTGGTAGGCTCGCGTCTCTCCATAACGTGCGGGAAAATCGATCACCACGCCCGCGGCCGGGGAGCTCTCCACGTTCATCGCTTATCCAAACGCCGCCAGAAACACTTCCGTCGCCCTTTCGACTGCGGACTGACGAACTTGGTGATCGGGTTGGTCATCCAGTCCCCATAGCTGACGCTCGACAAGTCCAGCCTCACAAAGGGACTTGAAGTAAAGGCTGGCCTCGCGGAGGTCGGATCGTTGAAGCTTGCCCGCCTCCATCAGCGCGGCAATGATTTCACTGATTGCGATGAGGGTTTTCCGCGGTCCGTTCTCATAAAAGATGCGGCTTAGCTGTGGCTGTCGTCCGGCCTCGCCCATGATCAGGCGATTTGCCTCGATGACGTCAGGGCGCGTGACAAGATCGAGATAAGCAGTCCCGAGCTTTCGAAGAATTTGCTCGACATCGTCGCCGCGTCCCGCAGCCTCGATTTCCTCGACGCCGCCTTTCCCCGCCTCGTTAACAAAGGCCTCAAAGAGCGCCTCCTTGCTTGGGAAATAACCGTAAAGCGTAGCCTTCGACGCCGTGGCCTCAGCCGCTACCGCTTCCATAGTCACCGCGCCGAAGCCCCTTTCGATGAACAATTTCCCGGCGGCCTTCACAAAACTCAACCGCCGATCCTCGGTCTTTCTTCGCATCGCGTCATTCCCGTTTCGCATCAGGCTCAACGCCCGCCGTCATCATAATTAAACGATATCGTACAGGAATATTGACAATGAACAAGTCAGGTTATATCTAAACGATAACGTTCAATTATGGGTGCCTCTGTGAGCGCTAAGCCGGAAATGCTTGAAAACGAAAAAGGCTGGGGGCGATCCGGCCCCTTGGCTCCATGCGCTGTGGGAAAGCCGATGGACAACCGGCCCGCTGCCGATCCACCTCGTCATCCGATCGCGTTCGCCTTGCACACCACCATTGCTGCACTCATGGCGCTCGCCCTAGCACACGTGCTCGCCATCCATCATCCATGGTGGGCGGCGATGACCGTTTGGCTGGTCGCTCAGCCGACACGCGGCCTTCTTGTGGAGCGCAGCGCCGCGCGCCTCGTCGGAACGATCTGTGGAGCCGCCGCCGGCGCATCGATTCTGCTCGTCCATGCATATCTGCCGGTCACTCTGATCCTGCTTGCCTTCTGGCTGGCTTGTTGCGCTGGGCTCGGCACGATCTTCCGGCATTTCCGCAACTACGGCTTTGTTCTTGCCGGCTACACTGCGGGGATCGTCGTCCTGTTTGGGTTGGGCGACGGACATGCGGACAGCGTGTTGGCGCAGGACAGGGTTCTGTGCACGCTGATCGGCATCGTCTGTTCGATGCTGTTGTCCTTCAGAGCCCTGCCGTCGCGAAAGGCGGATGCACAGGCACGGGCCAGGAACCTTCTGGGTCGCGTTTTGCAGCGGATCGAAAACCGGCAGGCCGACAAAGAAGCGCATGCGGACGCTTCGTTGATCGCCGAGATAGCGGCCTTTGACCGAGCCATCGACGAGCAGTCCGCAGGATCGATCCGCGGACGTGCCGACGCCCGGCGCCTGCGGCACATCTCTGGCATATTGCTGGAACTTCTCGCGCTGGGCGGAAGTAGGAACACGGCTCTCGACAGACCCTTCGCGCCTGACGATCCGTTTCAGCGGGCGCGGCGTATGGCCAGGGATGCCGCAGCACACGGTCACGTGGTGCTGGCGGGCGCGCTGGAGGATCTTGCGAAGGCGCTGGAGCCCGGCCGTCTGTCTGCACTCGGTTATTTCCGGTTCGACCTCGATCGCGTCGCCTCGTATCGCGCCGCCATGCGGCCGGTGGTTGCACTGGCAGTCGCGTCCGCGATCTGGCTGGCCGCAGGCTGGCAGGCTGGCTCCATGATGGCGATGACAGCGGTCCTGTTCACCTCGCTGTTCTCCAGTCACGACCATGGAAACCATATGGTTGTCCAGGTATTGCTCGGAACCCTCGCCGGCGCCGCGATGGGACTGCTTGTCCGGCTGCTTCTGCTGCCGCATGCCGAAGGTCTGCTGACGATACTAGTCTGCGTCACGCCGTTCCTGTTGGTTTCAGCGTGGCTCATGCGCAAGACCGTCACCGCCAAGATGGCCATAGACATGGCCATGACATTCCTGTTGACCGCCCAGCCGGGAACCGCGCCAGTAGCCGCCGAGACCGCCGTTCTGGAAGCCCTGGCAATCGTCTCGGGCGTGGTCATAGCGGTGGCGATATTTTGGCTGGTCCTCCCGTCGACGCCGGATGTACGCCGCAGGCTTCTCGCCCGCCGTATTGCAACCTTGACGCACCGCATCGCCTGCGGCGCCGACGAAAAGACACTGGCATCCCATCATGAGACGTTGCGCAGCGCGCAGGTGCAGCTGCTCGACGTCACGGAGGTTGAGTCCCCGCTTTTCAAAGCAGCACAGGCCTGCCTGGCCGCCGCCGCAGAAAGCCGCCGCCTCAAATCGGCTACCGCAAGAGAGGCTTCGGTCAAGGCGAGCGCGGCGCTCGATGCGCTGGCCACTTCAAACACAAGGAGGAAAAACAATGCCTGATACTCAGATCCAGCGTCAGTTCACCGGCCAGTATATTGATGGGCGCTGGCGAACCGGTCGGGCTGCAACATCGCTTAGCGATCGCAACCCGTACAACGGTGAAGTCTTAACCGAAATCGGTTGCGCCTCCCACGATGATCTCGACGACGCCTATCGCGCCGCAGCGAGAGCCCAGCTCGACTGGGCGCGGCTCCTGCCAGGAGAACGGGCTGCGGTCATGCATCGCGCAGTCGCCGTCATGGACCGCCGCCATGCCGAGATAGTCGACTGGCTGATCGCCGAGTCCGGCAGCACCCGCATGAAGGCGGAAATCGAATGGGCGGCCGTTCGTGCCGGCACGCTGGCTGCAGCATCCATGCCCGCGCGTGTGATGGGACGGATACTGCCCATCGACATTTCCGGGAAGGAGAGCAGAGTTTATCGCCGGCCGTTGGGTGTCGTCGGCGTCATCAGCCCCTGGAACGTTCCGATGCATCTGTCGAATCGTTCGGTCGCTCCGGCGCTCGCACTTGGCAACGGTATCGTGCTCAAACCTGCCGAGGACACGCCGGTCACCGGTGGCCTTCTGCTTGCCAGCATCTACGAGGAAGCGGGACTGCCCGCCGGCCTGCTCAACGTTGTCGTCGGCGACGTCAGGGAAATCGGCGATGCGTTCACGCTGCACGAAATTCCCAAGTTCATCTCGTTTACAGGGTCTACGCGAGTAGGACGGCGTATCGGCGAACTGGCGATGACCGGCGCCACGTTGAAGCGCGTAGCGCTCGAACTGGGTGGCAATGCGCCCTGTGTAGTGCTGGACGATGCCGATCTCGACCATGCGGTTTCCGGAGCTATCGTCGGTCGCTTTCTGCATCAGGGGCAGATCTGCATGAGTACGAACCGCATCATCGTCGAGTCGCGACTTTATGATCGCTTCGTGGAGGCGTTCATCGAGCGAGCACGTTCATTGAAGGTCGGTGACCCGAACGAACCGGACACGGTGATCGGTCCGCTCATCAATGAGAGGCAGCTCAAGGCAGCGCTCGGTCATGTCGACAAGGCGAGGGCCGCCGGCATTCACCAAGTCCTGAGCGGTGAACCCTCAGGACAGGTTTTGCCGCCTCAAGTCTTTGTCGATGTCGCTAATAATTCCGTTTTGGCGCAAACCGAGCTGTTCAGCCCGATCGCGCCTCTGATCCGCGCTGCCGATGAAGCCGACGCGTTGCGCATGGCAAATGCCGTCGAATTCGGCCTGTCGAGCGCGGTCTTCACCACCGATGCCGCGCGCGGACTGCGCTTTGCCAAAGGCATCGAGGCGGGCATGACCCACATCAACGACATCTCTCCCAATGACGACCCGAACACAATGTTCGGCGGCGAGAAGAACAGCGGTCTCGGCCGCTTCAACAGCGACTGGATCATCCAGGAACTGACCACCGATCACTGGATCAGCGTGCAGGACGAACCGCGCGTCTATCCGTTCTGACCTTACCCCCCAGCAACCGGGCCTAAACAGAAAGAAAGACAAAATGAGCATGACCTTCCCGGAAATTCCAGAATTCACTGGCCTCTACGAGCCCAGTCGCGTCGAAACGCAGATCTTCGATCTCGAGGTCGAGGGGACCGTTCCTCCGACGATTGCCGGCACCTTTTTCCAGGTATCCCCGGATTCCTATTATCCGCCGATGCTCGGTAAGGACATCTTCTTTAACGGCGATGGACTAGTCTCGGCCTTCAGGTTCGAGAACGGCCATGTCAGTCTGCGCAGGCGCTATGTCCATACAGACCGGTTGGCGGCGCAGTGGCGCGAGCGGCGCTCGCTCAACGGCGTCTATCGCAACGTTTTCACCAACGACCCGCTGGCAGCCGAAAACAACACGACAGCGAACACGACGGTACTCTGCCATGCCGGCGTATTGCTCGCCATGAAGGAGGATGCACTTCCTTATGCGCTCGACCCCGAGACGCTGGAAACGATCGGCGTCTGGGACTTCAACGGCCAGATCAAGTCGGCCACTTTCACAGCCCATCCCAAGGTCGATCCTGACAACGGCGACCTCCTTTGCTTCGCCTATGAAGCCAAGGGCGACGGCACGCCCGATATCGCCTATTTCGAAATCGACGCCTCGGGCAAGCTCAAGAAGGAGATCTGGTTCAAGGCTCCCTACGCCGCAATGATCCACGATTTCGCCATCACCGCCCGGCATGTCGTCTTCCCGCTCATCCCTCTGACCGTCGATATCGAACGCATGAAGGCGGGCGGGCAGCATTTTGAATGGCAACCGGATCTGGCGCAGCTCTTCGGTGTGCTGCCGCGAGACGGCAGCGCTGAGGATGTCATGTGGTTCGAGGGGCCGAAGGACGGATTCCAGGGGCATACTCTGAACTCGTACGAGGAAGACGGCTTTCTGCAAGTCGACATGCCTGTCACCACGGGGAATATCTTCTACTTTTTCCCTCAGGCAGACGGGTCCGTACCGCTTCCCGAAACCCTCAGTTCGCAGCTGATGCGCTGGTCGTTCAATCTCAATGGTCCTGGCGAACCGGGTGCGGCCGACTATGCTCTCCAGCCGCGCCCCATCACATCTTTCCCGTGTGAATTCCCGCGTTGCGATGAACGGTTCACCGGCAAACCCTATGAGCATGGTTTCGTGTTGGCCTTCGATCCGACACTACCTTTCGATGAAAGCCTGGGGGACCGACCGTTCCAGTTCTTCAACCAGCTTGCCCATGTCAATGTGAAGACAGGTACGACTGATGCCTGGTTCCCCGGTGATGGACAGTGCTTCCAGGAGCCGATCTTTGTGCCGCGTTCGGACGATGCTCCTGAAGGCGATGGATATGTGATTGCGTTGCTGAACCATCTCAACGGCGACAACACGGAACTGGTCGTGCTCGACTCGTTGAATATGGCGGCCGGCCCAGTGGCCCGCATCAAGATCCCGTTCCGCCTGCGCATGTCGCTGCACGGCAACTGGACGCCCGCGAAGGCGCTCGAAGCGGTCCGCAAACAGGCCTGATCCGCAAACACGCAACCGTGCGTCGGGATACGTCCCGGCGCAAGGGATCCAGAAAGTTCTGTCTGATTTCAACCATGTGTCCGAATCTCGGTGCAGGGTCGCTGGCGGCTCACGCCTGCTGAGTCCGTCCATTCCGACCGTCGAAGATGCCCCTGCCGTCGATTGACGCACGACCAGTTCCGGTTGGAAGACAACTTCAGCCGATGGTCGGGTTGGCGCAGAAAGACGGGCAATCAAACGGTCGACTGCCGTCTCCGCAATTTGTGACAAAGGTTGGCATATGGTGGTCAGCCGCGGCGTCGTCAGGCGAGATAAGACAATATCGTCTATTCCAACCAGGGAAATATCATTCGGGATCGAGATGTCGCGCTGGCGTAGTTCCGAGAGGATGCCCACAGCGATCATATCATTGAGCGCAACGATTGCCGTTGGCCGCGGTACCGTCTCCAGCAAGCGCCCCGCCGCACGCCGCCCCACTTCGAACAACTCGATGTCCGAATAGCTGATCGCTTTTTTATCAGAGTTTTCTTCGAAGACAGGGCACTCCGCGAGGTTAATTTCAGCAACCGCAGCTCGGAAACCCTTGAGGCGCGAGGCGCGGGCAAAGGTGAATGATTTGTCCGTCACGTAGGCGATCCGGGTGTGCCCGAGGCCGCGCTATAAACGGCGTTTGCGGCTTCAAATTCTTTGGTATCGCGCACACCGGCCTCATTGAGGACAATGCGCCGCCCAGAGATGGTAACAAATCGACTTGACGGTTCACGTCAGTTGCGACGTTTAATGTCGAGGCCGTTGAGGACGTTTGCCGGCTTGGGGTGATATCTCGGCGATCGCACGACGAATCGGGATTACGCCCTCTTAACTCTACCGCAACCGCCCGGTTTGGACCGCGTGCCGCCTGAGGGTAGATACCCATCTGATCGCCCACGACGGAGATGACCGCCCCTGAGGTGTCTCTCGTGAGCAAGGGGGCGGC
The DNA here is from genome assembly GCF_053522345.1 of Agrobacterium sp. 22-226-1. Taxonomy (NCBI): domain Bacteria; kingdom Pseudomonadati; phylum Pseudomonadota; class Alphaproteobacteria; order Hyphomicrobiales; family Rhizobiaceae; genus Agrobacterium; species Agrobacterium sp. 22-226-1. The sequence continues at coordinate 16,486 of NZ_JBNWCP010000012.1, forward strand.
CGAGACCTCGCACCAGCGTAAGCTGAACAGCAAAACCCAGGCGACTGCGGGAACGGCAACGCACCTTGCGAGGCCTTCAACCACCGGATACTTGCACTCTCTCAAAGTCTTATTGTCGACGGCCTAGCCGCAGGAGAGGGCCTCCTCCCGTCAGGGGCAAAGGCCGCTCCGCTGACCAAAGGAGATCGTGACGACTGACAAATCCAACGCAAACTATGTAACGACCGAGTACGAGATCCAATCATGCCTGGCTGGACGATGCCTGACTATTTTGCGGCCTGCCACAGGTCACAACGATGATCGGCGCGATACTCATCTTCGCTGATGACTTTCGTAATGCCGTCTTCCAGAAACGCCAGACGCTGGGGGTTTTCCACGGTAAACCGAGGCCATTCGGGCGGCATTCCTTTGGGATCGGCGAGCGCCGAAAAATAGCGACGCATCACCTCGGCGAGTTTCAGTTGCCGAGTCGTCAAGCCCGCAGGCACCATGCTTTCTCCCCACAGATAGGAAATCTCCGAACTATGGCCGCTTCCTACGGCGAAGGACTGTGGAACGGAGGCATAGGAACGCAACGGCGCCGTTTCGTCCCTGAACTCGTAGGCATAAGTGGGGGTCCAGCGGGCAAGTGCCGTAACAAGCTTTGTCGTCGGGCAGGTAGAGCCGCGGTCGGTGCTATAGTCGGCCAGCGCGGCTCCGGGAGCGGTCTTTTCGATCGCCGAATAAGCAGCGAGGATTTTTTCCGCCTTGTCTCCTTCGTTCTTGCGGACTTCGGCGCGATACTGTGCCTGACTGACCGGTTGATCCTTCAGATCGTTGGCCTCATAGACGAATATGCGCGCTTCGTTTCGCGTATTGCCCACAATGACCGGGACCCGGTTGAATTCTCCGGTCTCGAATGCCTCTAAAGGCGGTTTCGGCATGGCGTAGCCGCCGGAAACCGTTGGGAGAGTCAGTGCGGACTTTTCCTGAGCATCCAGGATTTCGTCTGGGCTCTTGCCGCGAAGGCAGGCGAGGCGGGTTGCCTTGTCCGCACAACCGATTGCAGCCGCGAATTTCTCCCCGCTTTCCACCGCCTTTTCGTTCGGCGTGCTCGGGCAGTCGCGTCCACTTTCTATGATCGCTCCATGAAACAGGCCCTTCGCTTGCGGCGACGCGACGATGAAGCATACGCCTCGGGCTCCGCCCGATTGTCCGGCAACCACGACCCTTTCCGGATTGCCTCCGAAAGCGGCGATGTTCTTCTTGACCCATTTGAGAGCCTCGATCTTGTCGAGATCACCGAAATTCCCACTGCTCTTGCCATCCTGAGATTCCGCATTCAGTTCCGCAAGCGCGAGATAACCGAGAGCTCCCAGTCTGTAGTTCGCGGTTACAACGATATTCCCGCGCCTTGCAATCTCCTTCGGGTCCCAGTCGGTCTTGGCGCCATTGCGCGATCCACCGCCATGATATCCCACGATGACGGGCAAATTTCCCGCATCGCCCTGCGGCCGGTAGATGGTGAGCGTCAGGCAATCCTCGGTCCAGCTTGCCCCTTTGTCCGGACGCCAGAACACCGCGTGTTGGACGCATTCGTTGCCGGGCACATCTGCGACAAAGGGTTGCTTGAACGGCTCCGCTTCCCGAGGTGGAGCGAAGCGCAAATCACCTATCGGCGGTCGGGCATAGGGTATACCCTGATAGACAAGCAGATCGCCCTGTTCTTGTCCGACGACTTCGCCGATCGGCGCGGAAACGGGTTGAGTGACGGCATGCGCGGCGGGTACTGCGAACGATAGCAGCATGACGCCGATCATCGTGGGGCGATGTGCGAACAACATTCGTGTTCCTCCTGATATAGGGTCTTCAGTTTGCTTCGGGGCCTTTGGCGCACATCAGTTCGTGCGCTTGCGTTCGATGTGGTCGCTGACCATGCCGGCAATGCCCTTTGCAATGCCCTCTTCGGCGCAACCCGGCTTCAGCCGCGAACCCAGAACCTGGAACGTCTGATGTTCGAACGACTGGTCGTCCGGAATATAGCCGGAATTGGCGCGACCGTTCGCCAGGGTGATCAACACGGTTTTCGACAGGGGCGACATCTGTTTCGCGCGTTGGCCGATACGGCTATAGATCTCGGCGTTGACGGTCGAGAGCGCGATATCACCGATGTCAACGGCCCCTAGCCGGATGTCGACGTCCTTGCCGTCTTCGTATTGACCGGCCGCACCCTCGCGCACTTTGTCGAGTCGCGTCCGGCCAGGGCAGGTCAGCGTGGTCTGCGCCGCCCAGATTTCCGGCGATGCCATCCATCCATCCGTATGAGACATAACGCGGATGACTTCCTCGCCGAGAATCACACCGAGGGCCTGCATATAGTCGGCAAGCTGGTGCGCTCTTTTCGGATCGAGGGGGCCGTCCACCACCTGCTTGTTGCGCAACGGCGCCTCGACATCCTCGCGGCTCATCTCGTAGCCGGAGATCGGTACTCCGGTTTTTGACGCGAGCGTGTTGGTGCCAGTCCTCAGCCAGCGCGGGTTCTGATCACCGGATGCTCCCTGGGTGAATATCGCCACGACATCATCGCTGAAATTGCGCTCGATATAGCGGCTCGTGGCGGCGGCGAAATCTCCGCTGACAAAACCCGAGAGATAGCCGTTCACAGGATGCATCGCATAGTTGACATAGGTCGCGATCGGCTCGCCACTCGGCTTGATGACGGAAAGGACGCTTACGGTCTTGTCGGAATAGGCATTGAAATTCGCTGCCTGCGTCCACAGATGCGTCCGCGGATTGATCGCGTCGCGGTTGACGTTGAGATAGGCTTCTCCGGTGGAATAGCCGACCTTTGCCGGTTGCAATGCGGAAACGGCCTTTTTCACCGCATCGACCGCAACATTCGACACGAAATCGCTGCCGTAGCGCGGCTGGCCAGGCGCCGTGGTCGCATTGGCCGGCCAGTCGCTATGGGTATGGGTGGATGACAGGACAACGTTCTGAGGCGGAATGCCGAGGGTTTCGCCGACGCGCTTGCTGGCCTCGGCCCAGACTTCCTCGTTTATGCCGCCGAGATCAGCACCGATGAGCGCCATCTTCGTCTTGCCGTTGTCGATGACGATCACCCGAAGATAAAGCTTCTCGTGATCGTATTCGTTCATCGCCGGGTAAGCCGGGCTCGCTGGTGGTGTGATCTCGATGCGCGCAGCCCCAGCACGGAGCGTTCCCGTTGCACTCTGCGCCGCGGCAGGGGCCGCCGCCAGGGCAGACACGCTCGACGCGATTGCGAGGCTAATAACTGTCTTTTTCATGCTTTCCTCCAATGGAATAAATGAAAAGAAATACAGGCGCCTGTTCTTGTGGCGCGCCGGCTGGACATCCCGTGACATTGCGTAAAGGCCAGCCGCTCTTCCGGCGACGGCACCGCCGGAAGTTTGTCACTCATCAGGAATGGAACGAGATGCGGGCTACAACACGCCGGCGGCCTTGAGCAGCGGCAGGTCGTGATTGAACCGGACTTCGCTCTTGTTGTCGAAGATCATCGTCGCACCCTTGTCGGCGGCATAAGCCGGCCATTTAGGCAGGCCAGGATGGTTCGGATTGCCGGATTTCGCGAAATTGATCCATGCCTCGCTCATCTTGTCCTGCAAGGCAGCAGCCTCTGGCCCGCCGCCTGTGGCCTGCGAGACAAGTTCGGCATTGGCAAAGACATAGGGAATTTCCGAGCAATGCCAGGCGCCGCCGATTCCGCCCATGGCAGGCGATTCACGCGTGAAGACGTAGGAATAGACCGGTGCGCCGCCCTGCTTGGCCTTCATCTGAATGTTCTTCAGCGTGCCGGTGCGGCCGGTCAGATCGACGAAGGCGGCATCCGCCAGCTTCTTTTCAGGATAGGCCTCCAGAAAAGCCTTGCCGATAGCATTCGCCTTGTCGCCGAAGCGTTGCTTCAGTTTGGCGTCGGTCTTTTCAGCGTTCCATTCGTTCTTGTTGTCGGCATAAAGGATCGCCGGGTTGACACGGGTGACGGTCTCTTGCTCGTTGAGCACGGTACCTATCAGCAGCGGGATATGCTTGGCCTGATCCACCCAGCCATCACCTACCGGATCGCGCGGCAGATATGCGCCATCGACAACCGGTGCCCAGCGCGGGTTTTCGATGCCTTCTTTCTTGGCATCCTCCAGTGCCTTCGTACCGGCCTCGACAAGTTGCTCGACGGGCACCGTCTTGAGGTGGTCGACCTGAGAGGTTTCGATACCGAGATTCTTCAAGGTGAGTTCCGCAACGCGGCGTGCCGACCTCTGGCTGGTGACCGGCGAGGTCGTCGCGCCGCTCTGAACGATCGCCTTGCCGAACAGGCCTTTTGCCGCCGGGAGCCCCATCAGCGTGCGCACCTTGCTGCCGCCGCCCGACTGACCGAAGATCGTCACATTGCCCGGATCGCCGCCGAACGCTTCGGCATTGTCCTTGACCCACTGCAGCGCCGTGACGAGGTCGGCGATGCTGGCATTGCCCGATTCCTTGTATTCCGGCCCATAGGCGGAAAGATCCAAGAATCCGAGCGCGTTCAGGCGATGGTTGAGGGTGATCACCACCACATCGCCCTTGCGCGACAGGTTTTCGCCGTCATAGGAGACCTGCTCGATCGAAGAGCCGTTGGTGTAGCCGCCACCATGCAGCCAGACCATCACAGGCCGCTTCTTGCCGTCCTTCAGGCCGGGCGTCCAGACATTCAGGAACAGGCAATTCTCGCTGGTCGGCAGGTAGCGATGCGGATTGAACAACTCGTCGCCCGCGACCGACTTCATCGTCGGGATCGGGCATGTTTCGCCGAACGCCAACGCAGGCCGCACGCCCTCCCAGGGCGCGACCGGTTTCGGCGGCACGAACCGCTCGGCGGTCGCATATTGAACGCCGAGATAGCTATAGACGCCGTTGCGTTCGGCCCCGACGATCTCGCCAGCCTTGGTATCGACAACGGCCGCCTTGGCGCCTGACACGTAACCGTCGGCATAAACCGTCGAGGCAGTACTCACACCTGCGAGAAGAATTACCGAGGCCATGGCCAGGTGGCGCGGCGTTTTGTCGATGGCAAAATAAAGGCCTTTGGATATTAACGATGGTTGGTAACGCATCTGCTATTCCTCCAATTCATGATGACGTTCGGGAGCGAGAAATCGTCGAGGCTGACGGTATCCTCACACAACCGCGTGCAGCTTCCTCCAAAGCCGCACGATGCCCTCCCGTCCAGAGGACCTGCGTAAAGTCGAACATAATCGATTTAAGTCAATCCTTGCGGGCGGCATAACTGATAGAGCAAAATGCAATATAAAAGCAGAGCAAGCGATTTGAGATGCTCAGCGAGCGCTTCGCACAATTCCGTCCGCAATATCCAGATGCGTTGTGCGTTTCGTCGCCGAGCGGCTTCAAGCAGCACCGGTCCGTCCGGCATTACCAGTGCTTGATGAGATGTGATTCACGTTCTCCGAGAAGGAGGCCGTGATGGGTGATTTGTTCTGCTGAGCGAGCGCCAGATTGCGCGAATATCGCCGCATTTCCCGCTTTCGCATGGTATTGCGCGGGTCGATGACCGGCGCGTGGTAAGCGGCATCGTCTATGTGATCAGGAACGGGCTGCAGTGGAAGAAAGCGCCGGCTGACTACGGTCCGCACAAGACGCTCTATAACCGCTTCATCCGCTGGAGCCGCCTCGGTGTTTTCGACCGTATCTTTGCGGGGCTTGCGGGCAAAAGGCCGAAACCCGAGCGCATCATGATCGACGCGACGCATCTGAAGGCCCACCGCACGGCAGCGAGCCTGTTTAAAAAGGGGATGTTCCACGTCGTATCGGGCGAACCAAGGGCGGGCTGAACTCGAAGCTCCACACCGTTTGCGACGGTGACGGACGGCCAATCATCCTGCTCCTGTCGGAAGGCCAGATGAGCGACCACAGGGGCGCTCGTCTCGCGCTCGACGCGTTGCCTCCCGCCGATCATCTGATTGCCGATCGAGGATACGACAGCACTTGGTTCCGCGAGGAACTCGGAGCCAGAGGCATAGAGCCGTGCATCCCGTCCAGCCGGAGCCGCAAAGTTCCATTCGCCTACGACAAGGTCCTCTACGTCAGCGCCACAAGGTCGAGAACCTCATCGGGCGGTTCGGGATACGGGCAATATTCCGTCGGTTCCGATCAATTGACCCGCTTTCAAGCTTGATGGAGGCCGTTACAACCGGCCCGTACCGCGTCTAACGCTCACGTCTCCACCGCGCCATTTGAGAAAGCGGATCTGGCCGACGATTGGTTCTACTTGATATTCCAACTGCGGGGGTGCAGACCATATTGACCGCGAAGATTGCCAAGTCAACGACGGTGACGATTGTCAGGATCGTAGTGCGACGATAGGTTTTATAGTGAATTCATCTTGTAATCACTGACACCTTCACCGGCACCATGAGCTGATAGCCGCCGTTGCGGATTGTCTTGAAGAGCGGTCCGGTTTTGCTTTCGCCTAGCTTGCGACGCAGTCTGCTCACCAGGACGTCAATCGAGCGGTCCATATGATCACGAGAGCGTCCCTGCGTAAGTTCAAGAAGCTGGTCGCGTGACAGGGGCCGACCGGGCCGCTCAAGAAATACCCTGAGAAGCTCGAACTCGGCACGGGTGAGATCGACGGTGTCGCCATTTTCGCGTGACACGTGGCGCTGCTCGGGATCGGCTTCCAGTCCGGCGAAACTGTAGATCCTCGCTTCAGCATCGGGCGGATCGTTTTGACCCGAGCGCCGTAATGCGCTCTTGATGCGGGCAACCAGTTCCTTGGGGTTGAAGGGTTTGCCGAGATAGTCGTCTGCATCGATCTCCAAACCGACGATGCGATCGACGTCTTCCTTCAGCGCCGTCAACAGGATGACGGGTATGGGGGAGCGGCGATCACGCAACCCACGGCAAATGTCCAGACCCGAGCCATCTCGCAACATGGCATCGAGAACCAGAAGATTTGGATTGGCAACCTGCATGTGATGTTCGAATTCGCGCTTGTTCGATGCGACGGAGGCACGAAACCCCTGTCCGCTGAGATAACGCGCAAGCAGGGAGCGAATTTCAAGGTCGTCATCGACGATTAATATATGAGCCTGACTGTTCATCTCCGATGCCCTCTTGCATGGCGGAATTATAGAGATCACACCCGCGCGAAGCTGAGAATTTTGTAAAAAATCTTTTCTGCTTTAGAGTTAGCAACCTTTCTTTGCAAATTTTGCGGGCTGGGAAACCTTCCCAAATATGCGGACCAATTCGGGATACGCTCGCTGCTTATGGTCATCAACCGTGAACACTGACATTGGAAGGAAGACGTCATGAGAGGCTCCCTCATGGTTACGGGGCTCCTGTCGGCAGCTTTGGTGATATTGATAAGCGCGCCCTCCCATACGCAAGATCTCAGCGGCGGAACTTCGGAAGAAAGGGAATTGAGGATCCCAATCGTTGCGGGCAATCCAGGCAAGCCGAAGAAGGACGGATCGGCCGCCACCGGAATGTTGCGTCTTCCCATGCCAGGAGGCGGTGACGGTCCTGGCTTGCCTCCGCCCTGGATCCACGGTGAATATCCATTTGCCCAGCCAATCCGACCGCACGAGGATACTGGTCTGCCACCAATCGGCGCGGGGCCTGGTGGCGATTGGCCCGGTGATCCCGCACTTAGTTTTGCAGCGCAATTGTCGGCGTTAGAACTGTATGTCGGTATCGGCGCCGCGCAGATCGATGCTTGGCGCGCCTATACATCCGCATTTATCGCCTTCTTGGAGCCCCCGGCTGTGCCTTGGGTGATCATCGGGCCTCCTTCGCCTCCAGCTACCGGTCGGCCAGCAATGCCGGCTGAAGATCAAAGGGCAGTACCGCTTTTTGCCGAAATCCTCGCCGACGGTGCCATCGTACGTGCGAAGAAGGCCAGGTCCTTGAAGCAGGCGATCGACATCTTGCAAAAGACGCTCCGACCCGAACAGCTCGACAAGCTCGCTAAAGCCGACCACCCTTTTGGTCCGCTTCATCTTTTTGCGCCGCCGCTCCCCCCGGAAATTCTTCCGAGTCCGGGCGGCGACGCCCTGCCTCTGCCTCTGCCGCTGAGGTGAGACACCACCCCCCCATGTCAGCTCCCAGGACGAATGGCGATGAGGCCGGAAACGGCTGTAACTTGGGGTACCCAAAAAACTTCATTGTCGCCCCGGTCCCAACCGTATCAGACAGCCTCTTCTGAGAGCGGCGCTTCCCTCAATTCGAAGACGTGCCGGTCGCAGCGGATTGGGCGCGCAGCCACCGGCGGTTCAGAACGGGCCAGCCACGGAAAACGACGACTGAAATGGTAAACACGAAGATTTTGAAACGAATAGCTTGGTTCGCCCCGTCCCTTCTTTTGCTTCACGGCGTTGCCGGCGGCACAGTCTCGGGCGGAGCAGTCGATTGGTTGGTCCTAGGACCGTTGATGCAGCTGGCGTCCGAGAGGATGCCCGGGGCGAGCGGCGAGGTTGATATCCCCTCGGTTACGGCGGAGGATGAGCCCGCGCCGCATTATAGCGCCAATTCCGTTAGGGAGGGTTTTGAGGACTGGGCGGTCGAATGCAAGATTATCGAAGCGGCCCGAAGATGTTCGATGGGGCAATATCATGAAGATAAGAAAACGGGCAGAACGATCATCGCGATAGCGATTTTCCCGCCTGCAGACGGATTAACGCGTGTTCTGGTACTGATGCCGTTTGGTCTTTCGCTGTCGCAGGGAATTCGGCTGAAAATGGATGGTCAACCAGCTGCTCAGATCGCACCCTTTGCGACTTGCGTCGCGGATGGTTGCCTCGTTCCAATGGTCTTTTCAGGGGATAGCATCGATGCTCTGAAACACGCCGGGACCCTAGCGATCGCTGCCACGGTTCACGGCACGTCAACAGAGCAGATGTTCGAGATTTCGTTAAAGGGATTCGCAGCTGCTTACGGGCGGCTAATCAGTTTGAAATGAGAGCCCGTGACGACGTGGTTGGTCGTAAGCAGGAACTGCAGGTCATGCCTGCGCGGCGGGAGTGAGAGGAGCCGAAGAGCGGTGTCCTTCACCACGAGAGCGTTCTTTTGCTCCACGGCACTCAATGCACTAGGCCCTGTTCGTCAGGCGACCTCGAAGCAATTTCATCCCGAGTCACCCTCGCGGGGCAGGATAGGGGCTCCAACGAGCAGCAACGACGGCTTCGTCAGTCCAGCCGAATGGTCTATTTTAAAGGAGGTCATCGTGCCGAAAACGATAATTAATCAAGGCCCCCTACTTGGTTGCGTCCGTCTTTCCGTTATCGGGACAATGGTTGCGACACTTGTCGGGTGCGTCGTCGGGCCTGACTATCAGACGCCGAAAACGGTCCATCTCGCCTCATGGGCCAGTGCAAAAAAGGCCGAACGGGCCAAGCCGCCGGAGCTGACTCAATGGTGGCGAAAGTTGAACGACCCGCTCCTCGACGATCTCATAGCGCAAGCCATCGAGAAGAATTTGGATGTGGCAAGCGCCAAAGCCCGGGTGAGGGAAGCAAGAGCTGCATATCGCCAGCAGACGGGGGCGCTCCTCCCCACACTTGACGGTTCGGCTTCGACAACACGGAGCAAATCCAAGTCGTCCGACGAAAACACGATCTCCACCGAATATCAGATCGGCTTTGACGCGAACTGGGAAATCGATCTGTTCGGCGCAAACCGCCGCGCCGCCGAAGCCGCGCGCTATTCGGCGGAAGCAGCGGACGAAGATTTGCGCGATGCCTATGTCACGCTAATCGGCGACGTTGCCTCATACTATATCCAGGCACGCGAATATCAGGCTCTGATCACCTTGGCCGGACGTACGGCCCGATCGCAGCGCGAAACCGCCTCTCTCACGCGCAAGCAGCAGGAAGCTGGCGATGCAACGAGTGTGGATACTGCTACGGCTGATGCTCAGGCTGCCTCCACGGAAGCCGATATCCCATCCTATCGGATTTCCTATCAGCATTCCGTCCATCGGCTGAGCGTTCTTCTCGGCAACACACCTTCGGCGCTACAGCAACTCATGGATAAACCCGTCCAGATTCCTTCTCCGACATATCCGGTAAACGTCGGCATTCCGGCCGACGTACTGCATTCGCGTCCGGATGTGCGATCGGCGGAAAGACAGTTGGCGCAGTACACGGCAAAGATCGGTCAGGCTGAAGCCGCTAGATATCCCACCATCAGCCTGACGGGCGACATCGCGTCATCGGCAGCAAGCATTTCCGATCTCGCCCAGAAGTCGTCGATCAGTTGGTCGTTCGGACCGACTATTTCGATCCCTCTTTTCAAGGGCGGGCAATTGAAGGCCGCCGTCGACGTGGCAAAGGCACAAAGAGACCAGTATTTCGTTGCCTATCAATCTGCCGTCCTCTCAGCCATGGAAGATGTCGAGAATGCCATCGTCGCTCTCAACCAGTCGCAGCAGCGCCGGGCAAAGCTGTCGGCGTCGGTCGCTGCCTATCGGCAGGCGGTGCAATTGGCGCATGCACTCAACAAGGCCGGGATGGAGGATCTTCTGGATGTATTGGAATCGGAACGCGATCTGTACTCCACCGAAGAAGACCTCATCGAGAGTAAAGCGAATATAGCAACCTATTATGTCTCCCTCCACAAGGCCTTGGGTGGCGGATGGGAAGGGAATGCCCGCGTCGAAAAACCCGCAGTTGTGGATACGGATACAGGACCCAGGATCGCCAGCAGGTGAGCTCAGTCATTGCGGTTTCGCCGATCAGATAGCGCCACATGGGCCGTGGCAGGCGGCCGCCCCCAGTCGCATTCGGCTCTCGATGGCGTAATTCAAACGTGCCGAAAGACGGTTGAGCGTCCGAGCAGTTGCTCCAACTTCGCCTGGGCCGTCTCCGGGAGTGTGCACATACTCAGTCCGATCCGACATGTCCGATCGAACTATCGACAAGCCGCAGGGGTTTTAGGAGGCCGCAGAGATCGAAATGATCGTGCTGCTGACGATGATCAAGACAATCCAGTCGGCAAGGACCATCCGGGCGCCGGTCTGTGATTGGTTGGCGGAAGAGGTCAGGGAGGGGCATGCTTTTGGTGGCAATGGTCCTTTTGGGCTTGAGAAATTTTCCACCGGTCGGGTGGAAAGCAGCGAACTCATTGTTCTTCGTACCACTCTGTCCGGCCCGAATTGCTGGCCCATCCTAAAGGCAACAACTCCCCGCACGGTATGTTCTATTATCGAGGGACGTATCTATTAAGCCTTTGGGGGTGAACTGCACCCCCTTTCGACCGGACAATCGGCATAAGCAGAAAGGCTCAAGCACGGGCTTGAGGACAGGCTTATGTCTAACGAGTATCGACATGTTGAATTGCTGACGGGTGATATCCGCCGGAGGCGGTGAACAACCGAGCAGAAGCTGACAATCATTGAGCAGAGTTTCGAACCAGGCGAGACGGTATCTTCGACCGCTCGCCGCCATGGCGTTGCGCCCAATCTGCTTTACCGGTGGCGCAGGCTCTTAAGTGAGGGAGGTGCCGCCGCCGTGGATTCAGACGAGCCGGTTGTCGGCAATTCGGAAGTGAAGAAGCTTGAAGACCGCGTCCGCGAGCTGGAGCGGATGCTGGGCCGCAATGGAGGTCGAGATACTCCGCGAAGCCCTTTCGAAAGCAGACTCAAAAAAACGGATATCGCGGCCGATCTTGTTGCCGAAGGACGGTTCCCGATGAAAGCCGTCGCAGACACGCTTGGGGGTGTGCCGTTCCAACCTCGTGGAGCGGTTGAAAGGCAGATCAAAGCCGCGCGGGCCCTATCGGAAGGCCGAGGATGCAGAGCTTCTGCCCGCCATTCGCAGGTTGGTGGATCAGAGGCCAACCTATGGCTATCGGCGGATCGCCGCGCTCCTCAATCGCGAAAGGCGAGCCGCCGATAAGCCTGTCGTCAACGCCAAACGGGTTCACCGCATCATGGGCAACCACGCCATGTTGCTGGAGAAGCATACGGCCGTTCGCAAGGGCCGCATCCATGACGGCTCCGCAAATCCGAATGAATTATAACTACTTGAAACACTCAACTATTTTAGAAAGGACACTTGGGCTCGTGGATGAGTTCCAAGCCTGCCGAGCGTCGATAGTTGGTGAGGCGATGGCTCAGAACGTGCCGCGGACGCCGATGCCAAACATGCGCGGTTCGGTCATGCTGGCCTCGATACCACCAATGCCGCGGTTCTGCTGCATATAGGTGGGCGCGCGCTCGTCGAAGACGTTCTTGACGTAAGCGTAGAACTCAAGCTCCTCCTGGAACTTGTAGCTCGCCCGCACGTCCGCGATCGTATAGGGATCGATCGCATAGGTGGCCGTATTGGCCGTATCGGAATAATAACCGTCGATATGGCGCACCTGTCCAGAAACGGTGAACTTGTCGGTCACATCCCAGCTTGCGCCGATACTAAACATGTAGCCCGGCGATTTTGCGAATTCATTGCCGGCATAGCTGGTGTTGCTGGCGATCTCGTCGATTTCGGTCTTCAGCAGACCGGCGCTGGCCTTCAGCGTCAGATTGTCGAGAACCTGATAATCGGCGCCAACTTCCAGACCATAGGCGTGAGCCTTCTGTGCATTGATCGTATAGGACTGGGTAACACCCGAAGAGATGACGACCGGAATGTTAAATTGGGCATTCGTATAGTCCATGTAGAACAGGTTGCTGTTAAGCACCAGCCGGTCATCCAGCAGACTCGCGCGGGTGAACAACTCATAGTTCCAGATCTTTTCCTCCTCGAAGGTCATCCATTTGCCCGAGGAGATATTGAGTGACACCCCGCCCGGATTGTACCCGCGGCTGATCATGCCACCGACAGTCCAGTCGTCGTTCACCGCATAGGCAAGCGTCGCCTTGGGTAGCAGTTCGGAGAATGTTTCGTCAAAATCCACGGCCTGAGCCGAATAGACGGAACGGCCGGTACGCTGAATTCGGTCCTGCTGGTAGCGCAGCCCGCCGGTCAGCGTCCATTGGTCGGTTAGGCGATAACTCAACTCGCTGAAGATACCTAAGTTATCTTTGGTGTCGTCGAACGTCGAAAGACTATTGTTATATCGCCCCGTAAGCCGAAGAAGCTCGTCAGCCTGAGTATGAGCGTAATAAATACCCGCAACACCGCTCAGCACGTCTTCCTGATCACCGAAGGTCACGCGTGTTTCGTGGGAAGTGTTCGTCTGGTCGATATCCGCATCGCCGTTATTCACGACGCCAACCCGGCGTCTGGCATCGGAAGCCGAGAACTGCGTCTGGTTGAACAGTTTCACGCCGTTCTCGAAATCGTAATTGATGTCGAGAATACCGGTGTGGGTGTTCTGGCTCCAGCTTGGCATGGTGGTGGTGACGTGATTGAGATCCTCGAAAGGACGCGACGCCGCTTCCTGGCTCGGCCGGTTGGCGGCATTATAGGAATAGGTCAGTTTGGTCGTCAGCCCGGGAATCTCCGGCGGTTCCCACAGAAGCTTGAAGCGACCGTTGAACTCCTTGAAGTCCTGATCCGTTCCCTCATGGGCGAATGCGGAATTGATGTAATCGATGAAGGTGTCGCGGCCGGAATAATCAACCGCCAGACGCGCCGCCAGCTGATCCTCGACAAGCGGGCCCGAAAGCGCAAATGAAGCCCGCTTCTGGTGGTAATTCCCGATTTCCGCCTGATAGGAGGCTTCCGGCGTGAATGTCGGATCCTTCGTGTTGACGATGATCGCGCCGGCTATGGCGTTGGCACCCTGCGAGGTGGTCTGTGGGCCACGGAAAACTTCGATGCTTTCGACATCCCAGATGGAGGTGGCACCATAGATGAATTCGTTATAACCGAGATAATGGCCGTCTACATTGATCGTGGCGCGTGGCACGGTGCCGGCAAAAAATGCCGTCGCGCCCGTATTCGGACCTTGCGTATCCAGACCGCGAATGATCGGGGCGCTGACATTGTCGGTGTAAACGACGTTCGGAATATCCTTGATCGCTTCCGATACGGTCGGGTCGCCGGTCTTTTCCTTCTTGATTTTATCCCCGGATATGACCGAAACGGACGACGCCGTGTTCTTCATGTCACGCGCCACTTTTTCACCGGTCACGACAATCGGCTTCAAGACGGTGGTGCCCGCCGCATCAGCCTGCTGATCCTGACCGAGAACCGGCGTCACAAACATTGTCGCCAGCGTCAGAGCGCTGACCCCGCTCATCAAACGACCGTTAGAACTAAACCCCATCACACACCCCTAATAAACATGAGTATTAAAGTCATATTCAAGTAACGGAAGCGTTATCCGTTTCGCAATAGAGAATGCGTTCTGTATTGCGGACAAAAAGGCTTCCGTAACGGGATGTGCCATATTTACAACAAAGTTTACCGACCGCCGCTTGCGCACCCGCAGCGTTTCGAAAGGGAACAGCATAGTTCCGTCCGCAGAAATCGATTCCGATTTCCGGCCCGATGCGTTAGGCATGCTCAACAAAACGGGGGAACGCGCTTGAACGCCACGGATGACGATTCGGACAATCTGCCGGAAAACGAGGGCGAAAAACGCTCGGCCCTCATTCAGTCGGTGTCGATCGCGGCGCGTTTCCTCAATCTTCTCGCCAGATCGGACAGGGCGCTGGCACTTGGCGAACTGGCCAAACGCGCCGGCACCGGCCGTTCCACCGCGCATCGCTACATGCAAAGCCTCGTGCGGGAGGGGCTGGTGATACAGGACCCCGCAAGCGGCAGTTACGATCTCGGACCCGCGGCGCTCGGAATAGGCATCAGCGCGCTCAGGCGAATCAATCCGGTCGAAACCGCCGGCCGCCAGATGAATGCGCTTGCCTCCGAGATCGGCGCCAGCTGCGGCGTGGCGATCTGGACCGAACGCGGCCCGACCGTGGTGCGGTGGGCGAGAAGCGCCAGCTTTTCCATCAGCACCGTGGCGCTCGGCGATGTTCTGCCGCTGGACAACAGCGCCTGCGGGCTGGTTTTTCAGGCCTACCTGCCGCCGGACAGGATAACCGCCGTGCGCAGGCTGCAACCGGCCGCCTTTCGCGGCTCCCGTCCCGATGCCGGCATTCTGGAAACCATCCGCGAAGCGGGTGGCGCGGAACTCAATGAACATCTGTTCTCCGCCCTAACGGGCAAGGCGGCGCCGGTTTTCGACGCCCAGGGCGAACTCTGTTGTGTCGTCACCACCGTATCCTTCGTGGCCACCGCCGAGACCGAACGGCATTTTTCCCGACTGATCGAAGCAGCTAGACAGGCGACGGCCGAATCCGGCGGCGCATAAGCCTATTCGGCCAGATGCTCCGCAAAGGTGCAGCACGAGGATAGCTTGGACTAGTGTGAGTACCGGATCCGCCACACCAGCGACGGTCGGCTTCCGATTAATAACTTCTTCCTAGAACGCTATCAGGCCGTTTTGTACCCGACGGAAGGGAAGCTTCGCCGCAGCTGGCAAGTACTCTTTGGGCGGATCTGCAGTTGCCCAGCCGTGCCCTTGCCCCCTTTATCAAGGGAGTCTGACCCCGCCCCCAAGTTTTATCCGGTTTTTGAGTTCGCTCGCGCGGTTATTGAGGTGCTCCCCGATTTAGGGCCAGCGGGAGCTGGAATTTTCCGGGGTTAAGGCTCAGTTCGGCGGAGGTGCCGATGAGCCGTTCATGAGCGAAATCGGCACCTTGTTACCGATAGCGCTGTGTGGCGGGAACTCATCATAGTCTCTACGCCAATCCTCACGGCACGATTTTGGAACAGCGAGGTTGACGGGGGTCGATTCTCTCAAGATCTTCACAGTGGAGGCTTGGAATTTCATTGGCCCCGCCAGAAGCGGGGCTGAATTTTTTTCGATCAATCGAGGCGGATACCGGCTTTGTTGACCAGCGCTCCCCATCGGTCGATTTCGGTGGCAATGTGCTGACTGTAGTGGGACGGACTGTTCGTCCAAACATCTGCACCCTCGACCGAAAGGCGATCGCGGATTTGACTGTCTGCCATGCCTTTCACGATCTCGTTGTTCAACGTCTCGATGATTTCTTTGGGAGTTCCGGCGGGTGCCGAGATGCCATACCACTGCGACGCCTCAAAGCCTGAGAAGGTCTCCGCGACGGTTGGGACTGTCGGAGCTGAGCGAAGACGCGTTTCACCCGACACGGCGAGCGCTTTAAGCTTTCCGGCCTCGACATGTTGGAGGAGGTTCGGCGCGCCGGTAAAGGTTAGTTGTACCCTACCGCCAAGAAGATCAGTAACAGCCGGCGCCGTCCCCTTATACGGAACGTGGGTCATCTTGACGCCAGCCTGCTCATTAAGTGCGACCATCGCGATATGCGCTGCACTGCCATTGCCGCCGGACGCGTAGTTCAACTTGCGGGGGTTTTGCTTCGCATATTCGATGAGCTCGGCGAGAGTGTTTACCGGTACATCGGGATTGACGACGAGCATATTGTGAACCTTAGCGATCCCGCTGACATGCTCGAGGCTCTTCAATGGGTCATAGGATAGCTTCGGATAAAGGGCAGGTGCGACGGCAAGCGTACCAATGTGCCCCATGACCAAGGTATATCCGTCGGGCTGTGCCCTGGCCACGGCCGCTACCCCGACCGTTCCACCTGCTCCGGGTCGTGACTCAACGATGACGGGCTGTTTCAGAGCTGTTTCGAGTTTCTGGCCAAGCAAACGCGCGAGAATGTCGGTCGACCCTCCCGGGGTAAACGGAACGATCAACGTGATGTTCCGGCCTGGGTAGGTTTGCGCCTGAGCGCTCAATCCCGGTAAAGCCGTCGCGGCAGCCGCAGCCGTCCCGATGAGCATCGTGCGCCTGGTAATTCTTATGTCTTGGTTCATGTGCATTCTCCTCCAAAGATGCGTGGTTTTTGTTAGTCGTCCGCGAAAACCTCATCGCGCCCGCGCCGAATGCTCGGTAAAAGGGCGAGAACGAGTGTCACTGCTGCGAGCAAAAGCAATGAGATACTGATCGAGCTTTCTACTAGCGTAGCTAGCGAACCATGGGAGATCAGCAGCGCCCGCCGGAAGTTCTCCTCGATGAGATCTCCCAGCACAAAGCCGAGAAGCAGCGGGGCGGGTTCGAACCCGAGCCGCGTCAATGCGTATCCGAGCAGGCCGAAGAAGCCGATGAATAGCACGTCGGTCGGCATTGAGCTGATCGTGTAAATGCCAATACAGCAAAACAGCAATATCGCCGGGAACATCAACCGGTACGGGACCGTCAAAAGCCTGACCCAGATCCCAACCATTGGGAGATTGATCACAAGCAGCATCAGGTTGCCGATCCACATGGACGCAATCATTCCCCAGAATAGGTCAGGGCTCTTCGTCATGACCTGCGGACCTGGCACGATGCCATGAATGGTCATCGCACCCACCATCAGCGCCATAACTGCGTTAGAGGGGATACCCAGTGTCAGAAGCGGTATGAACGATGTCTGTGCCCCGGCATTGTTGGCTGATTCTGGCCCCGCGACACCTTCGATGGCTCCATTTCCGAAGCGATCGGGCGTCTTGGATATCTTCTTTTCCAATGTGTAAGAAGCGAAGGGACCTAGGATCGCCCCGCTTCCTGGCAAGATACCGAGAATAGCTCCAATCACGGTGCCACGAAGGACCGGCCAACTGGATGCTTTGACGTCGCTCCTGTTCGGTAGCAAACGCCCGATCGCCTTTTTCACGATATCGCGTGTTTCTGGCGCGTCGAGGTTCCTAAGAACTTCGGATATGCCAAATAATCCCATGGCGAGGACCGAGAAATCAATGCCGTCTGCCAGGAACGGCAATCCGAACGTCATCCGTTCTTCGCCGGTCTCAAGGTCTGTCCCCACCGTCGAAAGCAGGATGCCGACCAGGATCATGGCGACAGCCTTGATGACGGACCCTCTTGCCAGAACGACAGCGAAAATTAGCCCCATCACAACCAGTGCAAAATATTCCGGAGCGCCGAACATCAGGGCTATACCGGTAAGTGGACCGCTCAAGGCCGCGATGACAATTGTCGCGACCGTACCGGCAATGAACGATCCGATTGCGGCGACGCCGAGGGCGACGCCAGCTCTGCCCTGCTTCGCCATCTGATGTCCATCAAGCGCCGTCACGACTGATGAGGCTTCACCTGGAATGTTGACGAGGATTGCTGTTGTGGATCCGCCGTATTGGGCACCGTAATAGATGCCTGCTAACATGATCAGGGCACCGGTCGGATCGATGCCGAATGTAATTGGCAGCAGCATGGCTATAGTGGCGATAGGGCCAACGCCTGGCAAGACACCAATCAGGGTGCCAACAAGACATCCGATGAATGCTAAGCCAAGGTTGACTGGGGTGAAGGCGATTGAGAACCCAAAGGCGAGATTAGCGAATAGGTCAGGCATTGTTCGCCTCCGCTTTTTTCGATGCTGTCCCGTCCGCTTTTGCTGATACGACATTGGAGGAGATGTGCGCTGTTATGGCGAGAACTACCAAAAGACCAGTCGTAACCCTCAGCACCAGCTTCGCCGAGATCCCTGACAACACGACGTTCAGAATCTTTGGGAAGACCGGAAGCGGGAGGTTCAAGACGTCCGCAAACAGCAGGATGCTGAATGCCGTCAGTGAAAAAGCGATTATGAGCAGTTCGCGAAGATTTGTCTCAGGCGATGCATAGCCGGCGATAAGCACCGTTGTTGGGCCGGCAATGAGCATGCCGAGACCCGGGGTCGTGACGAGACCAAGGTCGAATGGGCGGATGGTCAACGCAAAGACCGCCACAGAGAGTGAGACCAATGCGAGCCCTCGCCAGTTTGTACGGCCAAAGCCGCTCGCGGGGGATCGCAGGCCCGCAGCGAAAAGCACTGCACCGAGGACGCTGATCGCCATTCCAAGGTATCGAGGCAAGAAGCCCGCGCCCATCGACGACAAGTTGCCCTGGCTCAAATCGCTTGTGAGCCAGATCGCAAAACATCCGAGTGCGATCAGAAATGCGCCCGCAAATACGTTTTCATTGAGCGACGGAGTCGCTTTTCTCCCTAAAGTCATATGCACCTCCCTTGCATACTCTGATAGATCGTGCATTTTTCCCGATGAAACAAACGAATTTAATGAACCATCAGATGATCTAGATTCATTAGGAGTGTAGAGATGAGCATTGTTTCGCGCATGGATTTTCTTGGCCTTCAGGCGTTCGTGGCGATCGCCGATCGAGGTAGCTTTCGCGAAGCAGCACAACACCTTCATTTGTCTCATACGGCGATAAGCCACCGTATTCGAAAGCTTGAAGACGAGGTCGGCCAGAAGCTGTTCATGCGTAGTAGCAAGGAGGTAAGCCTTACCCAGGCGGGGCTGGAACTGCTTCCCAAGGTCAAGGAGATGCTTGCTGTCCTAGCGGCAACGATCGACGACTTGAAGCTATCTGGGAACGCGCGCCGCGAACGAATTGCAATCGGTTGCCTCCCGACATTCGCCGCCGGCCGGCTTCCCGAGATTTTGAAGAGTTTCAGCGCTGCCAATCCTGACGTTGTCGTCCACATCTTCGACAAGTCAGCAGCGGAGATCTCAGACTTGCTCGCAAAAGGTCTCATCGAGTTCGGCATTACCATCATCACCACCAACCGTTGGGACTTTGATGCTGAGGTCCTTGTCGAAGATCCTTTTGTTCTTGTAGCTCCTTCTGATCATGCCTTGGCTCAGCCCATGGCGGTAAAGTGGCGTGACTTGGAGGGTTTCCCGCTTATCCGTGTCTCTCAGCATTCCGGAAACCGCCTCATCATCGACGATGCGCTGGCCGGCTCCGATTTCGACTTGTCGTGGCAATTCGAGGCACAACATCTTCAAACAGCGATTGCGATGGCGCGGGCAGGAACGGCGTTAGCTGTGGTTCCTCGCATGGCTTTTGATGCAACAGCCGACACCGCGCTATCGCTCCAGGTCCTTACCGAGCCGAACGTCTCCCGCGAAATCGGCATCATCACCCGTAAGAGCGGTTCGCTGTCCGCCAATGCGGAAAGACTACGAAATCTTATCCGGCAGTCTTTCGGCTATGTGGGAGACGCATAAATTGCTCGACGATCGCTCGAGCTGCTCGTTAGTCGTTCCAATAGATGCGCATCGGGTTCTCGACGAGAAGCTTTTTCTGAAGTTCGGCAGTCGGCGCTATGCGCGGGATGATGTCAACCAGGTGACCGTCGTCCGGCATGTGAGTGGTCATGTTGGGATGAGGCCAGTCCGTGCCCCAGAGCACGCGATCGGGAAAACGTTCGACCAGCATACGGGCGAAGGGAACGACGTCGTCGTAGCCTGGTGCTCCCGTTTTTGACAGACGCTCCGGGCAACTGACCTTGCTGACGACGTTTTCGTATTCCGCCATCAATTTCACGAAGCGGCCGAATTCCGGACCGTCGACAGGCTTGCTGACGTCCGGTCTTCCCATGTGGTCGACCACGACAGTCGTCGGCAGCGAGGTGAAGAACTTCCATCTTTCCTCAAGGTCTGCTGCTTCGAAATAGATGACGACATGCCAGCCCAACGGTGCGATGCGGTCGATAATGGTGCGGTAATAGGCGTCCGATTTGGGATCTACGAGGCGGCGGACAAAATTGAAGCGTACGCCCCGGACTCCGGCTTCGTTCAGTTGCGAAAGCTCATCGTCGGAAACTGTGTCGCGTACGGTCGCCACGCCGCGTGCCTTGCCGTTGGAGGCTTGCAGTGCATCGACAAGCGCACGGTTGTCTGCGCCATGGCAGGTTGCCTGTACGATGACGTTGCGGTCGAAACCTAGATAGTCGCGCAACGCGAATAATTTGTCCTTACCGGCATCGCAAGGCGTATATTTACGCTCATCTGCATATGGAAAAGCGTTGCCCGGGCCGAAGACATGACAATGCGCGTCGACTGCGCCGGCCGGCGGACGATAGCGCGGTTTGCTGGGATCAGGATCGAAACATAACCAGTTCGGGTCCATCGTGAATGTCGTCATTACAATCCCCTTACCTTCAGTTGTGCGTCGAGACGCGGATAGACGCGACGGGCATTCAGTTCGAACACCTTTTTCTTGTCGGCATCCGAAATATCGAGAGCATCGACATAGCGTTTGGTGTCATCGAAATAATGGCCGGTCTGCGGGTCGATTCCGCGGACAGCGCCCACCATTTCCGAGCCGAACAGGATGTTGTCGACGTCTATGACCTCGAACAGCAAGTCGATGCCGGGCTGATGATAGACGCAGGTATCGAAGAACACGTTTTTCATGACGTGCTCGTCGAGCGGTGGCCGTTTCAGCATGTCCGCCAGTCCGCGATAACGCCCCCAGTGATAGGGGACAGCGCCACCGCCGTGGGGAATTATGAAGCGCAGATCCGGAAAGTCCTTGAACAAGTCACCCTCTAGGAATTGCATGAAGGCAATCGTGTCCGCGGCAATATAGTAGGCGCCGGTGGCATGCATGGCGCAATTGCAACTCCCGGAGACATGGATCATCGCCGGGACATCGAGCTCGACCATTTTCTCGAAGAACGGATACCAGGCCTTGTCCGTCAGAGGCGGTGCATCGAAACGTCCGCCAGACGGATCGGGGTTTAGATTGCAGCCGACAAATCCCAGTTCCGAAACGCAGCGTTCCAGCTCTTCGATCGAGGTGGAAACGGAGATGCCGGGTGTCTGCGGCAGTTGGCAAACACCGACGAATGTCTCCGGATAGAGGTCGACAACGCGCTTGATCAGATCGTTGGAACGCCGTGCCCATACTTTTGCCGCAGGCTGGTCGCCGACGTGGGGCGCCATCGCCGAAGCGCGTGGTGAAAAGATCGTCATGTCGGCGCCGCGCTCGCGCAAGAGCCGCAACTGGTTGGCCTCGATCGTCTCACGGATCTCGTCGTCGGAAATTTCGGGATAAGCTGGATTGATATCGCCACCGCTTTTGATCGCGTCTTCCTGACGACCACGCCATTGAGAATGAGCGGCGGGTGCAGTTGTGTAGTGGCCGTGGCAATCGATAATCATGACGTCCGGGTTCCTCCTGTATTTTTAAGCGTCCTGAAAGCGCGAAGCTGCGGCCGCATCCATGACAAGCGGAAGGAGTTTGGAACGTGATCAGACTTGGTGAGCGGTTCTCCTCCCGGCTCATTGCGTTATAGCTGGCAAGCCGATATCAGCCGTATCGGAATGAGTTACTCTCCATTCGTTTTTCTGAAGTCCAGTCAACACAAGCTCGGCGGAATTCTGCTACGAATGCGGCTTGTAGACGGGTCGGTTGCCAGTCGCTGCGGAACGTCAGGCCAATCTTCCGCTGTGAAGAGAAAGCGCTGGGGATTTCGACGAGAAGGCCGGCAAGCCTTTCAACAACGAACTGGTCTCGCGACATCAACGTTAGCCAGTCATCGTTGAGCATCAAGCCGCGACTGATCGTGACCGAATTGCTTTCGATCCGCATCGGCGGCGGGTCAATACCATGCTCCGTGAATATCGATTCCCATTTCAAGCGCATTGGCGCCCCGCTGGATGCAGTGATCCACGGGAAATCTCTCAGGCTCGTAAAGTCGACCTCTTTGCGCCGGGCCAGAGGGTGTTCCTTGCGTGCAACGATGACCAAGTCATCGTCAAACAATTCCTCTTGCACCACGTCCTTCACGGGTGAGGGATCACGAACGGCACCAATCAGCACATCCATTTGGCCATTGCGAAGATTGACGAGCAGGTCTGCGTACGGCCCTTCAACGACGGCGATACTGGCAGCTGGATTGGCACTGGAAAAACGAGCGAGAGCCCGTGGGAGCAAGATCGTCTGCGCCATGGGTAATGTTCCGATCGTCAGTCGGCCAGCACCATCACGATGAAGCGCCGCCAGTTCATCGAAACCGGCTTCAATTTCGGCAAGCGCCAGGCGTGCAAAGCGTAAGAGATGTGAGGCCGCGTGGGTTGGCTGAACTGTCCGCCCATGTCGCGTGAGAAGCAATACGCCAAGAAGCTGCTCGAGCTCTCGGGACGATCGATGCAAGGCAGGCTCTGATAGTGCGGTCATCTTTGACGCCAACGCAAAGCTGCCTGCCTGATCGACAGCGGTGAGTGCGCGCAACTGTCCGAACGTGATGCGACGTTCGATATTCGGCAATGCAGGCAAGCGGGCTGAGCGACGAACTCCCTGTCCGCCTCTGATAATGTAGGCGAGCGCCCGCTCTATTCGCTGCGTCATGAGGTGGCCCGCCTGGGTCATGACCACACCGCCGGGCTGTCGTTCAAGAAGAATATGCCCAAGCTGAGCTTCCACCTTGGCCACTGCCTGGGTCACGGCCGGCTGCGATAGGTTCATCGCGTTTGCGGCGCTGCTGATGCTACCTAAACGGCCGGCAATCGCGACGGCTTCGAAGTGACGAAAGTTGATCTCACGCTGCAAGGTCATATCGATACTTAACCAGAACTTATGGGCCATGCGCAAATCCATTTTGCCTTTTCAGGCGCTTTGTCCCTTAATTTGGGTCGGAGGTTGAAGAGGAGGTCTTCTACAAAGCCCAACGGGAAAGGTGACCTCTGTGTCTGGCCTTGCAACGGGATCGCTGGAGCGGGCCGGGTTGCTTTCCCTTCATCTCCATGGAGTTCGGATATCGAGCGAGCACAAGCGCGTGCTTGATGTCCGGGGAGTGGCATAGCGCCAATTATGTGCCGGGACCGCAATCCGAGACCCTGTCGGGGTCGGAGCTGAGGTTTCGGGAGGAGAATATCGCGTGACTTATTCAGGAATAAGCAGTCCTGTGCCGACAAGGCCGGGCAAGGTCGGCGAAAGCAGCCGGTTTGGCATTTTAGGGCAGCTCTGGTTTCAGGTTCTCGCCGGCACGGTGATCGGCATCCTGCTCGGCCATTTCGCACCGGAAATAGCGATTGCGATGAAGCCGTTCGGCGATGCTTTCATCAAGATGATCCGAATGATGATCGGGCCGATCATCTTCGTCACCGTTGTTCACGGCATCGCCGGCATGAACGACATGAAGAGCGTTGGCCGGGTTGCTTTGAAGTCGATCTTCTATTTTGAAGTCATTACCACACTTGCCCTGGTTTTCGGCCTTGTTGCCGTCAATCTATGGAAGCCCGGTGCAGGCATGAACATCGATCCGACGACGCTTGATGCATCATCGATCAAATCGTATGTCGCAACGGCGCATGATCAGTCAATGACCGCCTATTTCATGGGTATCATTCCTGACAGTTTCGTTAGCGCCTTCACGGAAGGGCACGTCCTCCAGGTACTGTTCATCTCCGTCCTCTTCGGTATTGCCCTGGCTTCCATCGGCGAGCGCGGCCGTCCGGTCTTTCATGTCATCGAGAGCGCGTCGCAGGGCTTCTTCAAGATCATCGGCTACATCATGTATTTCGCGCCGCTCGGCGCATTTGGAGCCATCGCATTCACCATCGGGCAGTTTGGTACGTCCTCACTCTGGTCGCTGGGTTCGCTGATTATCGAGTTTTTTGCGGTCTGTGCGCTCTTTACCGCAATCGTTTTCGGGATGATTGCGCACTGGTGCGGTGTCAGTCTGTTCCGGTTGTTCAGCTATCTGTGGGATGAAATCATCATTGTCGCAGCCACCACGTCGACCGAGACGGTGCTCCCGCGGCTCATCCAGAAAATGGGTAAGGCTGGTTGCGAGGAATCCGTCGTCGGGTTTGTCATTCCGGCAGGCTATTCGTTCAATCTCGACGGGACGTGCCTCTATCTCACGACGGTCGCGGTGTTTCTCGCCCAGGCAACGAACACGCCTCTCACCATCTGGCATGAATTGAGCCTAATCGGCGTGCTTCTCCTGACATCGAAGGGGGCTGCGGGCGTTGCGGGTGCGGCATTTGTCGTTCTTGCAGCCACGCTCAACACGACCGGCGCCATCCCTGTCGCGAGCATCGCTCTGATCCTCGGCATTCACCGCATTCTGGCCGAAGGGCTGACTTTCGTGAACCTCATCGGCAATTCCCTGGCATCGATTGTCATCGCCAAATGGGAAGGCAAGCTCGATGAAAAGATGCTGGCAGAGACGGTTGGCAATGTTCGCTTAAGACGCGCTCAAGGCGTTGTTGCCGCGTGAACCTCTCGCAGACTTTCTCATAGGTAAAAGGACTTATTGAAATGGGTATCGTTGTTCAAAATATCGAGCGGGTCGAAGCCGACATCATCAGGCGTCTTGGCGCGGCTGGTGTCGCTACGGTGCATGAGGCACAGGGCCGGAAGGGAATGTTGGCGAGCTACATGCGCCCGATCTATGCCGGTGGTCAGGTCGCTGGGTCGGCGGTCACCATTTCCTCGCCTCCTGGCGACAACTGGATGCTGCATGTTGCAATTGAACAGTTGAAGGACGGGGACATCCTTGTGTTGGCGCCAACCTCCCCCTGCGACAACGGTTATTTCGGCGATCTTCTGGCGACCTCGGCAATGGCCCGCGGCTGCAAGGGCTTGGTCATCGACGCGGGCGTACGTGATATCCGCGACCTGACGGCAATGGGTTTTCCGGTTTGGTCCAAGGCAATCTCCGCGCAGGGGACGGTGAAGGAGACGTTGGGCTCCGTCAACGTGCCGATTGTCTGTGCCGGTGCACATATAGAGGCCGGGGACGTTATCGTCGCCGATGATGACGGCGTATGCGTTGTCAAGCGCATCGAGGCGTCAACCGTACTCGCCGCTGCGGAAAAGCGGCTTGCGAACGAAGACGCCAAGCGCACCAAGCTTGCTGCCGGAGAACTCGGCCTGGATATCTACCATATGCGCCCGATGCTTGAGCAGAAGGGTCTCAAATATGTTTGAAGAAGGCATTCCGTGCCTTTGGATGCGCGGCGGCACATCCAAAGGGGCATATTTCCTCGGGCAACATATACCCGGTGAGCCGCGCGCGCGCGATGCATTGCTGCTCGCCATCATGGGATCGCCGGACCCGCGCCAGATCGATGGTATAGGCGGCGCCGATCCACTCACGTCGAAGGTCGCAGTTCTTTCACCTTCGACGCGCAATGATGCGGATGTCGACTACCTATTTCTGCAGGTTTTTGTCGACCAGGCTCTGGTGAGCGATGCGCAAGGATGCGGGAACATCTTGGCGGGGGTTGGCCCCGCCGCGATCGAACGCGGGCTCGTCACGGCAACAGACGGGGTCACCGAAGTCCGCATCCACATGGTCAACTCAGGGGAGGTGGCTGTGGCGAAGGTCTCTACCCCTGGTCAGCGCGTGGACTATCGAGGCGAAACCGAAATCGCCGGCGTACCGGGTCGCCACGCGGCTGTGCCGCTATTATTCGAGAACATTGCTGGATCGATGTGTGGATCATTGCTGCCCACCGGTAATGAAGCGGATGTTATTGATGGCATCTCTGCAACCCTCATAGACAACGGCATGCCATGCGTCGTGATGCGCGCCTCGGATTTCGGCCTGAGCGGCTCGGAGACGCGCGAACAAATTGAAGCCGATGCGGAACTGAAGCAGCGTATCGAAACGATCCGATTGAAAGCCGGGCCTATGATGAACCTCGGGGACGTCACAGCTGCTTCGGTTCCAAAGATGACTTTGGTCTCAAAAGCGTTCGATGGTGGAGCAATCTCCACCCGCAGCTTCATTCCCCATCGCGTCCATGCGTCGGTTGGCGTTCTGGCAGCCGTGACCGTCGCCACTGCAACGCAGCTAGCCAAGAGTCCGGCTGCGGAACTCGTCACGAAACCAGACAATGGCCGTTACAGGATCGAGCATCCCACCGGCGCCATGGAGGTATTTCTCGACATCGATGCTGACGGAAAGATCAAAGCGGCTGGCACCGTGCGAACGGCGCGCAAGCTTTTCGACGGGTTAGTGTTTCCTGCACCGATGGACTGACGATCACAACCGCTCATCACCGATGGAAGAGGAGCCTCGGCGGTGAGCGCTATCCAGGATCATCCAAAAACCAAGCTGCCCTGCGGCTTAAATGGGAGGAGAAGACATGAGACTGTTCGTTCGTAAGATCGCTGGTGGTTTTTGTAAAGCTAGGAGGTTCACCATGGCGGTTGGAGCATTTGCGTTGGCAGGTGTGTTTCCTAACTTTGCTGCGGCACAAAGTTACCCGGAGCGAGAGATCACCCTCGTTTTGCCTTTTGGTCCTGGAGGGATCGCCGACATAACTGCGCGCATCGTGTCGGATGCACTCGGCAAAAAGCTCGGACGTCAGATCATAATCATGAACCAGCCTGGAGCTGGTGGAGCGTCCGCGGCACGTGCCGTTCTCAATGCTGAGCCGGATGGCTACACGCTTGCCCTTTTTTCGAACGGAACGGCGATCAGCGTGCCGCTGTTTAAAAAGTTACCCTTCGATCCAGTTGCCGAGTTCGTACCGGTTTCCAGCCTTGCTTACTTCGATTTCGTTTTCGTCACCAAGGCGGGTAGCAAGTTCAACTCGCTGAAGGATGTTCTGGATGCCGCAAAGGCAGATCCGGGCGCGTTGAACGTTGGGACGATCAACACAGGCAGCAGCCAGAACCTCGCGGCTGAACTATTCAAATCATCCGCCGGGATAGATTTCACAATCGTTCCTTACAAGGCCACTCCTGACCTCCAAGTCGCATTGTTGGGAGGCGAACTCGACATGATCATTGACAGTCCATCGGCGTTAAAGGCCGCGTTGCAACAGAACAACGCCATTGCGATTGCTTCTTCCGGAGCTCAGCGATCAAGTCTTACAGGAGATGTTCCCACGGTCGCGGAGGCGGGTGTTACGGGCTTCGAAGTCACTTCGTGGAATGCTGTTTTTGCGCCCAAGGGGACGCCGCGAGAGGTATTGGATGTCCTCAATGGGGCCCTCAAGGAGGTGCTTGCGGACGAAGGGATAAAAAAGCGCTTTGCAGACTTGGGCGTTGAGGCACGTTCGAGCGAACCGCAGGAAATCGGAAAGCGGCTGGCAGATGATATCGCGAAATGGTCGTCGGTGATCAATCGTGCGGGTGTGCCGAAGCAGTGAAAAAATGGGTCGGCTTGGGTGCTCGCTATTCCATATCGGCTTTGGAATACTTGTCTACAATTTCAAGAAATTGGCGTTGAGGCGCGGTGGGCACCCAGTTGGCTCGAGTGGTGAGACCTATCGGGCGAGCCGTTTGCTCAAGGTCCGGCGATATGGATGAAATGAGGCCGCGCGACAGCTCTGCTTGAGCTTGGCGGTATGAGATGCATCCAAGGTGATCGGTTGTCAGCAGCAGTTCCCGCATTAGGATAAGCGAAGCCGATTCCACGATGCTGTCCGGACGACAGTTCCACCGTTCGAACATGCGATCGAACTGGGTACGAATTGGCGTTCCGGGCAGGCCGACGATCCAGGGGTATTCCACGAGCCTATCAGCTCGCACGGGCATATCTCTCAGTATCGGATGAGATTTCCCGGCAACGATCACAATTGTGTCGCTGAAGAGAAATGTTTGCTTAACGTCGGCAATCGGAAGTGGGTCGCGAAGGGCGCCGATCAGGAAATCGATCTCACCTCGACGCAGGCCGGCCAGAAGTTCGGCGTAAGGTCCGTCGACAATTTGAATTGTGATCTTTCTGCGCCAATTGCGAAATTCGGCGATGGCTCTTGGCAGTAAATACGAACGCGACAAGGGTAGCGCACCAACAACGATCTTGCCAACCTCTTCCGACCGCGTTTCCGCCAGATCGACTTCCGCCTGTATAAGTTCGGCAAAGGCGAGCCTTGCTGCCTCGGCAATGCTGACAGCCTGTTTCGTGGCTATGATGCCGTAAGATGTCCGCTCGAACAGTGGCTTGGCGGCCTCTGCCTCCAATTGTGTTACGGCGCGATGGACGGTGGGCTGTGCCAGACCGAGCCTACGAGCCGCCAGCGTAAAGTTGCCGGCTTCCTTGACCGCGATCAGCGCTTCAAGCTGGGATGTGGTTGCGATAAGTTTTAGCCGTGGACTGAGCTCGGTGAGGGCTGGATCGAGAAAATCGAAGGCGCGCCGTACGCGCCGCTCCAGAACCTGGCCTTCGGTATTGGGAAAAAGCCCCTGCGCCGTGCGCTCGAATAGCGGCGTCTTCAAAATGCGCTCGATCTTCGAAAGTGCCTGGGTGACTGCGGGCTGCGACAGATAGCAAAGCGCCGCCGCCCGGGTTACCGAATTGGTGTCGGCAACCGCGAGGAAGACCCGCAGATGTCGAAGATTGTGTTGAACGTTCGATGCGGTCTGAACCAGGGTCACGTCGGGAGGGATTTCAATATTGCATCTGCCCGCCCGGTCAGGCTGGCGTCGGTGATTTCGGCGTCGAGTTCGCCAAGTTGGCTTTGCCAGTCCACGGTGGCAAGGGCCATGCGATTGGGCAGGTTCAATTCGCTCAACGTCATCGCAACCTCGCGCATCTCAGCGGCGCGCCGTTTTCCATGGACCAGCATTCTCTCCAGATTGTATGCGGAACGAGCGGTCCAGTCTATGCCGGGGTCGGACGCCTGAAGCGAGGCGAGCACTTGTTGCTCGACGCCGGCGCGCCGAGCAGCCAGCATGCATTCTGCAGTTAGCGCCTCAAGCCCCTTGATCATCACCGAGCGAAGCATTTTGATCGAAGATGCCTCGCCGACGTTCTCGCCGGCAATCCGGGCCTTCATGCCGAGATCGGCCAGCAAAGCCAGCGCACTCGGTGCATTTTCGCCCGAAAGCAGGAGCGGCGTGCGATGCCGGCCGGGATGGACCGGAGACATGACAGCGACGTCGACATATCGGGCGCCCGCGCCTTCGATCAGCGCGGCGGCGGCTGACTTGGTCGCAGGGGAACAGGAATTGCAGTCGAGATAAAGGCTGTTTTCTTCAAGAAAGGGCAGGGCTGCTTTTGCCGCTTCCAACGCGCAGTCGGCCGTGACGAGGCTGAAGATCGCCGAACTGTCCTTGAAGGCTACTGCCCGCGTCTGAGCGCAGGTGACGTCGAGCTTTGCGCAGGCATCGATGAGCACATTATGTTGCGCCTTGTCCTCGATCTTGATATCGAAAGTTGAAACTAGGCCCAGTTTTTGCGCATCGATTTCGCTTCGCCAGCCGGAGACGAAGGCCTGAGCCGCTTCACCGAAGCCCAAAGTCGCTATTTTCAACATGATCTCTCCCGAACCGCGCGCCAACCCAATCTAATGTCCTGTGCAGGGGCGCGCGATGTCGCGCCCCTATTTTGTGCAGGTGATCAGGCGCTTACTGTGCCGGATCCTTCACTTTTTCAAAGGTCTTGAACTCAGTGTTGTAGAGCGCGCCTTCAACGCGCTCTACCTTGCGCATGTAGATATTCTGTACGATGTCGCGGGTGTCAGGGTCGATCGAAATTGGCCCGCGTGGGCTGTCGAGTTGCATACCCTTGGCCGCATCGACAAACTTATCGCCGCTGGTATCGCCCTTGGTCTTGTCGAGCGTCTTGTAGATAAGATCCAGCGAATCCCACGCAGCGGCAGCCACCATATTGGGGCGCATCCCGTCATTGCTCTTCTTGAAAGCTTCAACGAAGGCCTTGTTCTGAGGAGAATCGTGGTTGGTCGAGTAAGGTCCGCCTGTGATGACACCGATCACGGGGTCGCCCATGCTGTCGAGGATGTCGTCATCGGTGACGTCGGCCATGGCGATGACCTTGATGCCGGACTTGTCGAGACCGCGTTCGACGAACTGCTTCATGAAGGCAGCGCCTGCGCCGGTTGGCACGAAGACGAACAGCGCCTCAGGCTTTTCGTCGGCCGCACGCTGCAGGAAGGGGGCAAAATCCGGGTTAGCCAGCGGTACCTTGAGTTTCGATACGACCGTGCCGCCATTCGCTTCGATCGCTTTCACGAACCATTCCTCTGCATCTTTCCCCGGACCGTAATCCGACACCACGCTGACGAATTTCTTGGCGCCGTTTTCCGGCGCCCATTTGCCGATTACGCTGGCGACCTGAGGGATGGTCCAGGAGGTGCGCAGGATATATGGCGAGGCCTTCATGATCGACGAGGTCGCTGCTACCATGATGACCTGCGGGACCTTTGCGCGTTTGGACAATTGCGCCACGGAAAGTGCGGTCGGCGTATTGCCGAAACCGGTCAGGATCGAAACCTTGTCATTGGCGACAAGCTCCTGTGAAATTCGCAGCGCGTTATCCGGGACGCTGCCATCGTCCTTGACGATGAATTCGATCTTCTTGCCGCCGGCAGTCTCGCCATGGGTCGCCACATAAGCCTTCAACGCTGCGTTGATCTGGCGGCCGTTTGATTGGAAACCACCAGTCAACGGAATGACCACACCAACCTTGACACTGTCATCGGCGTGCAGCGTGGAGGCTCCCCCCGCCATCAGCGCAACCGCGGCCATCGCGCCTGTCAGGAACTTGTTCAATCGTTTCATTCTCTCCTCCTGTGTTTTGGTTTTCATTGTCCTGTGGTTTTTAAACTTGCGCGCCGACCCCCAGAAACCGACCCAGAGTCTGGTGATCGGCCGCAAGCGTCGAGCTTTGGCAGGCATGAGCGACGCTGCCCCGGTCAAGAATGATCGCCTCATCCGTGATGGAGAGGATCTGCTGGGCATGCTGCTCTACGATGATTGCCGCCATTCCTTCGTCGCGAACGATCTTCCTGATCGCAGCAAGAAGTTCCTCGACGATGATCGGCGCTAATCCTTCGGTCGGCTCATCAAGCAGAAGGACTTTCGGATTGAGGACCAATGCGCGGGCGATAGACAGCATCTGTTGCTCGCCTCCTGAGAGCTGATTGCCGAAATTCGAGCGCCGTTCTTCCAGCCGGGGAAAGAGCGCATACATGGAAGCAAGCGTCCATTTCCCCCGTCGCGCGACCGCCGTGATGTTCTCCTCGACGGTCAGCGAGCGGAAGATGCCGCGTTCCTGCGGCACCCAGCCGAGACCCGTCTCGACGCGGCGCTCCGGCATCATCTTCGTCACATCGAGGCCGTCGAGCGTGATCACTCCGCCATGGTGACGGGTCAGGCCCACCATGGTGTTGAGCAGTGTCGTCTTGCCGACGCCATTGCGCCCAAGCAGGGCCATGGCCTTGCCACGTTCGAGTGTAAGATCGATGCCGTGGATGACGGTCGCCTTGCCGTATCCGGCCGAAAGCGATGTTATGCTGAGCAGTTCACCCATGCTCTGCGCCTCCAAGATAGACTTGCTTGACCCGCTGGTCTTTCGAGATTTCCTCGACGGAGCCCTCCGCAAAGAGCGCACCGGCCACGAGAACGGAAATGCGATTGGCAAAATTGAAGACGAGATCCATGTCGTGCTCGATCAACAGAATGGAGACCTCGTTGGGAAGGGCGGCAATCCGCGCCATCACCTCCTTGCGATCGGCCTCGGGAACGCCGGCTGCCGGTTCGTCGAGCAGCAGAACCTTCGGCTTGCAGGCGACGGCTAGTGCGATCTCCAAGAGTCGCTGCTTACCATAGGGGAGAGAGGAGCATTTCTCGTCGAACACCGTGTCGAGTCCGAAGTCTTTCAGCAGTTGTGCGACTTCCGTTTCGGTCCCGGCAAACTTCGCCGCGGATCGCAAGCAGTTCCAGCCGCGCCCTTCGCGTTCAGTGATCACCAGCATCAGGCTTTCCACGACAGTGAGGCCCGCAAAAAGCTGGTTGATCTGGAAAGTACGCACGAGCCCACGATGAACGCGGCGTTCGCGGTTCAGCCCCGTCACGCTCTCGCCGTCAAGAAGTACATCACCACTCGAAGGGCGGATAACACCTGTTAGAAGGTTGATGAAGGTCGTCTTGCCGGCACCGTTCGGGCCGATTAGTGCATGGCGAGCGCCCTTGGCGAGACGAAAGCTGACATCGGTGGTCGCTTTCAACGCACCGAAGGTTTTGTTGAGATTTCGGGTTTCCAGTGCGACAGCCGTCATGACGCCTTGCCTTCGCTATTGAGGTTTCGGGACTGTGCGACGGTACGTTTTCTGCGCGTCAGCCTAGCGGTGAGTATTTCCACGGTTTGGCGTGGACGATCGCGTCCGATGATGACAAAGGCGATCAGCAGAAGTCCGAGCCAAAACTGCCAGTATTGCGGCGTGAGCGACGATAGCGTGTCCTGGATGAGTTTATAGACCAGGGCACCAACGATCCCGCCATACAGATAGCCGGTCCCACCGATCACGAGCACCATCAGGCCATCGGCAGATTTCTGAAACGATAGGACATCGAGTGAGATGAACTGCTGGGTCTGGGTAAAAAGCGCGCCGGCGATGCCGGCATAGGCACCGGAGAGTGTATAGACGACAATCAGGCGCGCCTTGACGGGAACCCCAATTGCAGATGCGCGCAAGGGATTGTCACGGATCGCTCTCAGCGAATAACCAAAGGGAGAGGCGACGATGAAGCGGGCGATGACGAACAGAACGAAGAGGACGGCGAGACTGTAGGCGTAGCCAGTATGACCATAAAAATCGAACTCGAAGCGTCCAAACAAGGGTTCGATCGTGATCCCTTGAAGTCCATCAGCGCCGCCGGTCAGCCAACTCGCCTGGTTGGCGATCTCATGCAGGACCGCGGCGACGC
This sequence comes from Agrobacterium sp. 22-226-1, assembly GCF_053522345.1. Taxonomy (NCBI): domain Bacteria; kingdom Pseudomonadati; phylum Pseudomonadota; class Alphaproteobacteria; order Hyphomicrobiales; family Rhizobiaceae; genus Agrobacterium; species Agrobacterium sp. 22-226-1. The sequence goes on from NZ_JBNWCP010000012.1 coordinate 49,921, forward strand.
CGAGCGTGACCATCAGCCGCGTCAGATCCGCCCCGCGCAAAAGGAGCAGGCTTGTCGGCAAAGCGACTGTCGCTCCAGCAAGGGCAGCGATCAGGAGCCCGGTCAACGGTTCACCAGTGACATAGATCGAAAACAGTCCGCTCGCATAAGCGCCAACGCCAAACATTGCAGCCTGGCCGAGCGTCACGATACCGGCATAGCCGAGTACGAGGTCGATCGACAGCGCAAGGACGGCAAAGCCGACAATCTCGGTCAGGATCAGATGCTCACCTGGAGCTAAGAACCATGCGGCCACGGCGCAAACCCAGAAGATGATCTCGAGCGGCGACCAGCGAGTTTTGCGCCGCATGCCGGCATCGATGTTAGCGGGAATGACGGGGGCTTCTGTTTTGCTGTGCGGCATTAGTTCGCCCTTGCGAAAAGGCCCTGCGGGCGCACGACCAGCACCGCGACGAGGACGATATAGAGGATAAAGCCGCCAAGCGACGGGACGTAATATTTGCCGAGCACGTCGGCGACGCCGAGAAGGATCGAGGCGACCAGGGGGCCGGTCATGCTGGATGTGCCGCCGACGGACACAACGATCAGGAAATAGACCATGAACTTCAACGGAAAGGTTGGGTCGAGGCCCAAGATCTCAGCGCCGAGCGCGCCGCCAAGGCCGGCAAGGCCGGAACCAACGGCGAAGGTCACGGCAAAGATCGTGTTGACCCGGATGCCAACTCCACGGGCGACGCGCCGGTCATCAACCGACGCCCGCAGTCGGCTGCCAAAACGCGTGCGGGCAAGAACAAGCTGAAGTGCGACAGCAAGAATACCGCAGACGACGATCAGAAAGGCGCGATAGACGCCGATGCCGACACCGAATATCGTCAGGCGGCCGTGTAGGTATTCCGGCAGTCTGAGGATCTGCTGCTGCGATCCCATGACGTAGTCGATCCCGGCTACGGCGACAAATACGATGCCGATCGAAAACAGCACCTGGTCGAGATGACTCTTGTCGTAAAGGCGGCAATAGAGCGTCTTTTCCAAGAGCCCGCCCACAAGTGCGGTGACGAGGAAAGCGGCTGGCAGGGACAAAAGAAAAGGCACGCCCAAGCGGTTGGTCAGGATGACCGTGACATAGCCGCCGGCCATGGCGAAGGCACCGTGGGCGAGATTGATAAAGTTCATGAGCCCGAGGGTAACGGCCAGTCCGCATGACAATACGAACAGCAGCATCCCGTAGGCGAGCCCATCGAATAGAAGGGTCAGCATTTTTCCTCCCGACAGATGCCCTCCTCCTCAGAGCGGCACCAAACTCGAACTTTCTCCATGGCAATCGCGAGAGCGGCGCCAGTTCGAGGCCCAAGGCTTACGCCAATGTTGGATAATGCCTATTTCAAATTGGCGTGGTCATCATAAAAAATAGCTATAGCTGTCTGTTTTTCGGAGCCGGTGCCTATAGCAATATCTTATGGATTTGAGCGGAAATCCAAATTGGCAAATCGGCCTTCGAAGCATGGAATCTCTGCCAAGAGGAAGGAGATCATCATGTCTGAGAAAAAGACGGCGCTTGTCATCAGCGCGCATGCCGCGGATTTCGTCTGGCGCTGCGGCGGCGCAATCGCGCTCCATGCGGAAATGGGATATGACGTTACTGTCGTATGCCTGTCGTTCGGCGAGCGTGGCGAGTCCGCCAAGCTCTGGAAACAGCCTGGAATGACCTTGGACAGGGTTAAATCCGCGCGTCGAACGGAAGCCGAGCAAGCAGCCAGAACGCTTGGCGTTCATAACATCATCGGTTTCGAGCTCGGGGATTATCCGCTTCGACTGACGGACGAGGACAAGTATCGCCTGGTCGATGTGATCAGGGATGTGCAGCCGTCCTTCATGCTCAGTCATTCGCAATATGATCCCTATAATACCGACCATATGTATGCGACGCAGGTTGCACTGGAAACCCGAATGATCGCCCAGGCATGGGGCCATAATCCTGGCGAAAAAGTTCTTGGTGCGCCGCAACTCTACCTCTTCGAGCCGCATCAGACCGAACAGATGGGCTGGAAGCCGGATGTATTCCTCGATATCACCTCTGTCTGGGAGAAGAAGCGCGCGGCGATCGAATGCATGGAGGGCCAAGAGCATCTGTGGGAATTCTACACCCGCGTCGCTCAGAACCGCGCCAATCACTTCCAGCGTAATTCCGGCGGCCAGTCGGGCGGTCGGGCAGTACAATATGCAGAAGGCTTTCAGTCCGTCTTCCCGCGAACGGTCGATGAACTCTGACAGGCCTTGGGGAGGAAAAAAATGGAGCAGTGCTTTGATATCGCGCATCTGGCGCATGTCGAGATGTATTCGGACAGGTTCGAGGAAAGTCTCGATTTCTTTGTGACCGTCTACGGTCTGACCGTGACCGACAGGGACGAAAACTCGGCCTATCTGCGGGCTTGGGATGACTACGAGTTTCACACGCTGAAACTGACCCGCCACACGACTACGGGTGTCGGCCATATTGCCTATCGAGCGAGTTCCCCGCAGGCACTGGAGCGGCGGGCAAGTGCCATCGAGGCGAGTGGCTACAAGGTAATCGGCTGGGTCGACGGCGATCTTGGGCACGGCCGGGCGTTTCGTTTCGAGGATCCTTTCGGTCATGTGTTCGAGATCTATTACGACACCGTTCGCTATCGGCCGCCACTCGAGGAAACGCCAAAACTCAAGAATTTGGCACAGCGTTTCCATGGACGCGGATGCCACCCGCGTCGCCTCGATCATCTCAATCTTCTCGCATCCGACGTTTCTGAATTTCGCGGGTTCATGGAAACCTGCCTCGGCTCGAGGGTGACGGAGATGATTCAGTTGGACAATGGCAGGGTCGGCGGATGCTGGTTTACCGTCAATAACAAGACCTATGATCTTGCCTGCACGGAAGAGCATGGGCGCGCCGATGGCCGTCTGCATCATGTCACCTATGCGACCGACACGCGCGAGGATATCCTGCGTGCCGCCGATATATTCCTGGAAAACGGCGTGCATATCGAGACTGGCCCGCACAAACATGCAATCCAGGGCACCTTCTTTCTCTATGTCTGGGAGCCGGCCGGAAATCGCGTCGAGCTTGCCAACGCTGGTGCACGGTTGATCCTGGCGCCCGACTGGGAGCCGGTCGTGTGGACGGAGACGGATCGCAAGAAGGGCCAGGCCTGGGGTCTCAAAACCATCGAGACATTTCATACCCACGGCACGCCGCCGTCGGACAGATAAGGAAGCAATATGAAGAAGCTCTGCGTCAGCGGAAGGCCGCTGACGCTTGAAGGAGCGGTGCGCGCATCCAGCCAAACTCCTTCCGTTTCGGGCGGATTCAGTCTCGGTGGTTTGGGTATGGGGACAGCACTCTCGAGCAGATCATTGCGGGTGCCAATCAAGCCATGTGCAAATTTCTTGATCACTTTCGATAGCATATCTCATGATAGTGAAGTTTCCCGGCCAAAGAACGGACGAAAGGAATTTGAAAGGGTGAACTGTGTAATCGTCGATCTTATCAAACTGAACCGCGGTTTGTGCGCGGTATCGGTTACTGCTGGTCGATGACATCGGATGTGGCTCGATATCTCAGATCGCCGCCCACAGCGGTCCCTTTATGGGAAACGCAGCGAAGTCGTGATTGATGGTGTCGAGAATGGCGGTTGCCCGCAATGCGAGCCAACTCGTCAAAACAGGAGATATAGAACCATGCTTTCGGGCGACCCTTGATGCCATTTGATCGGCGGATCGACGTTCAGCAGCGTCCGCCAGAAGCTCGGCGCGAGGGAAGCCGGCCAAACGTTGTTCAATCGATTGCGCGAACTGTTCTGGAAATTTTTCTCCATTATCTGGCTGATGATGGCCGCATCGATCGCGGATTGCTCACATTCAGCGTGCTACTCAATGTTAGCGCCATTTCCGAGGACATCGCGCCAGTGACGGGTCTTTTCCCTTGATGTTGCGGAGCGATTGCTTTCGCGAGAGAGATTAGAACAGTGAAGGCTTGCGCACGCGCGGCCAACGCCGCGCCTTAGCCCGTTGGCCTAACGGTCTCTGCCATTGGCCGGCGACCGCTTATCAAAGCGTCGTTGATGCAAAGAGTGTCCGCAGCGTCATCGTCATCGCGCAGGAACCGGGGCCGTCTGGCTTCACGAAGGGCAAAAGTATTATCGCCTGAGCTTGCGGATATTCCGGCCATTTTCCCGCGGCAGCGATGCAATGCAACTGCACGAAACGGCTTTGGCCTTGCCTAGCCATCACAAAGCAGGAGATCGAGCGGCATTGTGGTCGTGTTTGGGCATCGACAGCTGCTAGACGCTGTCACTCTGGAGATTCCAAGGCAGACCGTGTCCGCAAGAGTGCGGTTGATAAGAATGACAAACGGAGGCGCGCAGCGATTTCCGGAAAGCGCAGTCTCGACGTCCACCCGCGAGCGGGATTCTATGCCGAAAAGGTATATCTGAAAGCAAAGTTATGAAACTAGTGATATCGGGGGAGAGTGATATGGTTGGGATGCGATGGGAGTGAGGCATCGTCGCATTGCGAGATTTTCTAATTTACGAATTACACGAAAGCGGCGGTCGCGCGGCATCGGCACTTCGGTGCATCTGCCCGTGCCGGCTCAGGAGGTTTTATGGTATCGACACGAAACTGGAAAGTAGCACTGGCGGGCGAATGCATGGTGTGTCGCCCCTTCTCCATGCATGACGAACCCGAATTCAAGGAAGTTTGGGATGTCCTGAAGGAGGCCGACGTCACTTACGGCCATCTGGAAATGAATTTTGCCGATTACGATGAGCTCAAGTACCCGGCGCGCGGTCAGGGTATCGGCAGTTTCATGATGGCGGACCCGGAGATTGCCAAGGATCTCAAGTGGGTCGGCTTTGACATCATGTCTACGGCGCACAACCACAGCTTCGATTTCGGGGCTGAAGGTCTAATCGCAACCAAGAAGCATATGAAGGCCGCTGGCATCGTCACCGCAGGCACCGGCGCGGATCTTGAGCTCGCAAGCGAGCCGGGGTACGTCGAAAAGAAAAACGGTCGCGTTGCGCTCGTTTCGACCAGCTCGGGCAACCAGCATTTCATGTGGGCAGGCATGCCGAAGGGAGCCCTCAAGGGCCGCCCCGGCGTCAACCCCCAACGTTTGACCTTCGAATTCATGGTTGATGCGGAGACTGCCAGAAACCTCAAGGATTTCGGCAGCAAGCTCAACGTGATGAAGAAGCCAAAGCATGGCCGCGAGGGCTCCTTCGGCATCCAGATCCCCGGCGCGCAGCAATGGGGCGATCCGGAATCCTTCTTTGTCGGCGATCGTTGCGAGATCATCAGTCGTTGCCACAAGCGCGACCTGGAGCGCAACCTGCGTTCGGTCCATGAAGCGCGATCGATGGCGGACCTGGTCATCGTGGCGCATCACTTCAGCGTCTCCGACGGCCCCCGCGGAGATACTCCGCCCGGCTTCGTCAAGGAATTCGCGCGTGCGGTCATCGATGGCGGCGCCGATGTCTATGTCGGCCACGGCTGGCACCGAACGCTCGGTATCGAAATTTACAATGGAAAGCCAATCTTCTACGGTATCGGCAATTTCTTTGCGCAGTCCGAATTCATACAGCGCGTTCCCTACGACAGCTACGATGCCTGGGGTCACGATGTGGATCGTCTGTCTACGCTGACGCCCGCTGCCCATCCGCTTCATCCGGGCCTCGATACGCCTTCCGACACCTGGTGGAGTTCTGCGATTATCAAGCTTGAGATGGAGGGCGAAAAGCTGAGGCGCATCCTTCTGCATCCGGTGGAAATGGGGCGCGACTCGTCGCCCGAGGTCAAGCAGACTCGACGCACCGGCAATGGTGATCACCACAATACCGAAGGCCGGCCAATGGCGGCAAAGGGAGAGGATGCCGTCCGTATCATCGATCGCTACCGTCGTCTCTCCGAGCCGTTTGGGACGAGGATCGAGATCAGGAATGGCGTGGGCGTCGTCGATCTCTAATCAGGACCTGCTTGCAGCGGCTTGTGCCGCTGCAAGCAGCTATAGAAGAGAACAATAACTGAGCCTTTGAAAGGCCAGGCATTCGAAAGGGAGGTGACGAATGCTTTATGTCAACGACGTCATTGTTGGTGACGGAGCTGCGTCGATCGCGGAGGGCCCCACGCCTTTGCTGGACGTTCGCGACCTGACGGTCTCCTTTCCGGGGCCAATGGGCTCTTTGCAGATCGTAAGAGGTCTGAGCTACAAGATCCCGCGCGGCCAGACCCTGGGCATTGTCGGGGAAAGCGGCTGCGGCAAGACCATGACATCGCTTGCTCTACTCGGTCTGGTGGCGGGCGGGGGCAAGGTTGGCGGGAGGATCGATTTCACCGGCAAGAACCTTGCCAGCTTCAGCCAGCGCCAGTGGCAGCAGGTCCGCGGACGAGAGATCGCCATGATCTTCCAGGAGCCGATGACTGCCATGAACCCTGTCATGCCGGTGGGCCGCCAGATAGCCGAGGTGCTGATAAAGCACGAGAAGCTCGGTAAGGGCGAAGCGCAAAAGCGGGCGGTGGACCTGCTTGCGCAGGTCGGCATACCGTCGCCGGCGCGCCGTGCGGAGGACTATCCGCACCAACTCTCCGGCGGCATGCGCCAGCGCGCGATGATCGCCATGGCGCTTGCTTGCCGCCCCCAGCTTCTGATCGCCGACGAACCGACGACCGCACTCGACGTGACCATCCAGGCGCAGATTCTCGACCTCATGCTGACGCTGCAGGACGACGCACACATGTCGATCCAGTTCATCAGCCATAACCTCGCTGTCGTCTCCGAGATCGCCCATGCGATCATGGTGATGTATGCCGGCAAAGCGGTCGAATACGCGCCGGCCGACACACTGTTCGCCAATCCGCTGCATCCCTATACGCAAGGATTGATCCAGACGTTGCCGGACCCTGACAAGCGGGTCGATCGTCTCTACGTGATACCCGGCCGTGTCACCTCGGACGTCACCGCAGGATGTCGTTTCGCTAAACGCTGTCCTTATGCGGACGAAACGTGCCGGCAGATAGAACCGGACCTTCTTGAAGTTGTCCCCAACCATCACGTCGCCTGCCACAGGGTTAAGCCATGACCGAACTGCTAAAGCTCGACCATATCAACGTTGACATTCCAATTGGCGGCGCGTTCATGAAGCCTGCACTCTGGCTTCAGGCCGTAAACAACGTGTCGCTGAGCGTTGCCAAGGGCGAAACGCTGGCGCTCGTCGGAGAAAGTGGCAGCGGAAAATCGACGCTTGGCTATGTCGTGGCCGGCCTGCGCAAGCAGACCGCAGGCTCCGTAACGTTCAACAGTGAGAGGCGCGATAGCAACACGGGTGCCGCGGTGCAAGTCATTTTCCAGGATCCATTTTCCGCGCTCGATCCGCGCATGGTGGTCGGGGAGATTGTTGCCGAGCCTTTGAGGCTCAAGGGCGTGCCGTCGGACCAGCGGCAGGCGAGGGCAATCGAGGTGCTGGGGCAGGTGGGGCTGCCGCCGGACGCCGCGCGGCGTTATCCGCACCAATTTTCCGGCGGCCAGCGCCAACGTATCGCGATTGCCCGCGCGCTTATCGCCGAGCCGGAATTGATTGTCGCCGACGAGCCGCTTTCGGCTCTCGATGTCTCGATCCAAAGCCAGGTGCTCAACCTGCTGGACGACATCAAGAAGCAACACGGCATCAGCTACCTCTTCATCAGCCATGATCTCGGCGTCGTTCGCCATCTGGCGGACAGGGTCGCGGTTCTCTATCTCGGCCGATTGATGGAAGTGGCGGCGTCCGAAGACCTGTTCGTCACGCCGAGTCATCCTTATACGCAGGCCTTGCTTGCAGCCGTGCCGCGCATCGGCAGGGGGCGCCGGAAGAAAGAGCAGATCCTTATGGGTGAAATTCCGTCACCCTTGGCGCCACCTTCCGGCTGCGTCTTCCACACCCGCTGTCCGAAAGCACAGGATATCTGCAAACAGGAGCGCCCAGCGCTTCTGCCTGCACCCGGACGGGCCACCCAGCTTTCCGCGTGCCACTTCAAGGAGTGAACTGATGTTGAGATATACGATTTCGCGTCTTCTCCAGGCAGTTCTCGTCACTCTCGTGATGTCGCTACTGTTGTTCATGCTGATCGGCCTGATGCCGGGCGATCCAGTCGAGAACATGCTGGAAGGAAACCCGGCGCTGACCCCGGAGACGATGGCGCAGATGCGGGCGCTTTATGGAATGGACCAGCCTCTCTATACCCGCTACGGCCATTGGCTCTATTCCGCGTTCCAGGGTGACCTCGGCTACTCAAGTGTCTATTTCAGGCCAGTTCTGGACGTTCTATGGCCGGCGGTGATCCAGACCGCAAAGCTGCTTGTCGCGACGGAACTGATCAGCATTCCGCTCGCGATGCTGCTCGGAGCGCTTGCCGCTCGCAAGCCCGGCGGCTGGACGGACAGCATTATTAGCCTGCTTGCTTTCGCCAGTATCTCGCTTCCGGGCTTCTGGACATCGCTCATCCTGATTATCGTGTTTTCGGTAAAGCTGGGCTGGCTTCCGGCGAGCGGCACGCCTCTGATGAGCGACGCGGCGATCGGCGAGCAATTCGTCCATCTGATACTGCCGGTGACAGTCCTGACCTTTTTCCATGTCGGGCCTCTGGTGCGGTACGTCCGCGCCTCGATGATCGAGACCCTGAACTCGGACTTCGTCCGCACCGCGCGGGCCAAGGGTCTTTCGGAAATCACCGTCGTGATGCGTCATGCGCTGCGCAATGCCCTCATTCCGATGGTGACCGTGCTGGCACTGGGCTTCGGCTCGCTGTTTTCCGGCGCGCTGGTCGTCGAGACGATCTTCGGCATGCTCGGCATGGGTAAGGTCATCTATGACGCGATCAGCAATATCGACTTTAATCTGGCTCTCGTTGGCCTGCTGCTGGCGACTATCGTCACACTGTTCTCGAGCCTTCTCGCTGACCTCGCCTATGCATGGCTTGACCCGAGGATTACCCTGAAATGAGCACCGTCACCGCCGACAAAGCACCGGCAGACGCCGGATCGAATTCCGTCTGGAGTAAGCGCTGGGAGCGTTTCCGCCACAACAAGCTTGCGATGATATCGCTAGTGTTCGTCGTCATTCTGGCGCTGGCCTGCGCCATGGCCGGTTCGATCGAGTATCTGACGGGTATCGACGCGAATGCGACAAACCTCTTGCGGCGGTTCCGACCACCGTCGGCGCAGCATTGGCTCGGCACCGACGAACTCGGACGCGATGTGTTGCTGCGTTTGCTTTACGGTGGACAGGTATCCATCGCTGTCGGGCTGCTCGCCACGTTCATCACCGCGATTATCGGTATCGCGATCGGTGTCACAGCCGGCTATATTGGCGGTCAGTTCGACAATATTCTCATGCGAATGACGGACTGTATCATTGCCCTGCCGCTCATCCCGGTGCTGATCGTTCTGGGGGCAGTGGACCTGACGAAACTCGGGCTGAGCCAGACCGCGGCAACGTCGCCCACGGCAGTCTTTCTCCGGATTGTCATCATCATCGCGCTGGTGGACTGGACGACGATCGCCCGAATTGCGCGCGCTGGCACGATCAGCCTTCGGGATGTCGACTATGTCCGTGCGGCGACCGTCAGTGGTGCCAGCGGCCGCTACAATGTCTTCATCCATGTGTTGCCGAACATCGCCACACCGCTCATCGTCGCCATGACGCTATCGGTCGGGCGCATCATCCTGTTCGAGTCGACGCTCAGCTTCCTCGGCTTCGGCATCGTTCCGCCGACACCTACCTGGGGCAACATGCTGACCAACGCGCAGCAACTGATTATCTCGGCGCCCATGCTCGCCGTTTATCCGGGTCTTCTGATCTTCGCCACGGTGATGGCCGTGAACTTCGTCGGCGACGGCGTTCGATCGGCGTTCGACCCTCGTTCGGAAACACGTTCCGGATCGCATTGAACCAACTCAAACAGAAGTCTGATGGAGGAGAAAATGACGTCTGTAAGATCGAAATTGAGGAGATTCGCCAAAACCGCGCTGGCCACAGTGGCCCTCACCTCGTTGACCGTCGTCAGCGCGATGGCTCAGTCGAAAGACCAGCTCGTCGTCGGCCAATTGCAGTTTCTGACCAATTTCCACCCGTTGGTACAGGTCAACAATACGAAGCGACTGGTCGTGAACTATTCCCTTCGCCCTATCACCGCCTTCGACGAAAATGTCGTCAACCAGTGCGTTCTCTGCGAAAGGCTGCCGACCGTCGAAAACGGTCTCGCAAAGATCGTGGACCTGCCTGGTGGCAAAAGAGGAATGAAGGTAACGCTGAAGCTGAAGGAGGGTCTTGCTTGGGGGGACGGCAAGCCGGTGACTTCGAAGGACATCGAATTTACCTGGAAGATGGCCCGCGATCCGAAGATCGGCTTTTCCAACTATAATTCCTGGACGCGTGCATCCGAACTCGAAATATTGGATCCGCAGACCGTCATTCTGACGATCCCGCAAATCTTGTCCAGCTACAACTCTTGGGATCAGGTAATTCCGGAGCATCTGGAAGGGCCAGTCTACGCCGCCAATCCAACGCTGGACACCTATGTCAAGCAATCGCTCTACAATACCCAGCCTACAAATCCTGGCCTGTGGAACGGCTCGTATTTGCTCAGCGACTACCAGATCGGTACCCGCATTGTCTTCACTCCCAATCCGAATTGGCCGGGAACCAAACCACACCTGAAGAGGATCGTCCTGAGCTATCGCGATAATTCATCCTCATTGCTGCAAAATCTGCTCGCCGGTTCGGTTGAAGCTGTGCCGGTCAGCCCGGGTGGAATCAGCTTCTCGCAGATGCTGGACTTGAAGAACCAGCAGCCGGAAAAGTTTACGTATCACCTCGATTACGGCACCAACGTCGAGCGCATCGCGGTGAACTTCGACAACCCGATCCTGAAGGACAAATCGGTGCGTCAGGCGATCCTCTACGCGATCGACCGGCAGGCGATCAGCGACGAGCTTTTTGGCGGTCTCCAGCCGGTTGCCAACGGCATTCTCAGCAACGAGAACGCTTATTACAACAAGGATATGACCCTCTACGCCTATGACGCAGACGAGGCGAAGAAACTCTTGGAAAGCGCAGGATGGAAGCCGGGGAGGGACGGGGTCTGCGTGAACGACAAGGGGGATCGTCTTTCTCTCGAACTCGTTTCCACGGCCGGCAACCAAACGCGCGAGCAGATTGCCCAAGTGATCCAGAGCCAGCTCAAGGAGGTGTGCGTCGAGATTACCAACCACTTCGTGCCGCTGCAGGAATTCAACGGCGAAATGGCCCGCAAGCGTAAGTTCAAGGCGCTGATGATGTCGTCGATAGACTTTTCTCCCTCGGTTTCTCCACGCATTGCGCTGGGTTCGGACGCCATTCCGAAACCTGAGAACAACGGCGTTGGCAACAATTTTTCCGGTTATGCCAGCCCGGCGATGGACAAGGCCATTTCCGAACTCGAAACGGCCCTCGATCCCCAGATGGCGAAGGAAAAATGGGCAGAGGTCCAGAGGATTTTTGCCGAAGACCTGCCGATGCTGCCGCTCTATTTTTATCCGCGGGCCTACGTGACAGTGACCGACCTCACCAACTTCCGGCAAGGAACGCTGGACCCGCTGCAGATCTGGTCGGAGGAATGGCAGCGCAAATAGGCCGGAAACTCGGTCAAGCCTTTAGAACAGCATCGCGCGGGGATTTATGAACATGAACATCGCCATTCTCGACGACTATCTGGGAATTTCTCAAGTGGTCGCTGACTGGAGAGACTTGAAGTCCCGCGCCAATGTCGTCGTCTTTGACAAACCGTTGCCCTTGATGGACGAAGCGGCAAGAGAACTTGCCGACTTCGACATCATCTGCACGCTACGGGAGCGGATGCCGATCCCGGAAGAGCTGATTGCCCGTTTGCCGCGGCTTAAATACGTCGTCGTAACCGGCAAACGTTATGATACTGTGGATGTCGCAGCGGCGGCCCGTCGCGGCATTCTGGTCTCCAATACGCCGGTAAGCGGCGGCGGTGCCGGCGGGGTCGCCGAACTCGTCTGGGGCCTCATCCTCGCTTCAACCCGGCATATTGCTTCCGAAGATCGTATGATGCGCAGCGGCGGCTGGCAGCATCAGGCCGGCACCACCATCGGCGGCAAGACGCTGGGCATTCTGGGGCTCGGTGGACTCGGTAGGCGGGTGGCTGAAATCGGCCGTGTCTTCAACATGGAGATTCAGGCGTGGAGCCAAAATATGACCGCCGAACAGGCGGAAGCCGCCCATGCTCGCCTTGTGTCGAAAGAAGAGCTGTTCGCCAGCAGCGATATCATCACCGTCCATCTGGCGCTCAGCGACCGGACGCGCGGCATCGTCGGCGCTCCCGAACTGCGAGCGATGAAGAAGACCGCCTACCTTATCAACACCGCCCGCGGGGCGATCGTCGACGAGACCGCGCTGATCGACGCCCTGCGCTCAGGTTCGATCGCCGGCGCCGGTCTCGATGTCTACGAGAAGGAGCCGCTTCCGGTCGACCATCCCTTCCGCAGTCTGCCGAACGTGGTAATCACGCCGCATCTTGGCTATTTCACGCAGGAGATGCTTGGGACCTACTACGGCGATGCGATCCGTCTGATCGGCGCCTTCCTGGATGGGCGCCCGCGGCGCGTGGTCAACTCAAGGCCGGATACCGGTCCTTGAGGGTGTTGTCGCTTCTTCCGAAGATAGCACGTTCGCGGCTGGTACGATTGCTGACCAAGGGGCAGTTCGCGGCTTATACCGCGGGTAACTGCCTCTCACTGCTCGGTACGTGGATGCAACGGATAGCCTGCAGTCTCGTCGTCTGGGATATGACGCATTCGCCGTTCTGGCTGGGGGTTCTGGCGGCTGCCGACCTGTTGCCGACCGTGTTCGTCGGACCGATCGGTGGCGCTGTGGCCGACCGATGGGATGTACTGAAGCTGAATAAACTGTCGCAGCTTGCGATTGCCCTTATCGCGGTGCTGCTGACAGCATTCATGTATTTGGATCTCCTTACTCTAGGTGCATTGATTTCGATCATTGCATTGCAGGGTTGTGTTATCGCGCTTGGTCAGTCGGCGCGTATGACGATCGTTCAGGAGCTCGTGCACCGGGACGATATCTCGACCGCAGTCGCCATCAATTCCATGAACGTCAATCTCGCCCGATTGGTTGGGCCGGCTCTCGCCGGGCTGCTGATCGTCCAGTTCGACGTGATCTGGGTATTCCTGCTGAACACGCTCGTCACCATCGTCTTCGTCGCCGTGCTTCATCACCTTGCTCCGGCCGTCACGATATCGAAGACGAGGCCGAGCCGAAACGTGCTCGCTGAGATCCTGGACGGATTTCGTTACGTGGGGTCGAACCACAGCATTCGGGCAATGCTGCTTTTGCTTCTGGCCGGCGGTGTGTTCGTCCGCGCGATTGCAGAAATGCTTCCGGCCTTTGCCGCCCAGTTTTCTGCGGTGCCGACAACCGGCCTCGCGGTGCTGACATCGTCTATGGCATTTGGATCGATAATGGCCGGACTCACCATGAACACCTATCTCTCCACCTCAAGGCTTCCCCATCAGGTCACGCTGGGGTGGTTTCTCTCGGGCTGCGCGGCCATGGCGTTTGCTCTCGGAAGCTCGATCTGCATTCTGGCCGTTTTCGCTATGTTGATGGGCTATCTGTCCTCTGTAAGTCTCATCGCCACTCAGACATTTATCCAGTTGGCTATTCCGGCAGCGCTGAGGGGGCGTGCGCTCAGCGTGCATGGCCTTATATTCCGCGCCAGCCCCTCGCTCGGAGCACTGGGACTCGGCATGGCTTCGGACATCTTTGGCCTCGCTGCGGCGGCCTTCGCGAGCGCCGCCGTCGTGATCGTAATCACAGGCATTTTCCTGCCATCCGCATCCCGAATGAGCTTTCGGCCGGACGACGATTAAGCCGGCTGCGGACGAAGAAGCTTCAGACTCAGATCTCGCATAATGCGGAACGCTGCTTCGTGCAGTCTGTTTGAAAGTCTCCGAGCCGGTCGAACAAGCTGGACGGCAAGGATGAGTTCCGGCCCGACGATCTTGCGCAGCTCCAATCCTTGCTCAGCCTTCGGCCCTTTCGACGCTAGAGTGCGTATAGATGCGACAGTGAATCCATAACCATCCCTGACAAGGTCGAACATGGTGTCGAGAGGGTCCAACTCAAAGACGATATTGAGCTTCTGTCCGAGCCGTGCCAGTTCCGAATCGAGCACGACCCGTGTGCTGTTTGGACGACATGCGATCACCATCGGTACCGCCGCAAGGGATTCCAGAAGCACCGGTTTGTCGTCCTCGAAAGCGCCTTCGCGGCCGATAAGATGAAGATTCTCGTCCACAAGCTTGTGGATCTCTAACATAGGCGAGGAGGGGGCATCATACATGATCGCCATATCCAGTTGCCCGGATAGGATCCATTCCTGCAATTGATTGGACCGACCGTGGACCAGCATGACCTGCGCGTCGGAAAGCTCTTCTCTCAGTTTGCGGATCAGCGCTGTTGCGATGCCGGTGGAGATAGTAGCGGGCAAACCGATCGCTACCTTGCCGGACTTCCCGGTGCGGGAATTTTCGATGTCCTCGTAGGTGCGCTCAATTTGTCTGAGAATTCCACGAGCATTGTCGAGCAGCCGCTCACCTGCTTCCGTCAACTCAACGCCTCGTCCGTTCCGGATGAGCAAACGTTCCTTAAGCTCCGTTTCAAGGTTTTGAACCTGTCGGCTGAGTGCGGGTTGGGCCACGTGTAAAAATGCCGAGGCCCGACTAAAACTGCCCAGTTCCGCCACACGGACGAAATATCCCAGTTGCCGAATGTCCATATTTTCTCCTCGATCATCTGATATGCCAAATCGGCATGTCTGTTAGTATGGCAGATCATCTAGTGATAACCAAGATGACATTGTAGATTTGCCGAGATGCATTTTTTCTTGGAGGAGAAAACCTTGCTCTCTGCAGAAGCCACTGAGCGGCCCGATTTTAAAGTATGGCAATGCGTGCTTTGCGCCTATGTCTACGACGAGTCGGTTGGTGATCCCGATGGGGGCGTGCCGGCAGGCACCCGCTGGGAAGACGTGCCCGATGACTGGGTCTGTCCTGAATGCGGTGCCCGCAAGAGCGAATTCGATATGGTTGTCGTCGGATGAGCGCGATTAACTCGTTGAGCCTGTCATGTCCGGTGTTCTGATCCTCGGTGCTTCCCATTCGGGTGTCGCGACGGCGGCAGCCCTGCGTAGCGCAGGTTACGACAATCCGGTCGCGCTGGTAACTCAGGAAACCATACTGCCGTACCACCGTCCTCCTCTTTCAAAGGAGGCGCTCTCCAAAGAGGACTACTCTCCGACCCTGCTGAGGCCGGAGAGTTTCTATAAGTCGAACCGTATCGACCTTATACAAGGTGTGCGTATTGTCAGCCTCGATCTGGACCAGCGTTACGCGCTGTGCGAGGACGGTGCGCGCTATCCGTACGAGCGACTGATCCTCGCCTGCGGGGCGGAACCGCGCCGCCTCTCTGCCGCGATCGATCCTGAGGGGGTTGCTCGCTATCTGCGGACATACGAGGATTTCAGCGAACTGAAAAGCCGTCTTGCACATGCCACGTCGGTCGCCATCATCGGCGGCGGACTGATCGGCGTGGAGATCGCTGCCATGGCGGTGCAGAAGGGGCTGCGTACCACGGTCATCGAGGCGGGCGCGCGGCTGATGGAGCGCACCGTCAGCAAGTCGATCGCGAACTATGTGCTCGACCGCCATCAGGCCAAAGGGCTAAATGTGAGGTTCGGGGCCGTTGTGACGGCGATCAACCGAAACGAAGCCCGGAATGTGGACATCGTCACCCTGAATGACGGTGAGGCAATCGAGGCGGACCTTGTCGTCGTAGCAATCGGCGCGGCGCCGAATGACGCACTGGCACGCGCGGCAGGGCTGAAGGTCCGTAACGGCATTCTCGTTTCCGAAGAAGGTCAGACCTCGCGCCCCGGCGTCTACGCGGTCGGCGACTGCGCCGCATGGTACGATCCGGCGCATGGTTGCCATGTCCGAAACGAAGCCGTCAACCCCGGACAGGATCAGGCCAAAGCCGCCGCTGCGGCGATCGCCGGGACGGCGCCCCCGCCGAAGCGCCTGCCGCGCTACTGGTCGCATCAGGCCTCCATCCAGATCCAGATGTCCGGCGATGTGCACGGTGCCGATATGGAAGCGGTACTGAACGCACCAGCCAGTGGTGCATTTTCGCTGCTGGGTTTCAAGGCGAACCGTCTTGCCGCGGTCCAGACAATCAACGCGGCGCAGCAGTTCGGGAGGTTGCAGGAGATGATTGGAATGGATCGCGATGCGCTGGCGGCAGCGCTCGATGTTGAGTTCCCGCCGCCGCATCGCCACTGAATTACGCCGGTATCAGTTTAAGGAGGATCACTTAATGCAGGCCGCTTCCTATACGGAAAAGGAACCGACGCGCTTTCGCCGCGGGCAGTCCTGGAAAATAAACATGTTTGGCCAGAACTCGGATATTGCCGCGCCCGATCCACAAGCCTTTCGGCTTGACCTGAACGCCCACCAGAAGCTCGACTCTCACTTCCACATTGTCGACCAGTTCCAGGTGTTCATCGCCGGCAGTGGCACGATCGGCCGTGATGAGGTGCGGCTCGTCACCGTGCATTATGCGGACCATCATACCGGTTACGGTCCGCTGATTGCCGGTGCGCAGGGGCTTTCCTATCTGACGCTGCGCAGCAAGACCGATGCGGGGCTCGTCTATCTGACCACGCCGAACGTCCGCGAAAAGCTGCGGCCGACCAAACGCCGCCATCGCACGTCGGATGCCGTGGCGCTATCGATTGAACCCGTCCTTCGCAATCGCACCGACCTAACCGTCGACACCGTAATCGAGGAACAGCCCGGCGATGACGGCATGAATTGCAAGGTTCTCCGGCTCGGTCCGAACATGACCGCGCAGACTCCCGATCCGGCCCGGAGCGGTGGCCAGTACCTGATCGTGCTCAACGGCAGCCTGGTCTATCAAGGCGAGACCTACAAACCGTTCTCCCTGCTCTTCGTCCGGTTCGACGATCCGGCACCAATCATTTCCGCTGGCGATGGCGGTCTTGAGCTGATGGTGACGCAGTTTCCCACCGAGGACGACTGGATGAAGTCCATCTAGTCTCAAGAGGCCGATGAAGGCTAGGTCGGCAGGGAGGAGGAAAACCGTGACCGAGTTCGATATCGAGACGATCCGCAACGAGATCGCGCCATCTGGCATACTGGTATGCGCCCTCAACCACGGCAATGTCGTGCTTGTCAGTCGCGGACAAACTGACGACACGCCAACCGGAGTTTCGGTGGACCTTGCGAGGGCTCTGGCTGAAAGACTCTCGCTGCCGATCCGCTTCCGGCACTACGAAAAGGCCGGGGCGGTGTCCGGCAGCGCCGACACTGGGGAGTGGGATATCTGTTTCCTGGCTATCGATCCCGAGCGTGCTGAGCGGATTGCCTATAGCGAGCCCTATGTCCTGATCGAAGGTGCTTTCCTGGTGCGCTGCGTGCTCGACGTATCAAGTTTGCCCGACATCGTACGGCTTCGATTGAAGATCGGCGCAGTCAAGGGCAGTGCCTACGAACTCTTTCTGTCTCGAAACGGTGGTGCCGGCGAGCTGATTCGGTTCGACAGCTTTCCGGAAGCGCGCGATGCGCTGGAGGCGGGCGAACTCGACGGTCTAGCCGGAGTCAGGCAGGCCATGCAGAAAGTTGCCGGCGATCAGCCCGGATACGAAGTGACGGCAGAACCGTTCATGGCGATTCCCCAAGCAGTGGGCGTCAGCGTAAGCAGACCTCTGGCAGCGGCGTTCGTAAAAGCGTTTGTTGATGAAAAGAAGGTGGCTGGCTTCGTGCGCACCGCGCTCGACAGGTCAGGCCACCCAGACGTTGTTGTTCCTTAAATGCAACAGTTTCGTACACTCTCGTCTGTGAAAGGCTTCCACTGAAATTTTGTGCGGAAGCGGGTCAGTAAATAGGAGAAAGAAGTTGTTAGTTCGAAAAGCTGCTCTCGTCATCAGCGCCCATGCTGCAGACTTCGTCTGGCGTTGCGGCGGCGCGATCGCCGTGCATGCTCAGAAGGGCTACGAGGTCACGGTTGTCTGCCTTTCCTTCGGTGAACGGGGCGAGTCCGCCAAGCTCTGGAAGGAACCCGGCATGACGCTCGAAAAGGTCAAGGCGGCTCGCCGCGTGGAGTCGGAAAAGGCGGCGAAGGCGCTCGGCGTGCACAACCTGATCTCCTTCGATCTCGGTGACTACCCGCTGCGCCTGACGGACGAGGACAAATACAAGCTGGTCGATGTCATCCGCGACGTGCAGCCGGCATTCATGCTCAGCCACTCGCATTACGACCCCTATAATACCGATCACATGTATGCGACGCAGGTGGCGCTGGAAGCGCGCATGATCGCCCAGGCCTGGGGCCACAACCCCGGACAGAAGGTGCTGGGCGCGCCGCAGCTTTATCTGTTCGAGCCACACCAGACCGAGCAGATGGGCTGGAAGCCGGACGTCTTCCTCGACATCACCGAAGTCTGGGACAAGAAGCGCGCCGCCATCGAGTGCATGGAAGGCCAGGAGCACCTTTGGGAGTTCTACACTCGCGTTGCCCAGAACCGCGCCAACCACTTCCAGCGCAATTCCGGCGGTCAATCCGGCGGCCGCGCTGCCAAGTATGCAGAGGGTTTCCAGTCCGTGTTCCCGCGGACGGTCGACGAGCTCTAGCGCTTGTCGGGAGGTGGTGGAAATGGAGCGCTCGTTCGATATTGCCCATCTGGCGCATGTGGAAATGTATACCGACAGGTTCGAAGAAAGCTTGGATTTCTTCGTGCGGGTCTACGGCCTGACCATTTCCGGCCAGGACGAAAACTCGGCCTATCTGCGCGCCTGGGATGACTATGAGTTCCACACGCTGAAACTCACTCGCCATCACTCGACAGGCGTCGGGCACATCGCCTATCGCGCGGCTTCGCAAGAGGCACTGACGCGGCGGGTGAAGGCGATCGAGGAAAGCAAGTACAAGGTGATCGGTTGGGTGACGGGCGACCTCGGCCATGGCAAGGCGTTCCGTTTCGAAGACCCCTTCGGGCATCTCTTCGAGATCTACTGGGACACGGTGCGCTACGAGGCGCCGGCGGAGGAAAGGCCGAAGCTCAAGAACCTCGCGCAGCGGTTCCATGGGCGCGGCGCTCATCCCCGCAGGCTCGACCACCTCAATCTTCTGGCCGGGGACGTCACGGAGTTCCGTGCCTTCATGGACACCTGCCTTGGCTCGCGCGTCACCGAGATGATCCGGCTCGACAACGGGCGTCTTGGGGGCTGCTGGTTCACGAACAACAATAAGACTTACGATCTTGCCTGCACGGAAGAGCATGGTGGGGGTGAGGGGCGGCTCCACCATGTTACCTACGCCACCGATACGCGAGAGGACATTCTGCGCGCGGCCGATATCTTCCTCGAAAACGGCGTGCACATTGAGACCGGCCCACACAAGCACGCCATCCAGGGCACCTTCTTCCTCTATGTCTGGGAGCCGGCCGGCAATCGCGTGGAGCTCGCTAATTCGGGAGCGCGCCTTATCCTGGCGCCGGACTGGGAGACCGTCGTCTGGACCGAGAGCGAACGGAAAAAGGGACAGGCCTGGGGGCTGAAGACAATCGAGACGTTCCACACGCATGGTACTCCGCCGGTTAAGAGAAAAGGACACTGACATGGGAATTGTTGTGCAGACGGTTGCGCGGACCGAACAGTCCGTCATCGACAGGCTGAGGGAGGCCGGTGTTGCCACGGTCCACGAGGCGCAGGGCCGCAAGGGGATGCTGGCGAGCTACATGCGCCCGATATATGCCGGCGCGCAGATTGCCGGCTCGGCGGTAACGATTTCCGCGCCTCCCGGCGACAACTGGATGTTACATGTCGCCATCGAGCAATTGAAGCAGGGCGATACGCCTCTTGAAGCTTGTTGCGGACCCGCAGTTTTATCTGAATTGCTTGCGTAAACCTTACAGAGGGCAGCCTCAATCTATCAAATGTCACTAGGCCCACCGGTTTCTGGGTCGTCTCTTTACGGAAAATCTTTCCGCTAGGATTCAGAATGCCGATCGGCCGCGTGATCTAATCTGGGAGGAAAGTACCATGACGACGAATTCCAAGCGCAGATGGCGTGTAAGCGGCGCGATCGGCATTCTGGCCGCTGCTTTCGTTTGGGCGCAGGGTTTTACCGAATTTGCGCAGGCGATACCTCTGACGGAAGCCGTGATTACGGGTGGCAAGGTGCAAGGTGTTCCAAGCGACACGTCAGGTGTGATGCAGTTTCTGGGCATTCCTTTCGCCGGTGATGTCGGCGGGGAAAATCGCTGGAAACCTGCACCACCTGTGAAAGGCTGGGAGGGAACCCTGTTGGCAGACAAGTGGGGCAATCAGATGCTTCAGGACCCCAACGTGCTTAGTGACGCGCCCGTCAGCGACAATGGATTGAACCTTGCCATATGGACACCGGCCGAAAGTACTGAGGAAAGGCTGCCGGTCTACATGCTGATCCATGGCGGTGCGAACCGGCTGGGCTCGAGTGCAATGAAGGATATTTATGCCGCGGAGTTGGCCGCGAAAGGTGTCGTTGTCGTTTCAGTTCAGTATCGCCTCGGAGCGCCGGCCTGGCTGGCGCTGCCGGAAATGGCAACAGAAAATCCGGATGGGCCAAAGGGCAACTTCGGCGTTCTCGACCTTGTCGATGCACTCCATTGGATCCGGAACAATATCAAGGCCTTTGGTGGCGATCCGGCCACGGTTACGATCGGCGGACAATCGGCTGGTGGCGAAAATACTGTTGCGCTGCTTCGGACGCCGTTGGCGAAAGGGCTCTTCAAACGAGCGTTCATCCAGTCCAGCTTCACCGGCTTCCTGCCAGGAAAGGTGGTGGATTTCGCCAAGAAATCCAAGCAGAACCAAGAGGCGATCAATAAGCTGTTCGATAAGGAGATGACGCTTGCGAATCTGCGCGCTATCGATACGAAGACCTGGCTCGAAAAATGGCAGGGAGGAAAGGAAACACTCTACGGCGCCATGGCCGGCGCCGTCGCAACGAATCAGTTCTATACGATCGATGACTACGTCTTCACCAAAGATTCGGTGAACTTGCTGCAGCCGGGTGATTTCGACGAGCTCGACATCATGATCGGGCAGACGGCCGACGAATACACCAGCCTGCGGCCGAACGACTTGAAGATGACCGCGGAGGAACAGCACCATGCGATGCTTACGGCGATCCGTCCGCATCAGGCTGGGAACGTGGATGAAGATGTCTTCCCGCTCTATGCCACGGACGATCCGGTGGAAGCCTATCGTCTGTCGCTACGCATGCTCAACGATTTTATGTTCGAGTATGTTCGGGTGGGAGCCGAGTTTGCCAAGACGCATAGCAAAGCCAATGTCTACCTCTATTATTGGGATCATTGGCCGCCGGGCAAGGATCAGGGTTTTCGCCGTGCCTGGCACGCTGGTGACAACTGGTACTTCAATGGTTCCCTCCGTCCGGACAACCACAATCAGCTACCCTGGACCGATCCTGACCTCTCAATGCGCGATATCGCGGTGACTTATCTTGCGAATTTTATCAAGACAGGGGATCCGAACGGCCATGATGTTCCACATTGGGGACAGGTGGCCTCTCAATCCGGCGGCCAGTTCATGCGCTTCCACGAGGGGCAGGCGGAAATGCGGACTTCGACGGTCTACCCCACGCGGGATGCCTACCTTCGCAGCAAGATTCTTCAGGGCATCGGCATCACGGAAGCCGATCTTCGAGGTGCCAGCAAATAATACCGAGGCGACCCATGTCATGATCCGCAGCAACGTCTTGGAACGGGCCAGGCAATTCTACGACGCGAGTTCGTTGCATCGGGACGCAAGCGCGGGCCATCTTCTTGTGTGGTACAAGACCGGCATCGCGCACGGTGCACGCCGATCGAGAGCCTTCCCGCGGAACGTCCGAACGGGTCGTTCGTAGACTGTCTTCGATCCGGAGGCAAATTAGCTCACCGCACGATCTCAGTCGACGAAGTGAGATCGGTTTCAGCGACACCTGCGATTGTTGTCCGCTCGTACGGATCCGCTAGCAAGCGGACCGTCCGCAGCTGAACCCCTGCCAATTCTTAAGCGCGCAGTGCAGGAAGATTCATCAGCTTATCGTGCGATAAACATCGAGCGAGCTCACCAGACCGATATCAGGATCATGACGTGGCAGGGTATCGCCCGCCACTTCGTGATCGGACTGTCTCCATCCCTGCTTCAATCTCACCGCCGTTCCAATTTTTGAGCGGCCGGCTTGGGAATCTCCAGCATCACTGCCAGCCCGCCACCGGCCGCTGTCGATGCCGAAACGCGGCCGCCATGCTGTTCGACCGCGTGCTTTGTGATGGCGAGGCCCAAGCCAAAGCCGTTTGGCGCAGCCGTGTCGCTTCCGCGCGCAAACGGCTGGAATATCCAGTCGACTTGAGGCGCAGGCACACCTGGCCCTTCATCCGTGACCGTCACGCGAAGGGCTCCATGAATAATCTCCGAGCGAATGGAAACGCGAGAGTTGTCGGGGGAATATTTCAGGGCGTTGCGGATGACATTCTCGAAGGCGCGATAGATCAGCTCCCCGTTGACCTCGGCGATGAAGGTGGCGGAGCCGTCATGGGACACAGTAATCCCACGCGCCTGTCCCTCAAAAGCCGCGTCTTCGATGATTCCGTTCAGCAGATCCATCAGATCGAGAGTTTGAACGACGTTGCTACCGGAGCCGGCGGTCAATCGCGCGAGGGTAAGTATCTCGCCAACCAGCCCGTCGATGCGCTCGATCTCACGGTCCATGCGCTCCATCATTATCTCAAGCTTCGAAGGATTCTGCCGCAGCACCCCAATCGCCGCCTGAAGGCGGGACAGCGGCGAGCGCAGTTCATGGGACACGTCGTGAAAAAGGCGCTGTTGGACCTCCTGAAGTTCCTGCAGGCGCGCGGCGCTGGCATCGAAGTCATGAGCCAGAGCCGTTACCTCGTCCTTCCGACCGTCCATTTTGTCACCGATGCGGACGTCGAATCGGCCATGAGCGAGAGCGCTCAGGCCGTGACGGAGATGGGCGACAGGACGAATGAGATAGCGAGCGAGCCAGAAGGCGGAGATCGCGCTTGCGATCAGGGCCGATGCCCAGGGCACCAGCTTCGGCCAGGTCTCCGCGATAACCCCCGGTTCCTGCGCGATGATCGTCGCGCGGTAGCAAGCGTCACCCACAACGACGTTGCGCATGTTCGTTGTAGCGACATCCGGGCAAGCACTCGCCGGACCGATGTCGGATATGGAAAGGTCGACCGGCTGAGGCACTGCCCTTGCGGCTCGCGCGAACGATTTGGCAGCTTCCTCCTCTTCTAGCGCCAGCAACTGTTGCGCTACGTCAAGCGCGAAAACCCGCTGCTGGCGGGCGATGTCCTGAGAGAGCGGGCCGACATCGAGCATAGCGCTGATTGCAAACAAACCTGCGATTGATGCAGCCATCATCAACCATGTGATGGTGAAGAACTTCCAGAACAGGCCACGCATCATCGGTCTTGCAGGAGTTGATAGCCCTGTCCCCGCACCGATTGTATCCAGGATTGGCCGTCATCCCTGCTGCCGAGCTTCTGGCGGACGCTGCTCAGGTGAACGTCGATCCGCCGGTCAAACGGCGTCAGGGGGCGTCCGAAGGCGTGCTTCGATATTTCCTGCTTGGAGACGAGCTGACCGGCATTACGGGCAAGCACCTCGAGCAGGGTAAACTCGGTGCCTGTCAGTTCCAGACGCTTTCCACGCCATTCCGCCGTCCTGTTTCCCGGATGCATGGCCAATTCGCCAGCCCGGAGCACTTCCTGCGAGATGCCGGCGCCAGAGGAGCCGGCCCGGCGCAATATGGCCTTCAGCCTTGCCGCGAGCTCGCCGGGTGAGCACGGCTTTGGTACATAATCATCGGCGCCGAGATTGAGCCCCGCGATCCGGTCGACGTCATCGCCCTTGGCCGTCAGCATCAGGACGGGCACCGGACTCGATCGTCTGATGCGCTGCAGGACATCAATGCCGTTCATATGCGGCATCATGATGTCGAGGACGATGATGTCGACGGTGCCTGATGCAGCCTGAACGATCGCGGCGCGCCCGTCCTGCGCGGTCGCTACGTCGAAGCCCTCCTCGGAGAGATACTCCTTGAGGAGTGTCGTGAGATCGGCGTCGTCGTCGATAAGAAGAACCTTTGCCATTCGGAAGCCTATCATTCGTTCAGAGGGCAGCCATACAGGACAAATCCCTGTCGGACAGTGAATTTTACCTATCTTAACACCGGCTTGACCGCACTTGACGTTAGATCCGCTACGGACAGGCAAATTCTTCGCTAGTCCGGGCAGGTCAATGAAAATTGTATTCAGAAAAAGATCCAATCCGCCTTTGGCGGTCACGCTCTGCCTGCTCCTGTCCGGTTGCGCGACATTCGTGGAGCTTCAACCAGCCGACGTCAAGATCGCAAGTGTCTGGCATGCGACCGTGCCGCATGGCGGCAAGACATCCACCCTCGTGTCGTGGTGGTCAACCTTCAACGATCCTTCGCTGACTTCTCTCATCGGCTACGCCCAGGAGCAGAATCCGAGCCTTGCCTCGGCCGCCGCCGACATCGACAAGGCGCGCGCGACATTGGCTTCCGCACGGTCGAGCCTGTTTCCGAGTATGGACGGCTCGGCCTCCGTCGCGCGTTCCGCCACCGATGGCGACGCCACCAACCGCGTCGCCGCTGCGACGACATCGAGCGGCGGCCTTGATGCCTCCTGGGAGATCGACCTGTTCGGCAAGACGCGGCAAAAGAGCGAAGCGGCTCAACTCCGGGTCCAAGAGCAGATCGCCAACTGGCACGACACCCGGGTATCACTCGCCGCCGAGGTCGCCGACTATTATGTACAGTACCGGGCCTGCCGGCAGCTCGAGAACGCCTACAGCGTCGAACTCGCCTCACAGCGCGAAACGATACGGGCGACGGAGACCGCCGCGACATCGGGCTTCACCTCCGCCGCCGACCTTGCATTAGCACGGGCAAGTGCTGCTTCATCCTCATCGACGCTGACGGCGCAACAGGCCGAATGCGCGGTGCTGGTGAAATCGCTCGCCCAGGTCACCGGCACTGACGAGGCACGGGTCCGGCAACTGCTGGCGAAGGGCAAGACAGACATTCCGACGCCGAAGAACTTCAAGCTCGCGGCTGTGCCGGCAGAAGCGTTGCGGCAGCGTCCGGACATCGGCGCGCTCGAACTGGAGCTTGCCGCTTCCATCGCTGATGTCGGAGCGGCGAAGGCCGATCTTTATCCGAGCCTAAGTCTTGATGGCTCGCTCACGATCAGCAGTTCGACCCTGACGGGCGAATCGCTGCCCTGGTCCTTCGGTCCGGCGCTAACGATTCCGCTTTTCGACGGTGGATCGCGTCACGCCGCCGTCACAAGCGCTATCGCCGATTACGATACGGCGGTCGCCAACTACAAGTCAGGCGTGCTGAGCGCGGTCGCCGAAGTCGAGACTGCGCTTGTTCGGGTGGACAGCACCCGTAGACGGATCGGTGACGCCGGCAGCGCGGCGCGCAACTACAGGACCTATTTCAATTCGGTTGATGCCAACTGGCGGGCGGGTGGTGTCAGCCTGCTCGACCGGGAGGAAGCCCGGCGCTCTGCGCAATCGGCAGAGATTTCGCTCATCGAAATCCGGCGCGACGCGGTGCGCTACTGGATTGCCCTCTACAAGGCGCTCGGTGGAGGCTGGAACGCCGATCCCGTTACCCCGGCACAGCGCCAGACGAAATCACAAGGAAATTCTCTCTGATGCGAACAGCCCCGTTTTTTGTTGCTCTCTTCGCGGGGGCAAGCCTTGCCTTTTCCGGTCAATCTTCGCTCGCGCAGCAAGAAGAAGCTGCGGCCCTCACCGTAGCCGTCGTGAAGCCGTCTGAGCGCCAGTGGGCGGAGACCGTGCCGGCGAGCGGCTGGCTGAAGCCATGGCACGAGGCTATCATCGCATCAGAAATCAGTGGGCTTCGCATCACCGATGTTCTCGTCGATGTCGGCTCGGTGGTCGCGAAGGGTCAGGCGCTTGTTCAACTGGCGGACGAAACCGTACTTGCGGATTTGCGCAAAGAGGAGGCGTCGGTCGAGACCGCCAAGGCAGACCTCGCCAAAGCGAAGGCGAATGCCGACCGCGCGCGGCAGGTTCGTGGCAGCGGCGCGCTTTCGGACGAGAAGGTCACTGAATACCTGATCGCCGAGCAGACCGCCGAGGCGAGCCTCAAGTCCGCCGAAGCCGCGCTGGACAGCCAGAAGATCAAGGTCAGTCAGACCAAGATCGTCGCGATCGATGACGGGCTGATCACCTCCCGCTCCGCGCAGCTTGGCGCAGTGGTCTCCTCAGGAACAGAGCTGTTCCGGCTCGTCCGTCAGCAACGCGTTGAATGGCAAGCCGAGGTCTCAGCCCGATATTACCCTCACATCAAGGAGGGCCTTGCTGCAGCGATTGCCGGCCCTGGCGGCAGGCGCATCGAGGGGAAGGTAAGGCTGGTCGGACCGACGGTCAGCACCGATACGGGCCGCGCGATCATTTATGTCACGCTGCCACCGGAGGATCATCCTCCGGTCGGCATCTATGTCACCGGACAGATCGAGCTGCAGTCGACCAGCGCCCTCACGGTGCCCGAGACCGCGCTCGTGTTCCGCGACGGCATCAACTATGTCTTTACGGTCGATAAGGATCGGCGCGCCTCTCGCGTGCGTGTCGAGACCGGACGCCGCAATGGTGGCGAGGTGGAGGTTCTGTCCGGCATCGATCGATCAACCTCGGTTGTGAAATCCGGTGGCGCCTTCCTCTCGGATAAAGCGCTGGTACGGGTTGAAGGAGAAGCGCAATGAACTTCTCCGCCTGGTCGATCCGCAATCCCGTTCCATCCATTCTGCTTTTTGTTCTGCTGACCGTCGGCGGTCTGCTCGCCTTCGAGCGGCTCGCCGTCCAGAACTTTCCAGACATGGACCTGCCAACGGTGAAGATCACCGCGACGCTCGAGGGCGCGGCTCCGACGCAACTGGAGACCGAGGTCGCCCGCAAGATCGAGGACAATCTCGCCTCGCTTAGCCTGCTCGACCATATCACCACGACAATCACGGACGGGTCCGTGTCGATCAGCGTGTCTTTCGAACTGGAAAAGGACAGCGAGGAGGCTCTCAACGAGGTCCGTAACGCAGTCGACAGCACGACGGATCTGCCGGCCGACATGGAGTCACCGAGCGTCACCAAGGTCACAGTCCAAAGTTCACCGCTGCTCACCTACTCCGTCCGCTCGACCCGGCTCAACGAGACGGAACTTTCTTGGTTTGTCGACAACGACATGACAAAGGCCCTGCTTTCCGTATCCGGTGTAGGCGAGGTAAGCCGAGTTGGGGGGATCGACCGCGAAGTGCATGTCGATTTGAACCCGCAGCTCATGGGATCGCTGGGAATTACGGCCGCGACGGTTTCGTCCCGTCTCAAATCCGTTCAGGCGGACAGTTCGGGCGGACGCGGCGAGATCGGTGGTAGCAGGCAAACGATCAGGACTCTCGGCGCCGTCGCCTCGGTCGAGGAGCTTAAGGCGCTCGCGATCCCGCTGCCGAGCGGCGAATTGGTGCGTCTCGATGAAATTGGCACCGTGACGGACAGCTTCTCCGATCGCTCGTCGCTTGCCTATCTCGATGGGCAGCCGGTGATAGGCGTGCAGGTCAAGCGCTCGAACGGCTTTTCGGACACGGGCGTCGCAGCCGACATCCAGGCCGCGATGAAGACGTTCGCGGCCGCCAATCCCGATGTGGAGATCGTAGAGGCCTACAGTACGGTCGGGCCGATCATCGAGAATTACGACGGCTCCATGCACATGCTCTACGAAGGCGCGATTCTCGCCGTCGTCGTGGTCTGGCTGTTCCTGCGCGACTGGCGAGCAACCTTCTTGTCCGCGGTGGCGCTGCCCCTGTCGGTTATCCCGACTTTTCTGGCGATGTATTTCGCGGATTTCAGCCTGAACACCGTAACGCTTCTCGCCCTTTCCCTGGTGGTCGGCATCCTCGTCGATGACGCCATCGTGGAAGTCGAGAACATCGCGCGCCACCTCAACATGGGAAAATCGCCAATGGAGGCGGCACTTGAGGCCGCCGACGAGATCGGCCTTGCCGTCATCGCCACGACCTTTACGCTCGTCGCCGTGTTCCTGCCGACCGCCTTCATGAGCGGTATTCCCGGCCTCATCTTCCGCCAGTTCGGTGTCACCGCAGCCGTCGCGGTGCTGGCTTCGCTGCTGGTCGCGCGCCTGCTGACACCAATGATGGCCGCCTACATGATGAAGGCGCATCCGACTGAGGAGAAGGACGGACGCATCATGCGCACCTATATGGCCATCATGAAAGCCTGCCTCAGCCACCGGAAGCTCACGGTTCTCGGTGTCTCCGTCTTCCTCGGACTTTCATTATCGGCAATCCCTCTTCTCAAATCGGGATTCCTGCCGGCCTCCGACGACGCACAGACGAAGGTAACGCTCACACTGCAACCGGGGAGCACCATCGAGCAGACAGACGCTGTGACGCGCCAGGCCGCGGACATTATCGCAAAAATGTCGGACGTGACCCACGTGTTCGCAGCCGTCGGCAGCGCCTCCTCGGGGGGCGGCCTGGAGTCCTCAACAACAAATGACGTCACCTCGGCAACCCTTGTCGTTGATTTGACATCGATCGGCGATCGCGACCGCAAGCAGTCCCAGATCGAAAATGACATCCGGCAGGCGCTCGCGGCGTTGCCCGGTGTGAGGGTCGAAGTCGGAACGGGCGGCAATGGAACGACGCTTGAGATCACGCTTGCCAGTGACGACTCCAATGCCCTCGATCAGGCGGGCAACGCGCTTGAGGAGCAGTTGCGCACGCTTAAGGGCATCGGCGCCGTTACCTCCAGTGCCTCACTCCAGGCGCCAGAAATCCAGATCGTTCCTGATTTTACCCGGGCAGCCGCACTTGGTGTCACATCGGAAGCGATCTCCGAAGCGGTCCGCGTCGCGACCAATGGTGACTATTCCTCGTCAATGGCAAAGCTCAATCTGCCACAGCGGCAGGTATCGATCCGCGTGCGGCTCGATCCCGACAACCGAACGACGCTGGACGACATCGCCAATCTCCGCGTCAGCGGCGCGAACGACAGCGTAGATCTCGGTTCCATCGCCGCGATCGGCATCGGCGGCAGCCCGTCGGAGATCAATCGCATCGATCGATCGCGCAACGTCACGCTCTCGGTCGAACTCAACGGCCGGATCCTTGGTGACGTCAACCGTGAAGCCCAAGAACTGCCTGCGCTGAAGAACCTTCCACAGGGCGTCCACCTTGTCGAACAGGGCGAACTGCAGCGCAGTTCTGAATTGTTTGAAAGCTTCGGTATTGCCATGGCTATCGGTGTGTTCTGCATCTATGCCGTGCTGGTGCTTCTCTTCCACGATTTCCTGCAACCCCTCACCATCCTCATGGCATTGCCATTGTCGCTCGGTGGAGCACTTCTGCCGCTCATCGTCACCGGCACGAGTTTCTCCATGCCGGCGGTGATCGGACTGCTCATGCTGATGGGCGTGGTGACGAAGAACTCCATCCTGCTGGTCGAATACGCCATTATGGCACGGCGCGGCGGTATGGAGCGGTTCGATGCTCTGGTGGACGCCTGCCACAAGCGGGCGCGGCCCATCATCATGACCACCATCGCCATGGGATGCGGCATGCTACCCGTTGCACTCAGCCTCACTGGCGGCGATGCGAGCTTCCGCCAACCCATGGCGATCGTCGTGATCGGTGGGCTGCTGACCTCCACATTCCTTAGCCTGCTCGTTATCCCGGTCATCTTCACCTTCGTCGACGACTTCCTTGACCTCCTCAAGCGGCCATTCCGCGGCAAGCAGAAGGAAAAGGCATAGCCTATGCCTGCAGAATCTGGCTAACCGGCTGGGAGATAAGAGCATGAATTGCGTTAGGCCAGGCACGATCATTGCTTCGAACGGCTCAATTGGACCGGATCGCCACCGTCAGAGACCACAATTTTGTCGCCATCAAAGGAGATGGATCGACACTCTGACCGATCTGGCAGCAACGGCGTTCTCTATTCCGAATACATCGGGACGGATCATTGAGTGCTATCGCAGTTTTCAGCAAGGATGCCGAATGGATCCACGTTTCGCCTTCAGATGGTTCGCATTTAAGCGTTTGACGCTGTCAGCTTTGGCCGAGTTGGCACGTGTTGATGGCTCGCTTTCCCGTTCAGTTACGCGAAAAATGAGCAAGCCACGGACCAGCGTGCTTCCCTTTATCCTTGTCATCGCTATCTGCATGCCTGTGTACGGCTGCGTGACGACAACCCGGGCTGTCTATTCCGCCAGCGAAGCGGCGGTTGCCGAAGTCGATGGTTTCGATAACATTCGTGCTTATGCCGATGCTCCCGAGGGCAGCATTGGAGACGAGACACAATGGTTGCCCCGCACGACCGACAAGAACCTCAACGTTCTCTGCGTTTCGGGTGGAGGTTCTGGAGGAGCATTTACGGTTGGCGTTCTGTCCGCCTGGAGCAATCAACATACACGGCCAGTATTCGACGTTGTCACAGGTGTCAGTACAGGTGCGCTGATAGCACCTTATGCATTTCTCGGTCCCGCATACGACAAGGCGCTCGCCGATCTTTACACTGGTGGCCAGGCGAGAGAGCTCGTGGATATGAGGTGGATGGGTACCGGCCTTTTGGGGACGAGCATCCTCAAGGGGGAGCGCTTGCGGCAGATGGTCTCCGACTACATAACGAGCGATATCCTGCAAAAGATTGCAGCCGAGCACCGCCGGGGACGACGGCTGTTCGTTCTTACGACCAATCTCGATTCGCAGCGCGGTGTGGTCTGGAACATGGGCGCTATTGCAAACAGCGGCCGGCCGGATGCGCTCGGGCTTTTTCGGGATGTCCTGATCGCCTCCGCCAGCATACCGGGCGTCTTTCCGGCGGTGACAATCAAGTCCAAATCCGGGTCCCGGCAGATCGAGGAGTTGCATTCCGACGGCGGCTCATCGATGCAGTTCTTTGGCTTGCCCGACGCTGTGCTCGCCTCGCCGGGCAGACAGGCGCCGCTTAACAAGCGCAATCCAGACATCTACGTGATCGTGAACAACGCCCTGATGCCGGAGTTCGCCGAGACGAAGAATTCGACGATCTCGGTGGCCGGACGGTCCTACGCAACGATGGTTAAATCTCAGACCAAACAGGCTTTGCTTGCCCTCTATAACCATAGCCAAAGAACCGGCAGTCGATTGAGGATCGCATGGATCGACAAACAGATCCCCTATTCAATGCTCGATCCCTTCAATACCAACTATATGCGCGCTGTTTACGCGGACGGTTACAATCAGGCGATGGTCGGCACGGTATGGAAGAGCGCGCCGATCTTTTGAGCCGGGCGTCACGACAAAAGGCGGTATCTGGTCAGGAAGGCAGAAGAGAAATCAACTTTGTCAGGGTTGCAACCAGATCGCGCCGTTCTGAGATGTCGAGAACACGAATGCCCTGGAGCAGATGAGATGACCTTGCAACTTCTTCCCTCGTCCTGCTCAAAAGCTCCCGACCTGCCTTCGTGATTTCAACGTATATCGTTCGCTTATCTGAAGGATGCGGTACGCGCTTAAGGTAATTTCGCTGCTCCAGTTTGGTTAACCGCCCCGTGATGGCGCCTGTCGTCACCATGCAGAGTTCAGCAAGATCACTCGGCCGAATCGGGCGACCCTCTGGACGTTGAGCAAGGTGGGTCAGGACATCGATATCACCCACTCCGAGACCAAAAGGCGTGAGAATTGCCTGAAGAGATTCCTGATCCAGCTGATAAAGGTGCCGTATTCTCATTGCGATCGCTATCGGAGAGCTGTCTTCACCGGGAAAATCAATCTCCCACTGTCGAACGAGTTCATCGAACACCTTTTGGGTCTGAGATACAAGG
The DNA here is from genome assembly GCF_053522345.1 of Agrobacterium sp. 22-226-1. NCBI lineage: Bacteria > Pseudomonadati > Pseudomonadota > Alphaproteobacteria > Hyphomicrobiales > Rhizobiaceae > Agrobacterium > Agrobacterium sp. 22-226-1. The sequence goes on from NZ_JBNWCP010000012.1 coordinate 82,041, forward strand.
CGATCGCTGCTGTCTAACATGTTGAAATCCAATCCCATGGGCTTAGCCACTACTTACCAAAGCCAGGCATGATGCGCAAAGGGGTCCACGCGTAGCCGCGTCCAACACTAATCATCCAGGACCCTTGACACAAGATAATTTAGATCTAAGATACCTCTAAACGATATGGGAGGTATCGATGAAATTTAATGCTGTTACTGCTGCGCCGCCACTTCCTTGTTCGCCACAGGTACAAGCTTACCCGAGCCGGAACGCGTTGAAGGACGTCTTTGGTCGTCTCCCGTCCGGAGTGGTGATCGTCACAAGTATTGCAGAAGATCAACCCACGGGCGCGACTGTCAGCTCCTTCAGTTCGCTATCGTTTGACCCACCTTTGGTCGTCTTCGGCCTCGCGCAAAAGTCAAAGACGCTACAGGCGATTTTGCACTCGAGGAAATTTGCTGCTCACATCGTTTCCGAGCCCAACCGCGAGCTCGCCCTCCGGTTTGCATCCGACGCGCATGACAAGTTCGAAGGGTTGGCATGCACACTATCTCAGAACGGAGTTCCTCTCCTTCCAGGGTTCGATGCGTCCATCGAATGCTCCTTGGACAGTACACAGACTATCGGAGATCACCAACTCCTGATCGGCAGGGTTCTTGCCACCTCGATCAATGATGAAGTCAGCGCGCCGGTGGCGTGGTTTCGCCGGGACTTTCATTCATGTGTCCCCTTTGCCGCCCCGTGAACACAGGGCACCATCAGCTCCAAAAAATAAGGAATTTCAGCGTGGACATGAACTTGAAGCTGTTTAGGGAGTCGCCCACGAACGTGCTTGAATCGCCTTACTCCAGTGAGATCGGACGCGGCGTTCGGGAAAAAGCCGCTGATCTCGTTCCCCTGTTGCGCAAGAATGGGTTGGAGGGTGAGAAGCTCGGCGCCCTGAGTCGGGAAAGCCTGCACGCGCTTAACGATATCGGCGCATTTCGTCTTACGCTGCCGACGGATTTCGGGGGTTATGCACTCGGAGCGCGTGACGTGGTCGAGATTGTCAGCGAAATCGGTCGCGGCGATGGTGCCGCGGGCTGGATCGTGTTCGTGGCGGGTGGCCTGCGCAATATTATCTCCTTTCCGGACGATGCGGTCCGCGAGATCTTCGGCGAAGGGCAGAATTGGGTCGGACCGCTTGCCGCGGGAGCCTCAATCTTTGCGACCAAGGTTGGCTCCGCCCGCCGCGTCGACGGGGGCTGGATGCTCCGTGGCTCATGGCACTTCGGCAGCGGCTGCAAGCATGCAAAATGGATTGCCGTTGGCGTCGATTACGAGCGTGCCCCGGGACAGATGAGCCGTGCAATGGCCATCCTTCAAGCAAACCAGGTCGAGATCGTCGACAACTGGCATGTGATGGGAATGAAGGCGACCTCATCGAACAGTCTCACGGTAGAAGAAGAGCAATTCGTTCCCGATCGACGCTTCATGGACATGCGTGATTTCCCGATGAGGATGGATGAAACGCGCCGTCGCTATAATGGCCTCGCCAGCAAATTCGATGCGCGTGGCCTCATGCTTCTCACCAACCTCACTCACATGGCGATTGTGCTTGGGATGGCTCGGGGCGCATTCGAGTGCTACGTCGAGATGGCCAAGAAGCAGCAACCCTTCAATTTGCCTTATGCAAAAGTTGCGGAAATGGCCTCGACGCAGGTCTGCGCGGCCAAGGCCTACGCCATGATCAAGATGGCGGAGGCGGTTGCCCACCGCAGCGCCGACATTCTCGATCGCCACGCACTCGAAGGCATCGAAATCACCAACGGCCAGGAACAGGCAATGATGATGGAGTCCGTCTACGCGACGAACTCCCTCGATGCCGTCCTCAGCATGCTTCAAATCAGCATCGGGTCGGCGACCGCGAGCGAAAACAATCCAGTGCAGCGATTTGCCCGCGATGTGCGCGTCGCTCTGCTGCATGGTGCGGTTCGTCTCGACCCGACGGCAGAAATTTTCGGGAGGCAACTTATGGGGATTGAACCATTTCCGATGTTCGCGGGCGGTCTTCCAGACCGGTCGGCACCCGCATCGGTCGCATAAATTCGGCGCTTGTGCGGTAGGAGGCCGCGCAAGCAGCAACTCGGGAGGAGTGAGTTTTGGAACAGGGAGTAGGAGCGCGCGCGGTCGGCAGGCCGCCTGCGGCGCGTGGATTTGAATACAGCGCGGACGCCTGGAGGGTTCTCGGCGCACTTTGGCTGGTCGTGCTTTTGGTGGTGGCGGTGCCAAGCGCTGGCATCGCCGTAATTAACGCCCGCATGATCGCAGATCTCGATCTCGATCGTTCAGTCTTTGGTTTGGGATTCGGACTGTTCGTTATGATGATGGGCTTCCAGGGGCCGGTCGTGGCGATATTCATTCAAAAGTTCGGATATCAACGCACCGTTACGTTCGGCTGTTTCGTCCTGCTTATCGGGTCCGTTGCAATGGCGTCAGTCGTCAACACCGGCTGGCAGTATGTCATCGCGTTCGGAGTGGTCGTCGGGACCGGCGTATGCGTTGCCGGCATGCTGCCTGCGCAAGCGGCTATTGCGCGGTGGTTTCATGTCCGCCGCGCCCTGGCAGTCTCGGTCGTGCTTTCGGCCATCGAGTTTGGTGGGTTCCTGTCGCCGCCGGCCCTTGACCGCCTTCTGGCGGTCTCGGACAATAACTGGCGCCTCGGCTGGTGGGTGATCGCAGGCCTCGCCGCCGTCGCCTTGCTTACCGCCCGGTTCGCCCTGATCGAACGCGATGTTGAGCGGCTTGTAGCTGAGAACCCAACGACCGTTCAGACGAGGGGGGAGACTGCTGTTTTCAAGAGCCAGATCCACTGGCCCCTGAAAGAGGCGGTCAGAAGCAGGGCATACTGGCTTATCCTTGCCTACATGAGCGTCGCCGGCGTGGCTTGGGTTTTCCTGATGGCGCACGGCGTAGTCCATCTCCAGGACATCGGCTATTCGTCGGCGGACGCGGCTATGGCCATGGCCATCACAATCGTCGCCTCCTTCATCGGCAATATGACGGCTGGTTTTCTGGGGGACCGCATGTCACCGGCAATCATCGCTGCAGTTAGCATGGTGCTCGTCACGCTTGGCTTCTTTCTGCTGAGCCATCCGGAGGGCTTTGCTGGGATACTGCTTTACGCCGTGCCTGCGGGGATCGGTTACGGTGCTTCGCAGGTCTGCATCATGGCACTTCTGGGAAACTACTTCGGGCGAGAATCCTTCCCGTCGATGTTCGGTTCGATGATGCCGGTTTCCACGCTATGCGCGGCATCGGGAGCGGCTGGCGCCGGAGCGATTTTTGACCGGACCGGATCTTATGCGCTGATGTTCAACATCATTATCGGCCTTTGCGTCGTTGGCGCGCTCGCGGTGCTGCTGGCCTCGCCGCCCAAGCCGATGAGCATTGAGGGAGATCGTGCCGGGGGAGCAGGCCGATGAGAGAATTTATCGACATGTGGGAGGGGAAAATGCGCATTCGACTTGGTTGTGCCGCCTCGATTGTTCTTATGACTGCAGCTGTCGCTTGTGCAGACGACGATGGTCTTGCCATCGCGGTTCCGCCAGTTAATCCGATCGGCAGCGCCCAGGAACCCATATTCGTCGGACCATTGTCGGACGCCGGCAAATGGCTCCACGACAGTGGCATCGATATTCACCTCGATTATGTGGACATCTACCAGAACGCACCATCTTTTGGATTCGAGGGAGGATCTTCCGCAAATTACGGAATGTTCGTCTTCGGGGCCACGGGTAACCTGACGCCTGACCTGAGGATCAAATGGGTCGAAACAATCAACTACCCATCATACAACACCGACAATTATCTCTTCGATCTGTCGAACGCGTTTTTTCCGGTACCCGTTGTGGATTCACGGACTGATCTGACGCGCCTGACGGTCGAAGCCGATCTCCTTGATGACCGGCTTCAGATCGAGGCGGGCAGAATGGGACTCGGACAAGACTTCATGACGCGGGGTTTTTGCGGGGGGCTCGGATGTCTGAACTCGACGCTGGCAACAACTCTCAATATGCCGGGGGAAGCGCTTTCGGTTTGGGGTGCGCGCGCAGGCTATCATTTCACGCCCAATACCGCGATCGGTTTCGGGATCGTTGAGGACAATCCAGACAACTGGCAGGAGGGAAATGGCTGGGACTGGGGCAAGGGTGATGCCGAGGGCGTAATTGCGATCGCGAACCTCACACACCAGGAGTCGTTTTTTGATAATCCGAATCCATTGAAATTTGAGCTTGGTGCCTATTATCGCTCGACGCGTTATGAGGATGCTCTCTACAATTCTGGCTGGGGCAACCCGACCTTTGGGCCGGCACCCACCATCGTCGAACACGAAGGCACGACCGGCGTCTACGGACAGGTCCGTAAAGTCGTCTGGAGCGCGCCGGGCGCTGGGCCCGTTCCGGAGAACATCGCGCTCTATGGCGGATTGTTTCACACCTTCGGCGATGGTCAGGCCTATCCTTGGGAGGCCTATGCGGGGGTCGAATATTCGGGCTTCTGGGCAGAAAATCCGGTCGCCACGATTGGCGCGTCGATCCATTACATCGGGCTGAGCGAAAAGCGAGCGGAATACGAGAGGAATGCGCGGCTGTTCTTTTCCGGCATAGATGAAAAGCAGCCGCGGGATACGTTCATGTTCGACGTCCATGGAAGCGTTGGACTTTTCGAGCACGGTGTTCTCGATCTCGGCGCCGCCTATATCGTCAACCCCAACACGTCTGTGCTCGCAGATTATTCCTCCGGCCGACAGAAAGACGGCTTTGTCTTCTATGCCACCCTTGCCTTCGACATCAGCGGCGGCCTTGGACTCTCCCCGTTGCGCCGGCCGTGAGGACGTCGTTGCTGACCACAAAGGACAATGTCATGGAACATGAAAACAAAGAACAGCTGGAACGCAACAAGCATCTGGTTCGGGAATTCTATCGTCGGGTCTTCGATGGTCAGAACCCTGATGCTGTGAAGGACTTCGTGACTGAGGACTACCGCCAGCACTGCGACCATATACCCAGCGGTCTGTCTGGGCTCGAAGGTTTCGTGAGGACGATTTTCCCGAACGGGCCGGTGCCAGAACCCGCGGAGATGCTTATTCCTCCGGCATTCGTCGTCGCCGAGGGAGACATGGTTGTTGTCGCTGCCTGTTTGCCTCAACCGGAACCGGACGGCAGCGGCAAAACCTACGATTATTTCATTTTCGATGCCTTCCGCGTTCGTGGCGATAGGCTTTCCGAGCACTGGAGCAGTGTGAACAAGATCGCACCCCCCAAGCATTGATACCACGCACAACAGCCTCGATTGGGAGTACCAACATATGAAGCTTTACCAAGTCCCCGGAACCTGCTCGACCGCATCACGGATCGTTCTGGAGGAGGTAGCGATTCCGGTCGATCTCGTGAACGTCGATCTGCAGACCAAGAACCTGCGGGACGGAATGAGCTATCTGGACGTCAATCCCAAAGGACAGGTTCCGGCGCTCGTTCTCGACAGCGGCGAGGTCCTTACCGAAGGCGCGGTGATCATGCAGTATGTCGCCGACCAGGCACCGGCTTCCGGGCTTTTGCCGCCACCGGGCGATTTCAACCGCTATCGTGTGCTCGAATGGACGAACTACATCGCAACCGAGTTGCACAAGACCTTCTCGCCGCTCAATCGGCCCAACACGCCGGTGGAATATCGCGACTTGACGAAAACGACCTTCCTGCCCCGGGTTTTCGGTGTCATCGACACTCGTCTCGCCAGTAGCCCTTATCTGGCCGGGGAAGCGTTCACGATCGCCGACGCCTACGCGTTTGTGGTGCTGGGCTGGGCGAAGAGAGCCGAACTTGATCTCTCGGCCTGGCCGGCAATCGTCGCTTATTTAAAGCGCATCGGCGAGCGTCCCTCCGTCAGAAAGGTACTGAACACGGCGACCTGAGGCCCGACACAATTCCGAGCGGCGAGCCGCAAGGCTCGCGACCCGGCTACATGCAGGCAGAACCTGCATGCTTCGAACATCTCCGACAAGTTTGTGGTCTCCGCATAGCAGGGTGCGGGGAGGGTTGTTTTGCGGACTCTAACGCGAAAAAGCACCACGGGAAAAAATTCATTCATTCAAGAGAAGGAACCGGAATGACATACCTAATTCGACAGATGGGACATGTGGTCATCTCTTCGCCCGATCCGGTCGGCGCTGCGAAGGACCTTTGTGACGTCGTCGGTCTTCGCATCACCGAGCAGGAAGGTGACAGGGTTTATCTCTCAAGCAACGACCGGCATCACGAGGTGACCTACGTCAAGGGCGACGGCAAGGCGATTGCCTGCGGGCTGGAGGCCGTCAGTCCAGATGCGGTCGACGAAGTCAAGCGGAGAGCCCTGTCCGATGGACTCACCGTGCTCGACGACACACCGCTCGGCAAGCACTACGATAAGGCCGTTCGCCTGATCGCGCCGGGAGGTAGTATCTTCGAGGTGCATACGCCGATCGCTCGCAATCAGCCACGTCGTTATAACTATTCGACGCCCGGTGCACGGCCCCGCCGCATCGAACATATCAACTCATTTGCGCCGGATACCCAGGCCTTCGGCGAGTTTTGCGAGAAGGTGCTTGGCATGAAGCTGTCGGACCAGACCGGGGAAGATGGCCTGCGTTGGTATCGAGCCGAGGACGGGTTTCACCACACCATCGCCATGGGGCCGGGGGAGAGCGGCCTTCACCATTACGCCTTCGATCTCCACTCGCTCGAGGATCTGGCGGCAATCGCCGACAATCTCACCCTTAAGGACAGGGCGCTGGTCTGGGGCCCGGGTCGGCACGGCGCCGGCGGCAACATCTTCACCTACTACGCCGACCCGCATGGCTGCCTGGTCGAAAATTCGATTGAGCTGGACCGCATCGATAATGACGCAACCTACGAGCCACGCACCTGGGACATTTCCGAAGGTCTGGCCGGTCGCTGGCTCAATCTGTGGGGCACACCTCCCACACCGGAGTTCCTGCGTCCGGGCATCGCCTTCGACCCGGATTTCTGAGCGTCTGGATTTCAGAAGCGGTCGCCGGTTGTTCATGTGCGGTTGAGGGAGGAAAGTCATGACAGAATACGATGTCATCATTATCGGCTATGGACCGACAGGCAAGGTACTTGCCCGGCAGCTTGTCGACGTCGGGCACACTGTGACGGTCGTGGAGCGCTGGCCGCAGGCCTATCCGTTGCCGCGTGCGATCGGCTACGACCACGAGATAAAGCGCATTTTCCACGCTCTTGGCATATCCAGTGAAGTCGCCGCCATCTCCCGGGAGATGGGTCATTACGTCTGGTACAATGAAGACTGGAAAGCGTTGATCGATATCGACGAGACCCGAGAATCGATCTCCGGCGGCCCGACCGGATATACGTTCAACCAGCCCGACCTTGAACAGATCCTTCACGAGGATCTTCTGCACCGCGACGGGATCTCCTATCACCTCGGCATGGAGGCCGTCGCAGCACACGACGCAGATGATCATATTGAGGTCGAGCTGGCCCGATTCGACGCGCAGACCCTGACCATCGATCATTCAGAAACACGAATGCTGACCGGCCGCTATCTGGTTGGCTGCGACGGAGCCAACAGCTTCGTACGCAAGATGATGGATGTATCCGTTATCGACCATGGGTTCGACGAATCCTGGCTCGTCGTCGACGTCAGGCCACACGATCCGGACAAGCTCTCCATTCCCAATGCGGCTCAGTGGTGCAACCCGGCACGCCCCACCACGATCGTGCCAAGCGGTGTGCGCAACAGGCGCTGGGAATTCATGCTTCGCTCCGACGAAACGCCCACGCAGATGTGCGAACCCGACAGGGTTTGGGAACTTTTATCCCCATGGCTTTCACAAGAAGACGGCGAGCTCATCCGCAGCGCGAGCTATCGATTCCGCTCGCTGCTTGCGGGTGGCTGGCGGAAGGGCCGGATGCTGATTGCCGGTGATGCCGCCCATCTCATGCCACCCTTCATGGGGCAAGGCATGTGCGCCGGATTGCGCGATGTTTGGAATCTCGGTTGGAAGCTCAACCGGGTCCTCGACGGTTCCGCGCCAGAAAACCTGCTCGACACCTACGAGGCCGAGCGTTCTCCCCATGTGGACGCCGTCATCAGAATCTCGATGGCGATGGGACAGGTGATCTGCGTCCCCGATCCCGAAGCAGCTCGCCGCAGGGATGAGGCCTTTTTTGCCGGAAACCTGCCGCCACCGCCGGCTTTCCCGCCGTTGTCCGGTGGCATCATAGCGCGAGACGGTGATGGTAAGCCCATCGGCGGCGCCGGTGAACTTCTCCCGCATGACGATCTGGCGCGCGGCGATATTCGGGTTCGTCTCGATGATCTGGTCGGCCGGGATTTGGTCTTGGTCACACGCATTGCGGTCGATGACGGGCGACTGGAAAGACTTGGCATCCGCCAAATCTTTCTCGGCGAAGCCGGCTGGCGGGATATCAACGGGCGCCTCACTCACTGGCTCGATAGCCGTGGTGCTGTCGCCTACCTCGCGCGACCGGATTTTTACGCTTTCGGCACCGCTGCCAATACCGATGAGATCGATACCTTGCTTGAGACCGTTGAAGGCATGTTGGGGGGAAGAGAGCATGTTCTCAATGAAGTCGCATAGCGCCACCGTCGCACTGATATTTGGGCATATCGCCGGGATGATCGATCTTGCGGCCTTGCCAGTATGGGTGGGGACGCTCTCGGCCGGCTTCGGGTTCGGGAACACGCATGCGGGCGGACTGGTTACCGCATTCCTGCTCGGCGTCGTGCTGGCAAGCCTCGGAGTAGCGCGAATGTTCCACAAACTCCCCGGCCATTTGCTGGCGCCGGGTGGCTACGGCGCAAGTGCAGTCTGCTTCGTTTTGATGTCACAGCTTCCGCCGGGGTTCGGAACGTTCCTCGTCCTGCATGCCCTTGCCGGTATGGCCACGGGAGCGGCGCTTTCGTCAACGCATGGAACAATGGGACGGACGGCCAATCCTTTGCGGATCTTTGCGCTCGGCTCGGCCGGATTCGGCGTCTTCGCGCTCGTATTTCTCGGGACCGCGCCAGCGGTCATCGCCCAAAGCGGGCCTCCAACCTTTTTTATGATCCTTGCCGCGATCATGGGAACGGCGGCGCTCGTGACGTCGATATTCTTCCCCAGGCAGCAGGCGGGGACGGAAGTCCAGCACTATACGGCCGCTCGCATCCCTGCCGCCGCTTGGCTTGTAACCATTGGAGTGATGCTGATGAACTTCGTCCAGGCCCTGACCTTTTCCTATGTGGAAAGGATCGGCATGGCGAGGGGCTACGGCGAGGGAGAGGTTCAGACAGTCCTCCTGTCGATCGGGATCGTCAATATGTTCCCGGCATTGATCGCCGCCGCGCTCCAGAAGCGGTTACCGCCGCTTGTAGTTGGCATTGCCGGCGCCGCCGTTCAGGCTCTTCTTTCCGTTCTCATCACCGGGTCGAACGATTTCCTGCTGTATGCAGTGCCGTCGCTCTTCTTCGCTGCGGTTATGATCTTCACCCACACATTTCTGTTTGGCTTCCTCGCCAAGGTCGATCCCTCCGCTCGGGCTGCGGCCGCTACGCCTGCAATGACGATGGCGGGCTCTGCGATCGCGCCTCTCCTGGGTGGCGTCCTGTCGGATGTGATCGGCTACCATGCCATTGGCCTAACGGCCGCCGTGGTCGCCTGCGTGACCGTGGCGCTGTTCGCCCGGGCCCGTCTGTCCACGCGCGTGATCCAGCAGGCCGGGACAACGTGACATTTGCTGCCTAGACGCTTTCAAGGAGATCAAAACATGGGCTTCACACCAAACCCCGATCATCGCTACCGAATGCCTGTCGTTTTCGGGCCGGCGGTAGGTCCCCGCCAAAGGCCCGGCGGCGGCATGTGGTCACTGGAAGAAACCGGCACGATGAATGCGGAGTGGATGGCGATCACATATCGCACCGACCCCGAGAAGCTGGCGGCTCTTCTTCCGCCTGGCATGAGCTTGCGAGGCGAACCACTGCTCAGCGTTTCCTGCGCCTGGTTCAAGAACCTCTACTGGCTTGCCGGTCGAGGTTACGGAATTCTGTCGCTTGATTTTCCGGTTACTTATCAGGGTAAAACCGAGACCCTTGATGGCTCTTTCTGCCCGGTGATCTGGGAGGGCCAACCTGAGGCGATCCTGACCGGCCGCGACGAGATGGGCTTCCCGAAACTCTTTTGCGACATGCCCGAAATTGCCTGGGACCGCGAAAAGGGTACGGCTTCATGCGAGACGTCCTGGTTCGGCTTCAAGTTCTTCGATATCGCGCTCACGGATATGGTGGAGGATGATGCCCCCCCGAGCCTGCCCGGTTCGGGCGGTGGCGCGGCCATGTACTATAAATATGTGCCCCGCACGAACCCGCGCAAGGGGGGTGGCGCCGACGTCGCCTATGTCACCACACCGGCGCCGCGGCCAGGCGAAGGGCGTCCCGACGCCATCAGTTTCGAGGGCTACGACTTCAAGCGGTGGAGGGCCAACGGCAGCTTCAATTGGCACCGCGCCACGTTCGAGCAGCTCCCGACTACCTTTCACATCGTCAACACCATTGCAGACCTCCCATGTCTCGAAATCGTCAGAACCGAGATGGTCGCCTTTTCGGGCCCTGGCATCGGTGTATCCGTAAACAGCATCCGGCCGGTCGAACCGGCGACAGAGTAAACAGGAAAAAGATATGAAACTCGCCAGATTTGCGGTCGAAGGAAAAACCAGGCTCGGGAGGGTCGAAGGCGACTATGTCTTCGATCTCACGAATGTCGCGCCAGACCTGAATGGCTCCATGAAGCTCTTGATCGAAAGGTTGCACGAACTGCGATCTGCCATTCAGTCCGTGAATGCGCCCTGTTTCCAGCTATCCGAAGTACGTTTGCTTGCGCCGATCGATGATCCCCGCAAGTTTCTGGCCATCGGGATGAACTACAAGGCTCATGCGGAGGAGGCTGCCGCCGCAGGGATCGCGACGCCGAAGTCGCAGCTCTGGTTCAACAAGCAGGTCACCTGCATCAATGGGCCCTTCGACGACATTGTGATCCCGAACGTCTCCGAAAAAGTCGATTACGAGGCCGAACTGGGTTTCGTCATCGGAAGACGGTGCCGGCATGTCAGCCGCGAGGACGCCCGGTCCGTTATTGCAGGCTATTTCGTCGCGAACGACGTCACGGCGCGTGACTGGCAGTTCCGCTCGCCCACCTATACGCTCGGCAAGAGCTTCGACACGCACGGTCCGATCGGGCCGTGGATCACCACCGACGACGAGATCGCCGATCCTCACAATTTGACCCTTACGCTCTCCCTCAATGGTGAAGAGCGCCAGCGGACCTCGACTGGCGACATGATCTACAACATCTGGGATCAGATCTCCTACCTCTCAACCGTGATGACCCTCGAACCGGGCGATATCATCGCAACCGGAACGCCGTCGAACGTGGGAATTGCGACAGAAACGTTCATGAAGCCGGGGGACGTCGTGCGAGTGGAGGTGAGCGGCCTCGGTGCAATCGAAAACCACTTTGTCGCCGAATGAGGAGAAACGACATGAACGTAGATCTTTTGATTTCCGGAAGCAGCGTGCTCGCGTCACAAAACAAGACGTTCCAGCGGCTTAACCCCTATAATAACGAGGTCGCTTCAGTTGTAGCCGCCGGCTCACCGGAAGACGCGATCGCCGTGGTGCGCGCCGCACACGGGGCCTTTCCTGCTTGGTCTGCAAAAGGTCCGCATGAGCGACGAAAGCTCCTTCTCAAGGCGGCGGACCTTATGGAGCAGCGCTCCGGTGATTTCATCGCGGCTACCACCGAGGAAACGGGTGCGACTGGACCTTGGGGCTCCTTCAACGTTGCCGTTGCTGCGAAGATGCTGCGAGAGGCGGCATCAATGACGACCCAGATTACCGGGGAAATCATCCCCAGCGAGAAGCCCGGCAGCATGGCAATGGCTGTCCGCCAGGCAGTTGGAGTGTGTGTTGGCATCGCTCCCTGGAATGCCCCGGTCATTCTTGGTACGCGCGCAATCGCCACGCCTTTGGCCTGCGGCAATACGGTGGTTCTCAAGGCATCCGAGATGTGCCCCCGAACCCATCGGATGATCGGTGAGGTGCTGAATGATGCAGGAATTCCTGCAGGTGTCGTGAATGTCATAACGAATGCTCCCGAGGATGCCGCCCGCGTCGTCGAAGCGCTTGTTCGGGCGGCGGAGGTGAAGAGAGTGAATTTCACGGGTTCGACGCGCGTCGGCCGGATCATCGCAAAGCTGTGCGCGGAGGAGCTCAAGCCTTGCTTGCTGGAACTTGGTGGCAAGGCCCCATTCATCGTGCTTGACGATGCGGATGTCGAGGCTGCGGTCAATGGGGCGGCGTTCGGGGCTTTTATGAACATGGGCCAGATATGCATGTCGACGGAGCGCATAATCGTCGTTGAAAGCATCGCTGACCAGTTCACGAAGGCGCTCGCTGAGAAAGCCGATAAACTGCCCGCGGGTGACCCCAATGGCCCGAATGTTTTGGGGGCGTTGGTGAGTCTCGAGGCTGCGTTGAAGATGGACGCAATTATTGCGGACGCTTTGGACAAGGGCGCCAAAATCGTCGCTGGCGGCAGGCGGAATGGGGCCGTGGTCGAAGCGACTGTCCTCGATCATGTCACACCGGCGATGCGCATATATAGCGAGGAGTCCTTCGGACCGGTCAAACCGATCATCCGTGTGAAGGATGTGGAGGAAGCTGTCGCAATCGCAAACGACACTGAATATGGTCTTGCCGCTTCGCTCTATACGAACGATGTCACGGCCGGCTTGAGAATCGCGGCGCGCATAAAATCCGGCATTTGCCATATCAACGGACCTACAGTTGCCGATGAGCCGCAGATGCCTTTCGGCGGCGTCAAGGAATCAGGCTGGGGACGGTTCGGTGGCAAAGCCGCGATCTCGGAGTTCACGGATCTTCGGTGGATCACCATCGAAGATCCGAAGCAAGGCTATCCATTCTAATTAAGCCAGACCGCATTCCACGTGTTTGCTCGGCCGGTGCCTGGCCCGCATCGCGCAGGCTGCCGGACTATTTGCCGGCCGACCGGGACGGCTTGGTGACCGAGAGGTCGCTGAGCCGGACCCAAGCCACCCGCTATGACGTTGTTTCGTTCGCAAAGGTACCGCCCAGATCCGGAGAGGGAGATGAAAAAAGTCGTTGTAAATCCACAGGAAGCTCTGGCCGATACGTTGTTCGATGGAATGACAATTCTGGCCGGCGGCTTCGGTGTCTGCGGTATTCCCACCGTTCTTATCGAGGCAATACGTCAGTCGGGCGTGAAGGACCTCACAGTTATCTCGAACAATGCCGGCATCGACAATTTCGGACTCGGCATCTTGCTGGAAAGCGGTCAAATCCGAAAGATGATTTCTTCCTATGTCGGCGAGAACAAGCTGTTTGCCGCACAGTTCCTGTCCGGCGCACTCGAACTCGAATTCAACCCCCAAGGAACCTTGGCCGAACGGATTCGAGCAGGCGGTGCCGGAATTCCTGGGTTTTACACGAAGACAGGCGTTGGAACGGTTGTTGCTGAAGGCAAGGAAACGCGGATGTTCGGCGATGCCGAGTATATTTTGGAAACCAGCCTGACCGCGGACCTCGCTATCATCCATGCGTTCAAAGGGGATACCGAAGGTAACCTCGTCTATCGAAAAACCGCGAGGAATTTCAATCCCGTGATGGCGACCGCGGCTAAAGTGACCATTGCGCAGGTTGAGCACCTTGTGCCTGCGGGGACTATTGATCCCGACGGCGTCCATACACCCGGCATCTACGTACGGAGGGTACTGCAGGTGCCGAATCCTGAAAAGCGGATCGAACAACGGACCGTTCGGCCCAAATCGCACAAGGAGGTTGCCTGACATGGCGTGGACCCGCGAACAGATGGCTGCGCGAGCCGCGCGTGAACTGAAAGACGGCTTTTACGTGAATCTTGGGATCGGTATACCCACACTGGTCGCAAACTTCATACCGCAAGGGGTGCGGGTGACGCTCCAGAGCGAGAACGGAATGCTTGGGATGGGGCCGTTTCCCATCGATGGAGAAGAAGATGCCGATTTGATCAATGCCGGCAAACAAACCATCACAGAGGTCCCAAACAGTAGTTACTTTTCGTCGGCTGAGAGCTTTGCAATGATCCGGGGCGGTCATATCGACCTGTCTATCCTTGGTGCAATGCAAGTGTCCGAAAGGGGCGATCTTGCCAATTGGATGATTCCGGGCAAGATGGTGAAGGGCATGGGTGGCGCCATGGATCTCGTTGCCGGCGTCAAGCGCGTGATCGTATTAATGGAACATCAGGCTGGTGGGGTGCCCAAGCTTCTGGAGGAATGCACGCTCCCGCTCACAGGGCGTCGGGTTGCCGATCTGGTTATCACCGATCTCGGCGTCTTCGAAATCGATCGAAAGGGTACAGCGGGGATGTGCCTTATCGAGTTGGCACACGATGTGTCCCTGGCCGAAATTCGATCAAAAACGCCCCCGTAGTTCCACGTTCGCCTCACTTAGCAGCACCGTTCATATCCGCAGGTTTACTCGGCGCCAAAGATTTTCGGAATCGTCTTGCGGCTATATATGCGGCGGCGTCCGCATGATCATATGTGGCCGGGACTGAGAAAAATAGCTTTCGGCTGGAGATAAATCATGTCCTGGTTTGATAAAAGCCGCCAACGCAAACCAAACGCAGCAGCCGGATGTCTTCCGTTCGAAAACTAAGTCGCAACTCGCGATTCAAGCTCCAGAGCTGCGATCTGGTGTCGTCGCTCAGGTAGTGGAGATCAGCTGAACCTCCATACGTCGAGCTCCATTTCTTCGAGGCCCACACCCCAACGTGGCTAGGTCCCATCAACGTTTAGACGCCGAATGCTCCGTGCCTTGAGATAGTGCCAGGCGGAGATCCACCGGTGTGCGAATACTTCGGCTAACGTGTTAGCACAGTCTTATCGTTTCGAAGCTAAGCTGTACCACTGACGAATTGGGGGGTATTCATGCTGTCGATCAGGAACGTTCTCACAATGGTGTTTTTACTATTCAGCCTTGCACTGTGTATACTTTGTGGCAGCGCGCTGAACGCTTCCTATTCCAGTTTCCGCACCTACAGCACCGTGTCAGCCTATACAGCCGTCAACCGCGCGGTTTTTGACATCCTTCTTGGTTACCGTCTGGAGCGGGGTCACAGCGTGACGATTCTCGAGGCGACGCTTGAGCAAGGACGCGCCCGACTTCAGGATGTCCCGGTCGATCGCGCAATGGTCGATCAGGGAATGACGGCTCTCAGAATGGCTGGAGCTGCGATACAGTCGGCCGAACTCGCCGGTTCCTTGAAGAAGATCAACTATTTCTAGGGAGAAAACGAAACCCTCCGCAAACGCGCCGATACGCAGTTCGTTACCGAGCTCGCTCAGCGGGATCAGGCTGTTGGTAAAGCCTATACGAGCTTCGGCCAGGAATTCTTGAAAGAGCTTGAGATTGCCTCTGCCATGACCGAGAGCAATATACGCTCGCTAGACAACAAACTTGTCGATCTGTTGCAGATCCGCGCCGGGGCTTGGGCTACTCGCGCAGCCGTTGGTGCGGCTTCCATCGTTCTGAACAAGGCGGCTACCACTCAACAGCCTCTCGCTCAAGACGATCTTGTAACGTTGATGATGCAGAACGGCCGATCCTTCGCGAACTGGGATCAAGTTCGCAATCTTGTCGATCATCCCACGACCGACCGCTCTCTGAAGGACAGCTTCAACACGGCGGAAAACACCTATTTCAAGGGTCCGCTTTGGGACCTTGTTAACTCGATGCATGTGGATCTCGCTGACGGTCGCAGCGCGATGGTCGACCTGAAGGACTGGCTGCCTGCGAGCAGCAAGGGCCAGGCCAGCGTTGCGGATGTTGCCCTGGTGGCGATGAAACTTCTTGATGAAAAGGCAGAGCCTGGCGCAATCCGCTCTCGTGGGTGTTGCGTCATACCTGGCCATCCTGCTGGGCGCGATCGCCATGACGATCGTCGGAATGTTCATCGTCATCCGGCGCGTCACCATCCCCATCACCCACCTAACTGGGTGCATGAATAGCCTAGCGCAGGGGAACCGCGACGTGACCGTTCCGGGTGGAAAAAGGACCGACGAGATCGGCGGCATGGCGCGGTCGGTCGAGGTTTTCCGGCAGGCCGCCATCCGAAACGCCGAACTTGAAGCAGAAGCGATAGAGAACAGCCGCAGAGCGGAAGCCGAGCGTCTGGCCATCGAAGAGCGCGCCGCGGCCGAAGCGGAAGTCCGCCTTAACAACGCCACCGGCGCGCTGGCCAAAGGGCTCAGAAAATTAGCGTCGGGAGATATGCTTTGCGAGATCAAGGAGGAGCTCGCGCCCCAGTTCGAAGCACTGAGAATGGATTTCAACTCGTCCGTTGCTCAACTGAGGGAGGTGTTGATGGCTGTTGCCGATTCGTCCGGCAACGTTCATGGAGGTTCCAGCGAAATCTCTGGCGCATCGAACGATCTTGCGAAGCGAACGGAGAGCCAGGCGGCCTCACTGGAAGAAACTGTGGCTGCGTTGGAAGAGATTACAGTGAACGTCCAGACAGCGTCCGTCCGCACTTCCGAGGCTCGCGATCTGGTTCAGGGCGCACGGAAAAAGGCCGATCATTCCGGTGAAGTGGTCGGAAACGCCGTCGAGGCCATGGGACGGATCGAGCAGTCATCCAGGCAGATCATTCAGATCATCAGCGTCATCGATGAGATCGCCTTCCAGACCAATCTCCTTGCCTTGAACGCCGGGGTCGAAGCTGCCCGAGCCGGCGAGGCAGGCAAGGGCTTTGCCGTCGTAGCGCAGGAGGTCCGCGAACTCGCCCAACGTTCCGCGCACGCAGCCAAGGAGATAAAGACCCTTATCGCTAACTCTGAAGCGGCCGTTTCGGAAGGCGTCAAACTTGTCAGGGAGACAGGCGGAGGGCTGGCCGATATCGTCGATCTCATCCAGGCGATCAACCAACATATGGACGCGATCAGCATAGCCGCCAGGGAGCAGGCGTCAGGGTTGAAGGAGATCAACTCGGCAGTAAACCACATGGACCAGGCGACGCAACAGAACGCAGCCATGGTCGAAGAGATGAATGCCGCGAGCTTCGGCCTTGCGCAAGAGTCAGAGAAGCTGGCGCAGTTGCTTTCCAACTTTCGAACCTCCGGGAGCTCTGCGGAAAGAAATCGTCAGGCGGCTTGAGCTTCACGCCTGATGGCAATCCCCTTCCTCAGGGTCGGTCGGCACCGGGGGCTGATCAAATGTCATTGCCACTCAGCTGACCAGCTTCTTTTATTGTTTCGGCGGCGATCTCACGAGCCTTAACTATGTCTTTCTTGGTGGCGAAGATGTTCGCAATGTTGGCCAAAGCGGCTGATCGAACCGTCTGCTCAATCGTCCTCAACGAATACTTGGTCGCGCTTCGAACGGATGGATGGTAGCAAGGCGGCAATCACGCACAGCAGCCCTATCGCCAGAAGAGAGGCGGCAATGGGGTTTGTGACAAATACCGTCGGATCACCGCGCGAGATGATCATGGCCCTGCGTAAGTGTTCCTCAAGCAGCGGTCCAAGCACGAAGCCGAGCAGTAGCGGCGCCGGTTCGCAGCCGACGCGGATGAGGACATATCCGAGAACGCCAGAAGCAATGATGGCGTAGACATCGAACGGGTTGTTGTTAATCGAATAGCAGCCGATCGAGGCAAAGATGACAATCGCCGGGAATAGCATTCGATAGGGGATCGTCAGCATTTTCACCCATAACCCGATAAGCGGGAGATTGAGGATGACAAGCAACAGGTTGCCGACCCACATGGACGCGATAATGCCCCAGAACAGGGCGGGCTGACTATTGATCACATCAGGGCCGGGCGTGATCCCCTGAAGAATAAAGGCTCCCACGATCAGGGCCATGACGGGATGTGCAGGGATGCCGAGAGTGAGTAGCGGGATGAACGACGTCTGGGCGGCAGCGTTATTGGCGCTTTCTGGACCGGCCACGCCTTCGATTGCGCCATGACCGAACTCTTCCGGCGTCTTGGAGAGGTTCTTTTCCGCAGAATAGCTGGCGAACGAGGCGAGCACATGTCCGCCGCCGGGGAGGACGCCCAGGATCGAGCCGAGCGCAGTGCCTCTCAAGACCGGACCCGCGATTCGGCGGAAGTCCTGTTTGCTAAGCCACAGATTAGTCACTTTATTTACACCCACTTCACGCGTGTACTCGTGCTGCAGATTGCGGAAGATTTCTGCAACGCCGAATACGCCAACGGCGATCGAGACGAAGTTGATGCCTTGCGACAGTTCCAGATATCCGAAGGTGAAGCGTTCTTCGCCGGTGTAGATGTCCTGCCCGACGGTGCCCAGCAACAGGCCGACGATGATCATCCCTAGCGCCTTTAGCACAGAACCATGAGCAAGAGAGATCGATACCAGAAGGCCGAGAACGATCAGCGCGAAATATTCCGGCGCGCCGAATTCAAGTGCGACCGCGGCAAGAGGCGGCGCAGCAATCGCCAGCAGCATGGTTGCCACGCATCCCGCGAAAAAAGACCCAAGGGCTGCCGTGGCCAAAGCCTGACCCGCCCGTCCTTTCCTTGCCATCTGATAACCGTCGATGGCGGTCACCGCCGAGGAACTTTCCCCCGGCAGATTGATGAGGATCGCCGTCGTCGATCCGCCGTACTGAGCGCCATAATAAATGCCGGATAACATGATGAGCGATGTCACGGGCGAGAACGTGAAGGTTATCGGCAGCAGCATGGCAATCGTCGCAGTCGGCCCGATGCCGGGCAACACACCAACCAGTGTGCCAAGCAGCACGCCGACAAAGCACCAGACGATATTGACAGGCGTCATCGCCGTTTCGAAGCCAAGCGCGAGATTGGAAAACAGATCTATCATAGAAGCCACCTCAGAAGCCGAGAGCCGGACCGAAGGTCGGCAGCGATACGGCAAGACCGATCTTGAAGATCACGTAGCACAGGACGGACATGACGAACGCGCTGACCAGGGCGGACAGAGGCGCGTTCTTCCGCGAGGCTTGGGCCGCCATGAAGGTACAAAGGAAAACGACCGGAATGAGCCCTAGAGAACGAGCCCCGGCGCCAAAGACCGCAAGCGCCAGGCACACGAGGATGAGACCGCGCCAGGGCACGGCGCCATCGACTGGCTCCGGCGGCTTGCGCAATCCATCGATCAGGATCAGCATTCCAAATATGGAAAGTGTCACGGCCAGCACGATCGGAAAAAAGCCCGGGCCCATCTGCAGCGCGGTTCCGAAGTCGTAACTCGAACTCTGCACGATGAAGAGGGCCGCGATCCCGATGAATATACCGCCCGCAATCACGTTGTGGCGGCTGTACTTGACCGACGAGTCTTCCATTTTTTCCCTCCCGAACCTCGACACGAACTGTCAGAGGAT
Organism: Agrobacterium sp. 22-226-1; assembly: GCF_053522345.1. Classification (NCBI taxonomy): domain Bacteria; kingdom Pseudomonadati; phylum Pseudomonadota; class Alphaproteobacteria; order Hyphomicrobiales; family Rhizobiaceae; genus Agrobacterium; species Agrobacterium sp. 22-226-1. The sequence goes on from NZ_JBNWCP010000012.1 coordinate 101,532, forward strand.
ATTGGACCCTGCGATAGCCTCGCAGACGGCGTCGGTGACCTGCTGCGTATTGGCCTTGCCTCCGACGTCTGGTGTGAGGATGCCGGCTTCTGTGACGCGTTCGACCGCAGTCATGAGCCGCGCGGCGGCATCCTTTTCACCGAGATGCTCGAGCATCTGGGCTGCCGTCCAGAAGGTGGCGATGGGGTTTGCGATGCCCTTGCCGGTGATGTCGAAGGCCGAGCCGTGGATCGGCTCGAACATCGACGGGAAGCGGCGTTCCGGATCGATGTTGCCGGTCGGGGCGACGCCGAGCGAGCCTGCCAGCGCGCCGGCAAGGTCCGACAGGATGTCGGCATGCAGGTTTGTGGCAACGATCGTATCGAGGCTCTTCGGGTTCAGCGTCATGCGCACGGTCATCGCGTCCACCAGCATCTTGTCCCAGGTGACGTCCGGGAATTCCTTCGACACCTCGGCGGCGATCTCGTCCCACATGACCATGCCGTGACGTTGTGCGTTCGACTTTGTGACGACGGTGAGCAGTTTGCGCGGGCGCGATTGAGCCAGCTTGAATGCATAGCGCATGATGCGGGTGACCCCGACGCGGGTGAAGATCGCCACTTCCGTGCCGACTTCTTCCGGCAGGCCCTTGTGGGCGCGCCCGCCATGGCCGGAGTACTCGCCTTCAGAATTTTCGCGCACGATAACCCAGTCGAGATCACCCGGGCCGCAATTGCGCAGCGGCGGGGTGATGCCCGGCAGGATCTTGGTTGGGCGCACATTCGCATACTGGTCGAACCCCTGGCAGATCGGCAAACGCAGGCCCCACAAGGTGATGTGGTCGGGCACATCCGGCGCACCCACAGCGCCGAAATAGATTGCATCGAATTTCTTGAGCGTTTCCAGCCCGTCCGCCGGCATCATCACGCCGTGCTTCTTATAGTAGTCAGAGCCCCAGTCGAAGGTTTCCGAGTGGATCTTGAAGTCACCGCTGCGCTTTTCCAGCGCTTCGAGAACCTGAAGACCCGCAGCAATCACTTCCGGCCCGATGCCATCCGCAGGAATGGCAGCTATCTTGTATTCACGCATAAGAAACCTCGAAACATCGATTGAGAGCAAGCCGTGTCCAAAAGGACACGGCAAATGGTCGCCCGGAACGTTCGTTCCGCCGATCCCTTGCAGGGACCCGCCAGCGGGATGCCTTATTTTCCCGTCTCGCTGACCAGTTTCGTAAGGCGATCTACTTCGGCCTTGAACTTTTGATCGAGGGCCGCAGGCGTTGCGAGATCCGGCGAAACCGGCGACGTTCCGAGACTTGCGAACCGTTCGATAACTACGGGATCCTTGAGGGTGCCCCGAAGCGCCTCGGCCAGCTTGTTGCGAATAGGCTCGGGCGTATTCTTCGGTGCCCAAAGTGCATGCCAGGCGCTCAGTTCAAAATTCTGGATGCCGCCTTCGGCAACCGTGGGGACATCGGGCAGTACGTCTATTCGTGCCTTCGTCGTTACGGCATAGGCATGAACTTCGTTTGCCTTGATCTGTTGCACCGTATTGGTCGTCTGGTCGCATGCCAGATCGATGCGTCCGCCGATGAGATCGGTCATTGCCGGTCCCATGCCCTTGTAGGGGACAAGCGTGATCTTGGTGCCGAGCGCGTCCTGAATAAGACGTCCACATAGATCGGAAACCGCGCCGGTTCCTGCCGTTCCGAACGTCACCTGAGGGCCACTCTTCTTCACGTAGGCTACGAGTTCGGCAAATGTCTTCGGCTCGAAATTTTTCCTGCCGACGATCGTCATCGGCACTTCGGTGATCAGCCCGATGCTCGAGAAATCTTCAATCGGCTTGTACGTCAGCTTCGGATAGAGAGCCGCGAAGGTCGCGACGCCGATGTGGTAGAGCAGAAGGCGATATCCGTCTGGATCTGCCTGAGCCACGGTCGCCGCTCCGAGCGAGCCGCCGGCTCCGCCCATATTTTCCACGAGAACCTGCTGTCCAAGAGATTTCGACATGGATTGAGCGACAAGTCGGGCGACCGTGTCGCTGGGGCCGCCCGCCGCAGCGGGGACCATGATGGTAATCGGCTTTTCTGGATAGTTCTCCTGGGCGTGGGCCAGAACGCTCGACGTTGCCAGAAGGGCGCCTGTGAGCGCCACAAGCATTTTCTTCATCGCGACTTCCTCCTCAAGTGCGCGCCAGAGTGCCTCCACACTCTGTTCCATGCTTACTTGCATGCAAGATGGAATGTATCGAAGTATCCGTGTTTGTCAATTGGCTCGATCGTCACTATAAAGGATGCTGAATAATCGAAGGTTCGTTATGATTACAGCAAACGATGTCGCCGGCGTGATTCCGCGAGATGTGCCTCAGGACGCCCCAGACAGTGGCGTTGATACGGCGGGCGCCGGTCGCGTGACCGCTGCTTACAGTGCGATCAAGGAGGCAATTCGGTCGAATGTCTTTCCTCCCGGGTACCAGGCGGCGGAGATCGAGATTGCCCGTCAATTGGGAATGAGCAGAACCCCGGTCCACGAGGCCATGGCACGGCTTCAGGAAGACGGGCTGGTTCGTATCCTTCCCAAAAAGGGTATCATTATCTGTGCGCTGTCGCCTGCTGACATTGAGGAAATCTATGAAGTGATTATCGCTCTGGAGGGAGCAGCAGCAGCACGCCTCGCACAGTTACAAATGAAAGAACGAACCCCTGTCGTGCAGATACTGCAATCAGCGACCGCCTCAATGGTCGGGGCACTGGCGGAGAATGATCTGGAGGCTTGGGCGGCAGCTGACGAGCGATTTCATGAGGAGTTGGTTGCCAGGAGTGGCAATCGACGTCTCATGCGTATGGCCGGCACGGTTGCGGATCAACTGCATCGCGCCCGAATGTTCACTCTCAATTTACGTCCCCTTCCAATCCACTCTTCAGATGAGCACTGGGAGATAATCCAGGCGATTGACAAAGGGGACGCGGAAGCCGCCAGTCGCGCCGCACGATCACACCGCCAGCACGCGCACGACGCTCTCGTCCCCCTAATCGCAAAGTTAAACCTGCGGAATCTCTAGCATTTGCCGATTTGAGCAACGCGAAGGTTGTTGGTGCTTCCAGATTGGGAGAAAGGAAAGCCGGTCACGACGACGATCAGGTCATTCGCTCTGGCAAGGTCTGTATCGATTGCTGCCTGCTCAGCCCGCTGGATAGATTGTTCGTAAGTGACGATATCTTGCGAACGCAAGCCGACGACACCCCAGAAGAGGCTGAGTTGCCGAGCCACCTGTTCAGAAGGCGTCAGCGCCATGATTGGCAAAGCAGGGCGCGCCCGCGATATTCTTGCTGCGGTCGTTCCGCTTGCGGTATAGGCGACGATTACAGGCGCCTTGACTGCCACAGCCACGTTTGCTGCTGCGGTCGCTACCGCATGCGGCGGCGACTGTGCGATCTCCGGCTCGGTTGCTTCCATAATCGGACGGTAGAGCTTGTGCTTCTCGGTCTTTTCTATGATGCGGTCCATCATCTCTACAGTTTCGATCGGATAGGAACCGGTGGCAGATTCTGCCGACAGCATCACTGCGTCCGCGCCGTCGTATATTGCGCCGGCGACATCCGAAGCCTCTGCCCGTGTCGGGGTCGGCGCCGAAACCATGGAATCCAGCATCTGCGTTGCGACGATCACCGGCTTTGCCGCCATCCGGCATGCGCGGATGATCTCCTTCTGCTTGCCGGGGACGTCTTCGGGCGGGATTTCGACGCCCAGATCGCCCCGTGCAACCATGATCGCATCCGAAAGTGCGACGATATCGTCGATCTCGTCCAGCGCAGATGGCTTCTCGATCTTGGCGACGAGCCCGGCGCGGTTGCTGACTAGCGAACGTGCCTCGATCATGTCACGCGCTTTCTGGACAAATGAAAGCGCGACCCAGTCGACCCCAAGCTCAAGGCCGAACTCGAGGTCTTTTCGGTCCTTTGTGGTCAGCGGCGATATGTCGAGTACCGCGCCCGGGACATTGACACCCTTGCGGTTGGAAATCGGGCCACCGACAATCACCTCTGCATCGAGATGCTCGTCATCGATGCTAATGGTGCGTACCCGCACCCGGCCGTCATCGATCAGCAGATCATCGCCCGGTTTGACGGCTGCAAAAATCTCGCGATGGGGGAGCGGGATATCCATCAGGCCCTTGCCGGGCTCTGTGCTGCAGACGAAGCGGATTGCAGCGCCCTTCTGGAGGTCGAGACGCCCATCCCCCAGTATGCCAATACGGATCTTCGGTCCCTGGAGATCCTGCAGTATGCCGATCGCCGTGTCTAATTCCTTCTCCATCGCCCGGATATGGCGATAGACAGCGGCATGATCGTCGCGGTTTCCGTGGCTGAAGTTGAGCCGGAAGGTATCGACGCCTGCATTGAAAAGCGCCTTCAGAATTTCGGGCGAGTTGGAGGCGGGCCCGACCGTTGCGACGATCTTGGCCCTGCGATTGCTGCGAATGAACATGGTGTTTCTATCCAATCAGGATGGCACGAATGTCGTTGACATTGGTAAGCGTCGGCCCGGTGACCACGAGGTCATCGATCGCCTTGAACGCGGTGTAGCTATCGTGGCCCGAAAGGGCCGCGCGCGGTGTGATGCCGGCCTGGCGCAGGCGGGACAAGGTTGTCGGCGTAACGATGGCTCCGGCGGCGTCCTCGACACCGTCTATCCCGTCCGTATCGCCCGCGATTGCCCAGATGCCGTCTGCTTCATTCAGGCCAATGGCGAGACTTAGCAGGAACTCGGTGTTGCGCCCGCCGCGACCAGTGGCGTCAGGCGGAAGCGAGACAGAGGTCTCGCCGCCGGACAGGATGACTGCCGGACCGGCAATCGGGTTGCCATTCTGCCTCGCAGATAGCGCGATCCCGGCAAATACGGTTCCAACTTCTCTTGCTTCCCCCTGTAGCGCATCACCAAGAATCAGGGACGTCAGTCCGTAAGAGCGGGCGGTTTGTGCTGCGGCAAAAAGCGCCATGCCTGGTGAGGCGATCATCCTGACCTCAGAATTCCGGTTGTCCCGACCTGCGGCTGCACCGCCATTAGCCAGGACCTCAACGGCTGTCTCGGGAAGGTTCAGCCGATATCGACTGACGATTTCCCTGGCGTCATCCACGGTCGTCGGGTTTGCGACCGTGGGGCCGGAAGCGATTTCGGATGGGCCGTCACCCGGCACATCGGAGATGACCAGGCTGACGACACGGGCTGGATAGGCAGCCTGTGCGAGGCGGCCACCCTTGATCCCGGAAAGCTGTCTACGCACGGTGTTCATTTCGGAGATCGTGGCGCCGCTTGCCAGAAGTACCCTGTTGACCGTCTTCTTGTCATCGAGCGTCATGCGTCCGGCAGGGGAAACAAGAAGCGAGGATCCGCCGCCGGAGATCAGGGCAATCACCAGATCGTCTGATCCGAGGCCGCTCACAGCTGCCATGATGCGGGTTGCTGCCTCGACGCTCATCTCATCAGGAACCGGATGGGATGCTTCGATGATTTCGATACGCCCGGCGGGTACGGCGTGGCCGTAACGGGTTACGACGATTCCGGTGAGATCCACATCACTCCAGGCGGTATCGAGAGCCGCGGCCATTGCGGCCGAGGCTTTGCCGGCGCCGATGACGACGCAGCGGCCCTTGGGCCGTTCCGGCAGGTGGGATGCGACCACCTTGGCCGGATCGGCGCTCGCAACCGCTGCGTCGAAGATTCGACGCAGCACATCGCAGGCGGACGCATCGTTCCAGATCATTCTGCGGCAACCAGAATATTGGACCCTGCGATAGCCTCGCAGACGGCGTCGGTGACCTGCTGCGTATTGGCCTTGCCTCCGACGTCTGGTGTGAGGATGCCGGCTTCTGTGACGCGTTCGACCGCAGTCATGAGCCGCGCGGCGGCATCCTTTTCACCGAGATGCTCGAGCATCTGGGCTGCCGTCCAGAAGGTGGCGATGGGGTTTGCGATGCCCTTGCCGGTGATGTCGAAGGCCGAGCCGTGGATCGGCTCGAACATCGACGGGAAGCGGCGTTCCGGATCGATGTTGCCGGTCGGGGCGACGCCGAGCGAGCCTGCCAGCGCGCCGGCAAGGTCCGACAGGATGTCGGCATGCAGGTTTGTGGCAACGATCGTATCGAGGCTCTTCGGGTTCAGCGTCATGCGCACGGTCATCGCGTCCACCAGCATCTTGTCCCAGGTGACGTCCGGGAATTCCTTCGACACCTCGGCGGCGATCTCGTCCCACATGACCATGCCGTGACGTTGTGCGTTCGACTTTGTGACGACGGTGAGCAGTTTGCGCGGGCGCGATTGAGCCAGCTTGAATGCATAGCGCATGATGCGGGTGACCCCGACGCGGGTGAAGATCGCCACTTCCGTGCCGACTTCTTCCGGCAGGCCCTTGTGGGCGCGCCCGCCATGGCCGGAGTACTCGCCTTCAGAATTTTCGCGCACGATAACCCAGTCGAGATCACCCGGGCCGCAATTGCGCAGCGGCGGGGTGATGCCCGGCAGGATCTTGGTTGGGCGCACATTCGCATACTGGTCGAACCCCTGGCAGATCGGCAAACGCAGGCCCCACAAGGTGATGTGGTCGGGCACATCCGGCGCACCCACAGCGCCGAAATAGATTGCATCGAATTTCTTGAGCGTTTCCAGCCCGTCCGCCGGCATCATCACGCCGTGCTTCTTATAGTAGTCAGAGCCCCAGTCGAAGGTTTCCGAGTGGATCTTGAAGTCACCGCTGCGCTTTTCCAGCGCTTCGAGAACCTGAAGACCCGCAGCAATCACTTCCGGCCCGATGCCATCCGCAGGAATGGCAGCTATCTTGTATTCACGCATAATGTTTCTCCAATAATCGTATCAGTGTTGGATGGAAGCAGTTCGCCCGGTCTGACGCGAAGCACCGCGCGCAAGTAGCAGGGTGACGACGGCCGAAACGATAAGCAATGCGGCGACGAAATAGAGACCCCCGGCGAAGCTTCCGGTCATATCCTTGATCCAGCCGATCATGGACGGGCCGACGAAGCCCCCAAGGTTGCCGATCGAGTTGATCGTCGCAATGCCCGCAGCAGCGGCCGGTCCCGACAGGAAAAGGGTCGGCATGCTCCAAAGTGGTGGTTTTGAGGCGCTGATGCCGATGTTGACGAGCGTCAGGGCAGCCAATACCGCGAAAACAGTCGTTGCGCCGGTCGCCAGGGCAAGTCCGGCAGCAGCGAGTAGGCAAGCGCCGACAACGTGCCAGGTGCGCTCGCCGGTCTTGTCGGAGTGGCGAGCCCAAAGGATCATGCCGATGACCGCGAAGACAGCCGGGACGGCATTGATAAGACCGACCTGGAAGGAGGAAAGTCCAAATCCCTTGATGATTTGCGGTGCCCAGATGCCGAGCGTGTACAGGCCAGCGGACGTGCCAAAATACACCAGCGACAGCGCCAGTACCCGCAGGTCTGCCAAGCCTGCCCAGACGCTGTGGCTCGCCTTGGGCTTGCCAGCCTGCTCCTGCTCCATAGTCTTCACCAGCCAGGCGCGCTCGTCGGCGGAGAGCCAGTTGGCCTTTTCCGGACGATCAGTCAGATAGAACAAAACCACGACGCCAAGGATCAGAGCAGGGATAGCCTCGATGATGAACATCCACTGCCAGCCTGCGAGGCCCCAGATGCCGTGCATCTCCAGCAACGCACCGGAAATCGGCGAGCCTATCGCTGTCGCAAGCGGGGCGGCTGCCATGAACATCGCCGTTACGGCGGCACGCCTGCGCGCCGGGAACCAGTAGCTCAGATAAAGGATGATACCCGGGAAGAAACCTGCTTCAGCAACGCCCAGAAGAAAACGAAGCGTGTAGAAGCTTGTCGTACCCTGCACAAGCGCCATGGCGCCGGAGACGATGCCCCAGGTGATCATCACCCGCGCAATCCAGATGCGCGCGCCAACCTTGTTCAGGATCAGGTTTGAAGGCACTTCGAAGAGAAAATAGCCAAGAAAGAAAATGCCGGCGCCGACGCCAAAGACAGTCGATGAAAACCCGAGGTCCTGGTTCATCGTCAGCGATGCGAAACCGATATTCACGCGATCGATGAAGGCGATGAGATACAGGACCATTATGAATGGCACGATGCGCCACGTAATCTTGCGCAAGACGCGCGTTTCCAGTTCGCTGGTCATAGCGAGCTCCTCCCAAAAATTCTGACGCCTCCTGCGTCACTACAAAACAATAGCTGGGGCTTGCATCGGATCACATCCTCATACAATTATATAAAAAAATGAAATAATGGAGATCAGGGTGGAGCTTGAGCAACTGAAATGTTTCGTGGCGGTCGCGGAAGAACTGCATTTTGGACGGGCTGCGCAGAAGGTGGGTCTTCTGCCCGCATCTTTGGGCAGGCACGTCAAACTGCTGGAAGAGGCGCTGGGGGCACCTTTGCTGGAGAGAACCACGCGAAATGTTTCGCTGACGGAGGACGGGATCGTTCTTCTGGAAGAAGTGCGTCCCATTCTCGGCCGCCTTGACGAGCTGGAGCAGCGGTTCAGGGCCGAAAGGCATCGACCAAGCACTGTTCTCCGGATTGGCGCCATAGACAGCGCGGCGGCCGGCCTTGTTCCTCAAGTGCTTCATGATCTCAGAGAGGAAAAGCCGGACCTTGTGACGCAACTTGTCGAGGACAAATCAATCCGGCTTATTCCCAAGCTGTTGGCCGGCCGCCTAGACCTCATCTTCATTCGTCCCAGGGAAGGGATGAGCCGCAATCTGGGCGTGAGGTTGCTCCTGGAGGAAACGCCCGTGGTGGCCGTGCCGGAAAGCCACATGTTGGCGGACCTGTCGGAGGTCACGGTTGCGGATCTGCTGGACGAGCCGCTCATCGTTCCGGAGCGCCGGTCCCGGCCCCACAGCTACGACCTGACACTCGACATCTTCGCACAGGCCGGAATTCATCCGCGTATCGCCCAAGTGGCCGATGAGAAGCAGACGATCATCAACTTGGTGGCCGCCGGCATAGGATGCGCGGTAGTGCCGCGCTGGACCTCTAAGCTTACTGTTTCCGGCGTCCGTTACATTCCCTTGAGATCGCTTGACGGTCGCCCGTTGAAAACGCTGCCGTTGGCCGTCGCGTGGGTTAAGGCAGTGCGCCACCAGGCAAGGGACGCGGTGCTGGATCTGCTCGACCGCTACGCCGATCGATACGCTGCCCTATCGTGACGTCGTCTGTCACTACTCGGACGAACGAACTTTTTCAAATTCAATATCATCATCGATTTTTCTGAGAAAAGCTTTTCTCATATTGACATTCGCCTTGCGAAAAGGTTTTCTCACCTCCTATCGAAGAGGAGGTGGGACTGAGCAACCAACGCACCAGAGCAGGACGTATCACGATCCACGATGTTGCTCGTGCCGCCGGCGTCAGCGTTTCCACCGTCTCCAAGGCGCTGAATGACAATGGTCGGATGGCGGCTGCGACGCGTGCCCGAATAAAGCAGGTGGCGGAGAGTGTCGGTTTCCGCCCCAATGCCCTGGCGCGGGGCCTGCTCTTTAACCGCTCCTTCACCATCGGCCTCCTGACGAATGATACCTATGGCCGCTTCACCCTGCCAGTGATGGCGGGCGTGTCCGAAGCGTTGGTGGATCAAGGCGTCTCGGTCTTCCTCTGTGCGATCGAGGATGATCCGGCCCTGGGAAAAATCCACGTGAACGCCATGATGGACAAGCAGGTGGACGGCATCATCGCCACGGGAAAACGCATCGACCGATCACTTCCGGTCGATCTTACCGGGCTTCCTGTTCCAGTCGTCTACGCGTTCACCGAAGGCGCGCCGGATAGCGTGACGCTAACGTCGGACGATGGGCATGGGGCAGGTCTTGCCACCGATTGGCTGCTCGGCCTCGGTCGGCGGCGGCTGGTGCATGTCACCGGGCCGGAAAGCTTCGCTTCGGTCCGCGAGCGCGCCTGTGCCTTTCGCGCCAGCGCGGGTGAGGGGGCGGAAGTGCTCAGCGGCATCTGGGCGGAGAGTTGGGGGCATGAGGCCGTCGGCCGCCTCTGGTCGCAGGCAGGAGAAAGGCCTGATGGCATCGTCTGCGGCAACGACCAGATCGCGCGCGGCGTAATCGACGCACTGCGCGAGCGAGGGATCCGGGTGCCGGAGGACGTCGCCGTCGTCGGCTTCGACAACTGGGAGATTATGGCCGCCCAGGCGCGCCCGCCGCTGACCTCGGTGGACATGAACCTGAAAGAACTGGGCAAAGAGGCGGGCCGGACCGTGCTGGCGCTTGCCGAAGGCAAGTATATCGAGCCGGGGCTGCGCAAACTGCCGTGCCGGCTTGTCGTGAGGCAATCCTGTGGAGGCAGGCCGCCTGATTGAAGTGAGGAGACGGAGTAGTCGATGACGCTCCGCGATATGGAGGAAAGTCATGCTCAGAAAATTATTGGCCGCGACATGCCTGTTTTCGGCTGCGATGCTGTCGTCCGCGTCAGCGGAAACTGTCTCTATGTGGGTTCGCTCGGGCATCGGCGATTCCTTCAAGGAGGTAGTCAAGGCGTATAACGCCAAGGGTGGCGACAGGGTCGAACTGACCGAAGTGCCTTTTGCCGAGCTGGTTCAGAAATACGCCACCGCAATTGCGGGCGGACAAGCGCCTGACGCGCTCTCCCTCGACTTAATCTACACGCCGGCCTTTGCCGCGGCTGATCAGCTCGAGGACATGACGGACTGGGCGAAGTCGCTGCCCTATTTCAATTCGCTCTCGCCGGCCCATGTGAAGCTCGGCACCTATGAGGGCAGGATCTATGGTTTGCCCCTGTCGGTGGAGACCTCGATCTTCGCCTGGAACAAAGAACTCTATAGGAAGGCCGGACTGGATCCGGAAAAGGCGCCGGCAACCTGGGAAGAGATCACCGCCAATGCGGAGAAAATCCGTGTGCTGGGCGGCGACACCTACGGCTTCTACTTCTCCGGTGGCGGCTGCGGCGGATGCATGATCTTCACCTTCACGCCGCTCGTATGGGGTGCAGGCGCCGACATCCTGTCGGCAGACGGCAAGACGGCGACCCTCGACACGCCTCAGATGCGCAAGGCAATCGACGTCTACCGGAACCTGATCGCTAAGGACACGGTTCCGGCGGGTTCGGCGAGCGACAACGGTGTTAATTTCCTGTCGATCACCAATGGCAAGATCGGCCAGCAGAGTCTTGGCGCCTTCGCAATCGGGACGCTGGTCACGCAACATCCCGAGATCGATTTCGGAGTGACTCTGATTCCGAGTGTCGATGGCAATCCCTCCTCCTTCGCCGGCGGCGATAATTTCGTCGCGACCAAGGGCACCAGACGGATCGGTAACGTCAAGGCCTTCCTGGAGTACATCTATTCTGTCGACGGCCAGAAGATCATGGCGAAGTTCGGCAGCCTGCCGACGCGTTCGGATATTGCCGACGAGGTGCTTGCCGGCCTCGATCCCCGCCTCGGCGTCGCCATGAAGGCGGTATCGGTCGCCAAGACGCCCTATACGCTGCAGTTTAACGACCTCATCAATTCGGCGAACGGCCCCTGGGCGACTTTCACCAACGCCGCGATCTACGGTGATGATGTCGACGGCGCCTTCGCCGACGCGCAGTCGGACATGCAATCGATCATCGACGCGGCACAATAAGTAGCGCCGAGCGGAACGGACCACTCTCCCGCCCAAACCGCAGGAGGAGCAGAAAGGCTCCTCCTTGCTCCAGCCAATCGAAAGCGAACGTACCATGACGACGCCCCACGTCCCATCCCGGCCGCCCCGTGCGCTGCGCAAGCGAAGCAGATCAGACCTGTCGGGCCTTATCTACATTGCGCCGGCTATGGCCCTGGTCACGTTGTTCTTTGTGATCCCCGTGCTGTTCACGCTCTGGATGAGCTTTCACCGCTGGCCCCTGCTCGGCGCGCCCCGCTGGATCGGGCTCGGAAACTACGCCCGCATGCTGACGGATGCGCGCTTCTTCACCGCCCTCGGCTTCACTGCCCACTACACGGTGGTGGTCACGATCGCCATTTTCGCAATCGCCTTTCCTCTCGCCTTCTTCGTGGAGAAGCAGAGACGGTTCGTTTCAATCTATCGCACCATCATCTTCCTGCCTGTCGTCGTCGGCCTTGCCTCGGCGTCGCTGCTATGGGTGTGGCTCGCCAATGTCGACAGCGGGCTTTTTGCGCCCTTGCTCCAAGCGCTCGGCCTAACGTCCAGCCGGGTGAACCTGCTCGCGACTTTTGACATGGCCTTCCTCACCGTCATCATCATGGTGGTCTGGAAGGTCGCGGGCTTCACCATGATCATTCTTCTGACCGGACTTCAGGCGATTCCGGCCGAACTGACGGAGGCCGCGCGCATCGATGGTGCCCGCCGCTGGCAGCGCTTCCGTCATCTGACGCTTCCGCTGATGCGCCGCACACTGGCGCTGGCGCTGATCCTGTCGATCACCGGCTCGATCCTTGCCTTCGACCAGTTCTACATCATGACGTCCGGTGGGCCGCAGAACCGGATGATTTCAGTGGTCTACTACATCTTCAACCAGTCCTTCGTATCCTTCAATCTTGGCTATGGCGCAGCGCTGTCCATCGCGCTTCTGGCCATTCTTGTCGCCATCAGCATCGCACAACTCCGGCTGCTCAAAGTGGGAGACGACCGTCCATGAAGACCCGTCGGAATATTCGAGCCCGCAAGGTGTTCTTGAGCCGCATCGCCTATCACGGCGTCGGTATCGGAACGGTATTCTTCTTCCTTGCGCCGTTCCTTGTCAGTTTCCTCGCCTCGTTCCGGTCGAACAGTGAAAACGGGCAGCCGCCGCTACCGCCGTGGCCGATCAACGGCATCAGCATCGATGCGTACCGGACGCTGGACGGGTTTGGCTCCGGCGTTTGGCAGCACACACTCAATTCGCTTGTCGTGTCGCTGGGCACCGTTGTCCTGACCGTGGTGGTCAGTGTGCTTGCCGGCTACGGTTTCTCGCGCTGCCGCTTCCCGTTGAAGAACGCGCTCTTCGTGCTGATCATCACCACGCTGATGATCCCGTTCCAATCGATCCTCACTCCGCTCTTCATCATTCTGGCGAAACTCGGCCTCAACAATTCGCTGTTCGGGCTGATGCTGATCTACGTGACGCTGCAACTGCCCTTTTCCGTCTTTATGATGCGTAACGCCTTCGATGCAGTGCCTAAGGAAATCGAAGAGGCTGCCCGTATTGATGGAGCACGGGATTTGAAGCTGCTTTTGCGCGTCCTGACGCCGCTTGCGATGCCCGGCATCGCGACGGTCTCCATCTTTGCCTTTCTCAATGCGTGGAACGAGTTCTTGGCCGCACTCGTACTGCTCTCCAGCAACGAGAACTATACGTTGCCGGTCCTGATGACGGCAGTTCGTGCCGGGCGGCTCGGCGCGATCAACTGGGGAGCCGTCCAGGCCGGCGTCACCGTCATGGTCGTGCCCTGCCTTTTCGTCTTCCTTCTCCTGCAACGCTACTACATGCGCGGCCTGATGGCCGGGGCCGTGAAATGAAAGAGAGTAAGCCCATGAACAATACCCCCAAAACTCGCCAGTTCCGCCCTGTCGCCGTCCCGGATGTCGAGGTGGGAGGCCTCTTTGGCCAGAAACAGGACGCAATATGTCAATCCACCGCCGCCACGCTTCTGGATCGCTGCATTGAAGCGGGCATGCTTCGTCAGATCGATATCGACCAGCCGGGCCCCGGTGTCGTCATTCCTTACCATAGCATGAGCCCGACCATGCCGGCCACCGAGAGCAAGGCGCGGGTATCCACACAGATGTTCTGGGACAGCGATTTCGGCAAGTCGATCGAGACCGCCGCCTATTCGCTTTATCGCAAGCCCAATCCCGAGCTTGAGGCGCGGGTCGATGCCATCATCGATCTTTACGAAAAGCTTCAGCGGCCGGACGGCTATCTCAATTCGTGGTATCAGCGTATCGTCCCCGGCCGGGAATGGACGAACCTGCGCGATACGCATGAACTGTATTGCGCGGGTCATCTGATGGAGGGGGCTGTTGCCTACTTCCAGGCGACAGGAAAGCGAAAGCTGCTCGACATCATGTGCCGCTATGCCGACCACATGATCGCTGTGTTCGGGCGCGGCGAGGGCCAGATCGCCGGCTATTGCGGCCACGAGGAAATCGAACTCGCGCTTGTCAAGCTTGCGCGCGTTACGGGAGAAAGGAAATATCTCGGCCTCTCGAAGTTCTTCATCGACGAGCGCGGCACCCAGCCGCATTACTTTGATATCGAGGCGCGCAAAGACGAACGTGATCCGAAGAACTTCATCTTCGGAACCTATGAATACAACCAATCCCATGTGCCGGTGCGCGAGCAGCGGAAAGTCGTTGGGCACGCGGTGCGGGCCATGTATCTCTATTCCGGTATGGCTGACATCGCCACCGAGTATAACGACGATACGCTGAGCACGGCACTCGACGCGCTTTGGGAGGACCTCACCGCCAAGCAGATGTACATCACGGGCGGGATCGGTCCGGCTGCGGCTAACGAAGGTTTCACCGACTACTACGATTTGCCGAATGACACGGCCTATGCGGAGACCTGCGCGTCTGTCGGGCTTGTTTTCTGGGCGAGCCGGATGCTTGGACGCGGCCCGAACCGGCGTTATGCGGATATCATGGAGCAGGCGCTCTACAACGGCGCCATGTCGGGCCTTTCCATTGACGGCAAAACGTTTTTCTACGAGAACCCGCTGGAAACGACGGGCGGGCATCACCGGTGGAAGTGGCATCACTGCCCCTGCTGCCCGCCGAATATCGCCCGCCTCCTGGCCTCGGTCGGTTCCTACATGTACGCGGTAGCCGATGATGAGGTCGCCGTGCATCTTTATGGCGAAAGCACCTTGCGCTGCACGCTCGCCAACAGTGCAGAACTGACGCTGAAGCAGGCCACCAACTATCCCTGGGAGGGCAGCATCGCGTTCAACGCAGCGCTTGCCGCGCCGGCGCATTTTGCGCTTTCGTTGCGCATTCCGGCATGGGCCGAGGGGGCGACACTCAGCATCAACGGGGACATGCTGGATCTGCGTGCCGTCACCGTCGACGGCTATGCCCGTATCGAACGCGAATGGGCCGACGGTGACAGGGTGGCTCTTTTCCTGCCGCTGTCGCTGCGGCCGCAATACGCCAATCCCAAGATCAGACAGGATGCCGGCCGCGTTGCGTTGATGCGCGGGCCGTTAGTCTATTGCGCCGAAGAAGTCGACAATGGCGGCGATCTGAACACCTTCTTCGTGCCGGCCAAACTATCGCAGGAGAAGACCGAGATGCTGGCGGACCTCGACGGCGCGGTCGCCGTCGATCTCGCCGTCGAGCGGGAAGACGCTTCCGGATGGGGCGATGCACTCTATCGCACGGCGCCGGCCGAGCGCAAACCTGTCTCGCTGCGCCTTGTACCCTATCATCTCTGGGACAACCGCGCGCCGGGCAGCATGCTCGTCTGGCTGCGGGCGATGAAATGAGGTGGCCCCAATGACGAACGATGCACGGGCCACGAGCCTGACGCTGACGGCGGTGCGCAAAAGCTACGGCAGTCTCGATGTCATTCACGGTGTCGATCTGACAATCGGCGAGGGCGAGTTTGTCGTCTTCGTCGGGCCTTCCGGATGCGGGAAATCCACGCTGCTTCGCATGATCGCCGGGCTGGAAGAGGTGACCGACGGCGAAATCGCCATCAAGGGGCGGGACGTCACGGATCTCGATCCTTCGGACCGCGGCATCGCCATGGTTTTCCAGTCCTATGCGCTTTATCCACACATGAGCGTGCGGGACAATCTCGCATTTGGCCTTAAGATGTCGCGGACCGATGCGGCGGAAATCCAGGCTCGAGTCGCGCAGGCTTCCGCAATTCTCAAGATCGAGCATCTTCTGGGCCGGCGGCCGGGTCAGCTTTCCGGCGGGCAGCGGCAGCGCGTGGCGATCGGCAGGGCCATCGTGCGCAAGCCTGACGTCTTTCTGTTCGACGAACCCCTGTCGAATCTGGACGCGGAGCTGCGCGTCTCGATGCGGATCGAAATTGCCCGGCTGCACCGAAACCTGAACAATACGATGATCTATGTGACGCATGACCAGACGGAAGCCATGACGCTTGCCGACCGGATCGTCATCCTGCGGGACGGCCGGATCGAGCAGGTTGGCACGCCGCGGCAGGTCTACGAGGACCCGGCCAATACGTTCGTAGCCGGATTCATCGGCTCGCCCCGCATGAACCTGCTGGAAGGGCAGTGTGCGCAAGGCGGCATTCGCATAGGCGAGGCGCTTCTGCCGTTGCCATCACTTCATGTCGGTCTTGCAGAACAGGCCCCTGTGACCCTCGGCATCCGGCCCGAACACATGCTGATCTCGGAAGACGCCGAAAAGAGCATTCCAGCTGTGGTGGAGTTCACTGAGTATCTCGGCGGCACCTACTATATCTACTGCCGCTTGGCGGGAGGGCAGAGCATTACCATCGAAAGCCAAGGCGACCTGCAGCCCACCAACGGGGAGCGAATAAGGATCGCTTATCCCGCCGCGCGTAGCTTCGTCTTCGACGACAAGGGCCGCCGCGTGAGGTAACGGTAAAAACGCGACGATGAGCTGCTCGCCGGGGCAACAACAGCATTCGATTCGACCTCGATGTTGCACGGCGGCGCAGGTTCGCAAAGGCCCGCTCGAAAGCATAGCGCCCGTCGGAGTGTCTCGACAGTTTATTTTCGTCCGTAGGTGCCGGATCTGGCTTTTCAAATGCTCAAAGCAAGTCTGTAAGGTCAACGGGTCAAAAGACGGTGGAGGACGTTCTTCAAATGGCGGTGGAGCGCCTCGATGGCGCGATATACGTCCCGATCTTTCAGCGCCACGACGACGTCCACATGTTCCTCCGTTGACCGTATCGTGTTGACGGTGTTGACGGCGTCGCGGTTGAGGAGTCTGAGAAGATACATCTTCTGACTAAGTCGTTGATAATAGGCGGTAATTTGCTCGTTGTCGAAAGCCGCCACGAAGCTGCCATGAAAGAGTTCCTGGAGTTCGCGAACCGGCGCAACCAAATCCGAGGACTGCCCGAACCCTCTGACAAGCTCGATGATATCGGCATGCGCCTGCGGCATATCGTTGATCCAGGCCGGAGAAAGGCCTTCGGCAAGCCGACGAAGACCTTCCGATTCCAGTAGTTCGCGGAACTGAAATTTGCCGCCAACGAATTTGACATTGGGATAGAATATCGTCGCCCCGAGACGTTTGCGACAAAAGCTCTGACGGCATTCAAGGGAGGCAGGCGACGGGAGGGTCAATAGCGACTTTCTAGGCGGGAAGAGCTTGGCTGATCGTGAAGGGTCGCACCAGTTCAAGTTACGTTGCCGCTTGCCGTCAAATAACGCCGTCTTTTCGCTTCCGTTCCGCTCCTATCCTGTACCTAGCCGCATTTCGCGTTCATCAGGCGACTTTGAGCCTCATTAGTAAGCTACTGAAAATATGACGTAAATTGGCGGATAAATTTCTGTGGATAGGGTAGACAAACCTCTTTTTGAGTGCGGCGCGTCTACCAATTCCGCCATTGGGGCAACGGTGGTAATGCCACGGCGTCTATCATGGTCAAGGCCATGCGTGCAACCCCAAAGCTGACTTATCCTTTTGAATTGCGCGTGTTTGCGCGCGCGGTTTTCCGTCTTTTCCGGGCCGCCGATCAAAAATGTTGCGGAGGGTGGCTGTGCCGGATCGCGACACCTGCAGTTGCGGCATTAGGGTAATATTAGGCACCTCTAATAAATTAGAATATACGCAATTACTAATTGAATTATGATGTCAGGGTGGAGTTTCCACGCGGGGCGGGAATGGCCAAACTCATAGGGAGGAAATTATGAGGGCTTTTTCTCGCAATTTATTACTGTCCGCCTGCCTGATCCTGCCGATCAACGCCCATGCGCTGGATATCGGGATCGGTGGCGAGAATGGGGTTAACGCCAGTGTTGGCGACAATGGCAGCGGCGGGCTCGGGGTCGATGCCTCCGTTGGCGGCAGCAGTGGCGTTAACGCCAGTGCGGATGTCGGCGGCAGGAGCGGCGGCGGGCTGGGTGCGGATGTCAACGCATCGGTCGGCGGCAGCAATGGGGTCAATGCGGATGTCAATGCATCCGTCGGGGGTTCCAGCGGCGTCAATGCCGGTGTGAACGCTTCCGTTGGCGGTTCGGATGGCATCAATGCTAATGTCGGGGCCAATGTGGGCGGCTCGAGTGGTGTCGGTCTCGGCGTCGGTGTGGGTATCGGCGGCTCCGGTTCGACCGGCACGCCGGGAAATCCGGGCGGCAGCACCACCAATCCCGGTGGCTCGGGCACGGTGTCTCCCGGCGCGATGCGCAATGCCCTGCAAGCCTATAACGATATGTCGCGAACCGAGCAGATCAAGCTCGCCCGCCGTTGTGTCGATATTCTGGGCGGCGGATACGATGCGGCGCTGACGCAACTGTGCAAGATGATCCGGACGGCCTCGCGCTGAAGCAGGCTTTGTCCGTGTCGGAAATTTCGAAGGGCGCCGCTGGCGTCCTTCGGATCAATTGCCCTTGCGGCCGAAGGACAGGATCTTCTGCCGCAGGCTGCGGGCGAGATTGCGGGTGTTGCGGTACATGTCCACCTGCGTGGAAACCTGCCGCACGTCCCGGTCGCTGTTCTGGGCAAGCCCGACGACCAGCGTGCCCATTTCCTGACGCTCCTGCCAGAAGCGGCTCATGATCGGATGATCGGGCACGGCGCAGCTGTCGCTGCGCAGAATATTGGCGTCATCCAGATGCCAGTCGGTGAGTTTCTGCACCAGCAGCTTGCCGGGAGAAAATTGCGCATAGCTCTCGTCGAAAGCGGTCTTCCACGTATAGGCCTCGCCCGCCGTGATGAAGACGACCATTGAGGCGATGGCGCTGCCATTGAGATCGATGGTGTGGATACGCACCGCATCCGCTTCGGCCAGATTGGTGATCGCCTCGCGGGCGAAGGCGGCGCGATAACGGTCGTTGACCAGCGCGGTGCGCTTGCGGCCTTTCCAGCCGCTCGCCTCCAGCGCCAGAAACTCCTCCATGCGGTAACGCACGTCGGCTGGCTGCCGGGTAACGGTATAGGAGAGGGGCCCAAGTTTTTCGAGCTGACGCCACTGCCTGTTCATTTCGCGCAAATGGTGCGGCGCAAGGGCGTTTCGCAGATAGGCCTTGCCGTCGAGAAGGCTTTCCAGCATCGGCCGATAATAAT
Source organism: Agrobacterium sp. 22-226-1 (assembly GCF_053522345.1). Taxonomy (NCBI): domain Bacteria; kingdom Pseudomonadati; phylum Pseudomonadota; class Alphaproteobacteria; order Hyphomicrobiales; family Rhizobiaceae; genus Agrobacterium; species Agrobacterium sp. 22-226-1. Next base: position 120,750 of record NZ_JBNWCP010000012.1, read on the forward strand.
TGCCAGTCGTCGTCACCGGCAGGTTGCGGCTGAGCGCGATGGCTTTGAACATGCGGGCAAACGGCCCTTCCAGCCGGACATCCGGCAGAACCAGAACATTCGGCAGACGCATGTTGCTGTCGGAAAGCGCATCGAAAAGATTGTCGAGGGTTTCGGCAGCGCCTTCCGTGTCGACCAGCGGCGTGCCGAGCGGCCCGAATGGATTGGCCCAGACGCGAATGATGGAGGGACCGATGGAAAAGCCCGGCTTTTCCACGGTAAAGGGCATCAGGAAGCGCATGCGGCTTCTGGCGCCATTCTCATCGCGAATGAGGGCGAAGCGCACGGACTTGTCGTCGATGCGCGGCATGGCGGGGGCGAGGAGCCTTCCGGTGAAGAAGACATTCGCCTCCATGACGCGGTTGGACAGAAAGTCGAGTTCTTCCTGCATGTCATAACCGAGCTGACCCGGGTAGATGCAGAATTCCCGGCCATCGCGGCCCACGCGTCGGCTGCTGTCGGCCACGGGGCGGTCACGCTCCGCCGACGCCATCAGTGCCGCGATGCGCGGGTCCTGAAAATCCGGATTCTTTGGATCGCTGGACATGCTTATCGTTACACCGCCTTCCCAGTGTTTTGACCCGCCCGGGGATCGTTGAAGGCAAAAAGGACGATCCCGAGTGTGCGGCGAATGGCAATATGCAATAGCACAGCTTCTATGCCCATGGCTATCGCCACCGCTGCCGCGGCCCCTGCCAGACCATAGACCGGAATGAGCGCCATGTTGAGTGCAATGTTGCAACCGAAGATAATAATATAAAGGACGACGCACAATTTTTGTTTGCCGGCCATGTTCAGCAATGTTTCCCCCGGGCCGATCAGCGCCTTGGCGAGGAAACCGGCGAAAAGGAAGAGCATCAGCTCATAGCCCTGAACGAAGCCGGGGCCGAACAGCGACAGCAGGAACGGACCGGCCAGAAGCACCACGCTGCCGACGGCGAGCGACGGCCAGAAGGCCCAGCGCGCGGCCTGGCTGGCGAAACCGGCGAGCCCCTGCCTGTCATTGGCCGACATCAGGGTGGCCAGGCGCGGGGCGGCCGCCGCCTGCACCGAGAAAAACACGAATTGCATCAGCACGATGGTCTTTGCGGCGGCAAAATAGATGCCCACCTGATCCGGCGGCAGGTAAAGGCCGACAATCACCACGTCGGAATTGGTCATCAAAAAACCGATGCCGTCGATCAGGAACATCGGGAAGGCGAACCTTATCCAGTGGCGGAAATGCACCCTGCGGGCCGTGCTGCGGAAATGCCGGTTGAGCCTGCGGTTCATGAAGGCGAAATGGAAAAGCGTGGTGACATAGGTGGCAAGAAGGGCCGTGAGCATGGCCGTCGTTGCGGTTTTTTCCGCGCCAAGACCGATTGCCACCAGCATGAGCAGCAGGATCAGCACCGGGCGAACGATATAGGTGGGGCTGAGTGCGGAGACCGCCCAGCCATTGGCGCGTGCGGTGCCGTTCAGCACATCGCCCAGCGCCACCATCGGCAGGGTGAAAAGCGCCAGTGAAACGGGAATGAGATAATAGGAGGCGATGCTTTCGCCGAAGAAATACAGGAAAACGAAACCGAAAATCGCAAGCGCGCTGGCGGAAAGCATGGCGAAAACCCGCGCCGTCGAGGTCAGCCCCATGATCTTGTCATGGGCATCCTCCAGACGATAGCCGGGTAAAAAGCGGATGACGGTCGTGTGGAAACCGAGACAGGAAAGATTGCCGAACAGGATCACCAGAACCCAGACGAAGGCGAACAGGCCATATTCGAATTCGCCCATCAGGCGGGCAAGGATGATCTGGGAAATGAAGGCGATACCGGCGCTGACGATGCGCACTGCAAACGCAACCAGGGCCATGCGCTGCGCGCGGGAGACGTCATCTCCGCCGGAAAGAACAACGGCGACTTTCGCTACCAGCGGCGAAAGCTTCGCGCGCAGGCCTGCGGGTAAGGCTTTTTCCGCCGTGTTGAGGATAGCCATGATCCACACGCCATCATTTCCAGTTGAATAGGCAGGTCGATCATACGCGCTTCATCCTTAACGAAGGGTTTGGGACGCGCCGGCCTGTGTGCCAATATCGTCCGCCACGCGTGGCTTGCGAATGCCGTTGAACAGGAAAAGGGCGAGCGGGCTGAGGCGTATCGCCTGATGCAGCATATAGGCCGTCGCCGTGGTAGCTGCGACGATGATGGTGAATTCCACGACCGGCGGCAGCGCAATGAGGATGAACAGCGTTCCGAAGGCGTAGATCAGCGGATGGTGAAACAGGTAGATGGTGAAGGACGCATCCGTCATGCGTCTGGCAAGCCGGTTCGGCCTGTCGAAATAGCGGCAGGCGAGGTCGATCAACAGACGGCTTGCCGTCACCGCTGCAATTGCCGACACCAGCACCAGCAGGGCCGAATTCGAAAAGGGATATTGCAGGCGCAGGGTCACCGCCGTCGCTATGGCGCCCGCCGCGATGACGCCGGTGAGAAGGCCCGCCTGACGAAAGCGGTGAAAGAGGGCGCGGTCACGATGCAGCAGCGCGCCGATGAGGAAGAATGGCAGGTAACGCGCATAGGGATCGGAAGCGCGTTCATAGAGAAGAAAGAGGCCGCTTCCGCTCTTTGCCGCAAGCAGGCCGGATCCGTAGATCATCAATTCCCACACAACAGGTATGAGGCAGAGCATTGCGAAAAACAGGGTGGTATGCCGCTGCCGCAGGCTGCTGAACCAATCTTTCACATAGGCCAGTGGCGGGCGTTCCGCGAGAAACAGCAGGCCGGCAAGCAGGATCGAATAGAAGATAAGGGCCGGCAGGAACCATAGATGCATGATCCACTGTTCGCTCGGGCGCAGCAGGCCGGGCAGGCTCTCAAGCAGTCGGTCGGCCGGGATATCGCCTTTGGCGACGCCGGCCAGTTGCAGCAGGAAAAGCTGCAAAGGCCCGAGCAGAAGAATGGCGACGATGAAGGGCACGCCGAGGCGCAGGAAACGCTGTCTCAGCCAGCGCATCTTGCCTCTCTTGCCGATGACCATGGTGGAAAAATAGCCCGCCACCAGAAAGAATGCCGGCATGCGGAAGGTGACGAGTGCGGCACCCAGCGCGCTCAGAAGCGGGCTGGTGCCGAAATCCTTGATGTCCCATGGCAGGGCATGGCTGTAGAGGAGGGAGGCGTGATAGGGAATGCCAAGCAGCATGAGGAGCGCCCTTAGCGGGTCCCAGTAGTGCTCGTAGTCTGATTTGCCCGGTTGCATTTTTCCCTCGCGCCGCAGGCGCGATCCCGTGTGATCAGCAATGACCAGCACGACTATTGGTGGAAAACGCTAATAAACCCTTCACGCCCCGGAGGGTGTGGGCGGAGCCTTTTTTCTGGGCATGAGATCGAGGACCAGCGCACAGCCCAGAATGATGACGCCGGCGCCGAAAAGCTGGGGAAGCGAAAGCGGCTCATCCAGCACCAGCGCGCCGACGAGGACCGCAACGACGGTCACGGCGAATTCCACGCTGATCGCCCTGGTTGCGCCGATTGAGGAGACAAGCTTGAAATAGGTGATGTAGGTGAGGCCGCTCATGACCACCGCCTGTACGAGAAGATAACCGTAATCGATGAGGCGCGGTGCTCCGGGCAGGGGCACGGCCAGAAGAAGCGGCAATGTCATCAGCCCGCCCGTGAGAAAGGAGCCGATGGTAATTTCCCACGAACCCACGCCCTTGAGATAGCGGCTGGCATAGTTGCTGCCATAGGCGGCGCAGATGCAGGCGGCGAGAGCGGCGGTACAGCCGATGATGAAGCCGGTCGTGACGGGCACAGCGGGGAAGCCAACAAGCAGCAAGATGCCGCTAAAGCCGATGACGAGGCCGGCAAAGCCCTGTTTCGTGAGGCGTTCAAGCCCCCAGACCTGCGATATGAGCATGGAAAAGAGCGGGATGGTGGCCACCAGAATGGCCGCCATGGCGGTGCCGACCAGCGGCGTCGCATAGGAGAGGCCGATCAACTGTCCCGCGACCGTTGTTGCGCCGACGACGGCGAAGGCGCGCCAGCTCGCGGAAAATGCAAGCTTTCGGCGCGCCGCAATCGCGATCAGAAACAGGGTGATGGCGGTGACCAGCGAGCGGAGCGTGACCGCGCCGATCCAGCCGAAGGCCTCGACGACATGTAAAAGCAGCAGGAAGGACATTCCCCACGCGAGTGCGAGAAAAACATAAGCGGCAAAGTCGCGAGGGGCCATGAAAGCTTTTTCCGGAAGACGATCCGGCTCCCATATTGGAAATTGCCGATATCCGTCAACAGCGATCGAGGGGTGCAACGAAAATCGCCCGCAACCGAAGGTGCGGGCGATGTCGTTTGTCTGTCCGGAACTGCCTCAGGCCTGTTCGTAAACGCCGTGGCAGTGCTTGTATTTCTTGCCGGAGCCGCAGGGGCACATTTCGTTGCGGCCGATGCGACCCCAGGTGGCGGGGTTTTCCGGATCGCGATCCTCGGCCGGCACGAAGGCGGCGGGCGCGGCCTGCTGGCCCAGCGCCATTTCGTCTTCGCCCGTATTGGGGTCGAGATGATGCGCCGTCATTTCCGGCAGTTCGGGCTGCTGCGGTTCCTGCTGCACCAGTTCCACGCGCATCAGCTGGGCGGTAACGGCCTCGCGCAGATTGGCGAGCAGCGCCTGGAACAGTTCGAAGGCTTCCGCCTTGTATTCCTGCAGCGGGTCGCGCTGGGCATAACCGCGGAAACCGACGACCGAGCGGAGATGGTCGAGGTTGACGATATGTTCGCGCCACAGATGGTCGATCGTCTGGAGAATGACCGAGCGTTCCACATAGGTCATGATCTCGGGGCCGAAACGTTCCGCGCGCTCGGCGGCGTATTTGTCGGCGGCCTCGGTGACGCGCTGGAGAATATCGTCCTCGGCGATGCCTTCTTCCTTGGCCCATTCCTCCACCGGCAGGTCGAGGTTGAGGAACTGGGCGATGCCGGCCTTCAGGCCTGCAATATCCCACTGTTCGGCATAGGCATTTTCCGGAATATGCTTGGTGACGAGCGTTTCGATCACTTCATGGCGCATATCGGCTGCGGTTTCGCCGATATTGTCGGCTTCCATCAGCTCGAGACGCTGTTCGAAGATCACCTTGCGCTGGTCGTTCAGCACGTCGTCATATTTCAGAAGGTTCTTGCGGGTCTCGAAGTTGCGGGCTTCGACCTTCTTCTGGGCGCGCTCCAGCGCCTTGTTGATCCACGGATGGACGATTGCCTCGCCTTCCTTCAGGCCGAGCTTCTGCAGCATCGAGTCCATGCGCTCGGAACCGAAGATGCGCATCAGGTCATCCTGAAGCGACAGGTAGAATTTCGAACGGCCCGGGTCGCCCTGACGGCCGGAACGGCCGCGCAGCTGGTTGTCGATGCGTCGGCTTTCGTGGCGTTCGGTGGCGATGACGTAAAGACCGCCGGCGGCAAGCGCCTTTTCCTTCAGAACCTTGATCTCGGCGCGGATCGCCTGTTCCTTGGCGTCATGTTCCGGACCCGGTTCGATGCCTTCGAGCTCGCGCTCAAGCCGCATGTCGACATTGCCGCCGAGCTGGATGTCGGTACCGCGGCCAGCCATGTTGGTGGCGATGGTAACCGCACCCGGAACGCCGGCCTGCGAGACGATATAGGCTTCCTGCTCGTGGTAACGCGCGTTCAGAACCTGGAAATCGGAGAAGCCGGACTGACGCAGGAGATGCGCCAGAAGTTCGGATTTTTCGATGGAGGTCGTGCCCACCAGAACCGGCTGGCCGCGTTCATGCGCCGCCTTGATCTCGGTGATGATCGCCTGGAACTTCTCCTCGCCGGTGCGGTAAACCTCGTCGTCCTCGTCGATACGCTGGATCGGCAGGTTGGTCGGCACCTCGATGACGTCGAGGCCGTAAATATTGCCGAATTCTTCCGCTTCCGTCGCAGCAGTACCGGTCATGCCGGCCAGCTTTTCGTACATGCGGAAATAATTCTGGAAGGTAACGGAGGAAAGCGTCTGGTTTTCCGGCTGGATTTGCACCTTTTCCTTGGCTTCGAGAGCCTGATGCTGACCTTCGGAATAACGACGGCCCGGCATCATGCGGCCGGTGAACTCGTCGATGATGACGATTTCGTCGTTACGGACGATATAGTCCTTGTCGCGGGTGAAGAGCTTGTGGGCCTTCAGCGCATTGTTGATGTGGTGAACGATGGCGACGTTTTCGACGTCGTAAAGCGATTCGCCCTTCAGGAGGCCCGCCTGCCGCAGCAGGTTTTCGAGCTTCTCGGTGCCGTCTTCGGAGAAGTTGGCCGAGCGCTGCTTTTCATCGATTTCGTAATCTTCCGGCGTCAGCAGCGGAATGAAGGCGTCGATGGTGTTGTAAAGGTCGGAACGGTCGTCCAGCGGGCCGGAAATGATGAGCGGTGTGCGCGCCTCGTCGACCAGGATCGAGTCGACTTCGTCGACGATCGCGTAGTTGTGGCCGCGCTGAACCATCTGGGCGCGGTCATATTTCATGTTGTCGCGCAGATAATCGAAGCCGAGTTCGTTATTCGTGGCGTAGGTGATGTCGCAGGCATAGGCCTCGCGGCGCTGGTCGTCGTCCAGCCCGTGGACGATGACGCCGGTCGTCAGGCCGAGGAAGCCGTAGAGCCTGCTCATCGTGGCCGCGTCGCGCTTGGCGAGGTAGTCGTTGACGGTGACGACATGCACGCCCTTGCCGGCAAGGGCGTTGAGGTAGACCGCAAGGGTCGCCACCAGCGTCTTGCCTTCACCGGTCTTCATTTCGGCGATGGCGCCTCCATGCAGAATCATGCCGCCGGTCAGCTGCACGTCGAAGGGGCGCATATGCAGAACGCGGCGCGACGCTTCACGGGCAACGGCGAAAGCCGGGATCAGCAGGTCGTCCAGCGTTTTGCCATCGGCAAGCTGCTGGCGGAACTCAGCGGTCTTGGCCGCCAGCGCCTCATTGGAGAGCGCCTTGGTGGCTTCTTCCAGCGCATTGATGGCTGCGATCTTGCTTTTATAGGAGCGGACGCGGCGGTCATTTGCCGAACCGAACAACTTGCGGGCTATTCCGCCGAGACTGACCATCTTACTGGCCCTTTCTGAAATTCCGTTTTGCCGGGCGCTTTTCTCCGTCACGCCGATTTCAGCATAAATGACGGACTTCGCCCTTCAACGTATCTGGACGCGAGGTTGCGTGACAGATAAGAGGGGGGGCAAATGATGTCAACGGTTCTGCCCGTTACAGAATGGCCACAATCCGGTGTTTGGAAGTTTTTTCAGAGCCGGAAACCATGTCTGGAGCCGGCATTGTCCCCGAAAGGTTCAAAATGTTGCGCTATAATAAAATTGCGGCTGCGGTGATTGTGGCCACGCTCGGCCTCCAGCTTCCGGCTTTCGCACAGGAAGACAAGGTTGTCGCCAAGGTCGGCGATCTGGAAATCCACCAGTCCGAACTCGACCTCGCCATGAGCAACCTCGACCCGCAGCTCGCGCAGCTTCCCGATGAGCAGAAGAAGGTTGCAGCCCTTTCCGGCGCGATCGACGTCAAGCTTCTGGTGAAGAACGCCAGCGCCGAAGGTCTGGAAAAGACTGAAGATTTCAAGAAGCGCATGGAATTCATCCAGGACCGTGAGCTGCACAACGCCTATTTCCGCAAGCATGTGGTCGATGCCGTTACCGCTGACGAAGTAAAGGCCCGCTACGACAAGGAAGTCGCAGCCCTGCCGCAGGAAGAGGAAATCAAGGCCGCGCACATTCTCGTCGCCAGCGAGGACGAAGCGAAAGACATCATCAAGCAGCTTGATTCGGGCAAGGATTTTGCCGCCCTCGCCAAGGAAAAGTCGACCGATTCCAACAAGGATGACGGCGGCGATCTCGGCTGGTTCGGCAAGGGCCGCATGGTGCCGGAATTCGAAGAAGCCGCTTTCGGCCTCGAAAAGGGCGCCTACACCAAGGCTCCGGTGAAGACCCAGTTCGGCTTCCACGTCATCAAACTCGAAGACAAGCGCATCGCGCCGCCGCCGGCTTTCGAACAGGTCGAGCCGCAGGTTCGTCAGCTTGTCATGCGTGACAAGTACGTTGCCCTCATCGAGAAGGCCAAGGCTGACCAGAAGATCGAAATCATGGATGAGACGCTGAAGAAGGGCTACGACGAAGCCACGAAGGAGCAGCAGGCTCAGCCGCAGCAGTAAGAATTACCCTTGTTATGGGGCGGCTTTAAAGGCCGCCCCGTTTCATCTCTGGCATTTCCATACTTCCCATTTCCAGAATTTCAGGCGCTTCCCATGTCCGTTGCCGTTTCTCCGCTCGCTCCGAAATCCTATCCCGACATGCCTGCGCTGCGCGGCGTTCGCATGGCGACGGCCGCCGCCGGCATCAAGTACAAGAACCGCACCGACGTTCTGCTGATGGTGTTCGACAAGCCGGCAAGCGTCGCCGGTGTCTTCACCAAATCGAAATGCCCTTCCGCCCCGGTCGATTTCTGCCGCGCCAATCTGGGCGGCGGCGTGGCGCGCGCCGTGGTGGTCAATTCCGGCAATGCCAATGCCTTTACCGGCGTCAAGGGCAAGGCCGCGACCGAACTGACGGCGAAATCCGCCGCTGCCGCCGTTGGCTGCTCCGAAAGCGAGGTGTTTCTGGCATCGACAGGCGTGATCGGTGAGCCGCTGGATGCGACGAAATTTGCCGGCGTTCTCGGCGACATGAATGTCAGGGCGGAAGCCGATTTCTGGCAGGAAGCCGCCAAGGCGATCATGACGACCGACACCTATCCCAAGGTTTCGACCCGCACCGCCGAGATCGGCGGCGTGATCGTGACGATCAACGGCATTTCCAAGGGTGCCGGCATGATTGCGCCCGACATGGCGACGATGCTCTCTTTCGTGGTGACGGATGCGGATATCGAGCCCGCCGCCCTGCAGTCGCTGCTGTCTGCCGGTGTTGGCCCGACATTCAATTCCGTGACGGTCGATAGCGACACTTCCACCTCCGATACGTTGATGCTGTTTGCGACAGGTGCTGCCGCCGAAGACGGCCAGGTGAAGGTAACGAGCGCCGATGACGAGCGCCTTGCCGGCTTCCGCACCGCGCTGAACGATCTACTGAAGGACCTCGCCTTGCAGGTGGTTCGTGACGGCGAAGGCGCGCGCAAGATGGTGGAAGTCACCGTAACAGGCGCGGAAAACGATGCCGCCGCCAAGAAGATTGCCCTCTCCATCGCCAATTCGCCGCTGGTGAAGACCGCGGTTGCGGGCGAAGACGCCAATTGGGGCCGCGTTGTCATGGCTGTCGGCAAGTCGGGCGAAATGGCCGACCGCGACCGCCTCGCCATCTGGTTCGGCGGCGTGCGCGTGGCCGTCAACGGCGAGCGTGACCCGGATTATTCGGAGGCGGAAACCAGCGCGGTGATGCGTCTCGAAGACATTCCGGTGAAGGTGGATATCGGTCTCGGTCAGGGAACGGCCACCGTCTGGACCTGTGACCTGACGAAAGAATATGTTGCGATCAACGGCGACTACCGGAGCTGACCGTTGGAGCCGAAGAGAATGCAGGACAATAAAGCCGTCAATCTGCCGCTGGTTCGCCGTCTGGAAGCCGTCAGCTTCCGGGCATGGCCTGCCTCGTCGGTGATTTATGACGGTAGCTGGCAAATCCGCCTGACGGGTTCGCACCCCTCCAAGCGCATCAACTGCGTGGTGCCGCTCGATCCGTCCGATTACGGGAACAGCGCGGTGCGGCTGGAAAAGGCACGCAAGCGGTTCGAAGATTTCGGCAGACCGCTGGTGGTGCGCGAAACGACGCTGATGCCGCCGCAGCTGAGAGAATTTCTCTCGAATGACGATTGGTCCGTTTTCGAAGAAGTCACGGTCATGACGGCCGATCTCTCCGGAATGGAACTGCCCGAAACGCTGGTCAGTCTGCCGAGCCACGATATCGGCCGTTTTATCGAGGCGAGCATCAAGGTCAGCGATGGCGACCCGGCGCTCCGTCCGGCGATTGCGGAAATCGTCAGCTCCATCAAGCCGGCGCTCGGCCTCTTCATCAATGAGGAAGTGGAAGGCAATCCGCTCGCGACGGTGATCTGCGTGCAGGATAACGATCTCGCCGGCATTCTCTCGCTCGGCGTTATAAAATCGCAGCGTAAAAAGGGCCTCGGCACGCAGATTTTGTCGTCGGCACTGCGCTGGGCGAGAATCAGCGGCGCAAAAACCGCCTGGCTGCAGGTGGTTTCCACCAATGCGCCTGCCATCGCCCTTTATGAGAAGTTCGGCTTCTCTGAGGCCTATCGTTATCGTTACTGGCGCAAGGGAGCCGGCGAATGAGCGAGGCAGGCAAAAAAATCCTGCTGGTCGCGGCCTGCGCCCTTCTCGATCAGGATGGCCGCATTCTTCTGGCGCAGCGCCCGGAAGGCAAGTCGCTTGCGGGCCTGTGGGAATTTCCGGGCGGCAAGGTGGAGCATGGCGAGACTCCGGAGGAAACCCTTGTCCGTGAACTGGACGAGGAGCTGGGCATCAAAACCAAGGTCGCCTGCCTCGCGCCGCTGACATTTGCCAGCCACACCTATGAGACCTTTCACCTCCTGATGCCGCTTTACGTGTGCCGCCGTTATGAGGGCATTGCGCATGGCCGGGAAGGGCAGGCGATTAAATGGGTGAAGCCGCAGGCCCTGCGCGATTACCCCATGCCGCCGGCCGATGAGCCGCTCATACCCTTTCTGCAGGATCTGCTATAAAATCGGGAAGCCCCCCGAGGTCCTCGCATATTATCCCGTCACAGCTTCGTGAAAATGCCCCGTTTGCAGCGCTTTGCCGTTCCAAAACGGGGCTGTGTTAAGAGATCGTTCAGCACCCTCTGGCAGATTGTTAAGCTAAAGAAGCGGTAAACTGCGCGAGACGAGGTTGGTCATGAACGAGGATTTCTGGAAGACGGTGGAAGGTCGTCACTTGTATTCCGACAAATCCCGTCGCACCGGCGTGCTCAATGTGGCGCTGCTTTTCGGCACGGCGGTTATCGCGCTCTCGCTCATCGTCACTCCCATGCTTGCCGGAAAATCCTCCACGCGGGTGGCGCAGTTTCCTGACAATTACGACATGATCAGCACGGGCTCCATCAAGAAGACCGATGTGGGCAAGACCTATTCCATCCGTCGCAGCATCACCCAGCCGATGCCGGAAATGCCCTGCGTGGTCACGGGTTATAGCAACGAGGGCGGTTGCTGATCGTTTACCATCAAAGGTAACGGATTCCTCACATCGCCGACCTAGGATAGAGTTGATTTCAACAGGGCGGATGCCGGTTGTCGCAACGCACCGGATGGCGGATGGGGAATATCCTGTGCTGCATTTTTTTATCAATTTTTGCAAAAGCGAAGACGGTGCGACAGCGGTTGAATACGGCTTGATCGCCGGGCTGATTTCCGCCGCCCTCATCGCTGGCGCAGGCAGCATAAGCAGCAATATCAATGCCGTGTTTCAGTTCATCGTAGACACTTTGGCAAGTTGAAGCCTTTCGGCTGATCGCTCAGGACAGCTTCACCTCGGTTGTCTTTAAGGCATCGGCAAGCCGCACCTTGGCGGAGCCGGGTTTCAGCGGTTTCTGCTGGCTTTCGTGCGGCGCCCAGCCTGATACATAGATGATGGAAAATGTCGCCCTTATCCGCCCGTCAGGATCGGAATATCGCTCGGCGTAAAGCTCCGCCGCGCGCAGGAAAAAGGCGCGGTTGAGCGGTTTTCTGCTGCGGCTTGCCAGCGGATTGGCCATGCCCATGGCGCGCAGGTCGCGCATCAGCGGGAAAATCGAATCGTAACGCACGGTGTAGCTTTCCGCATCGGTCACGGGGAGCGCAAACCCGGCGCGCTGCAAAAGCGCGCCGACATCACGCACATCGGCGAAGGGAATGACGCGCGGGCTGGCGCCTCCGGTCAGCTCCGCCTCGGCGGTGAGCAGCACGTCGCGCAGTTCCTGCAGGGTGCCGCTGCCGGGAATGGCGCCGAGAAACAGGCCGTCCGGTTTCAATGCCCGCCGGATCTGGATCAGCGCGCCGGGCGTATCGTTGGTCAGATGCAGGGCAAGCGGTGAAACGATGAGGTTGGCGGAGGCCTCCTCGAGCGGCAGATGCTCCATGGAAGCCGCCTCGGGAATATTCGCATCCGTCGCAAAAGAGCTCTCGGTTTCGATACGGCGAATGGTATCCACCTTGCCGGTTTCCGTCAGCCGCCGGGCGGTGACGCCGGTGCCGCCGTGAAGTTCGATTGCGGTCTCGAACTGTCGCTCGACGATGGCAAGCCTGTCGGCCAGCTCTTCGGCCGCCATATCGAGAAGAAACAGGGCCTTGTCGTCGCGCCGGTTCCACGCCCGGCGACGGTTTTGTTCGATCAGGGCCTGGTCAAAGAGAATATCCATCGTCTTGCCTGCTCGGCCTCAAACGCCTTCAGGATCGGCGGGCCGTATCGTTGGTCTCATGCCGCTGGGGGCATCGTTTTCCCGGTGTCGGGAGGGAACTATCGCTCCCGCAAAGGCACCCGTTCGGCGGTAAAGTCAACCTCATGGGCGCTGGTGAAAGTCTGTTTTCGGGTTTGCGGTCGAAGTCTGCGGCCGTGCCGGCGGCGGCGGGAGACATGTGGCGTGCGGTCTTTCGTATGGTCTACTCGCCAACCTGCGCGGGCTGCACCCGCATGACCGGCGACGAGGGCGCCTTATGCGCGGATTGCTGGCGCGATGTGGCCTTTATCGATCGCCCTTTTTGCGAGGTTCTGGGCATTCCCTTCGCGCGGGATCACGGAGACGGTTTCGTGAGCGCGCAGGCGATTGCCGAACCACCGCCTTTTGACCGGCTGCGCGCCGTCGCAAGCCATGAGGAACCGCCCGCAAGCTGGTGCACCGGCTGAAATATCAGGACCGGACCGATCTCGCCCGCCTGATGGCGCTGTGGATGCTGAGGGCAAGCGACGGAACGGTGGATGCCTGCGATTGCATCTTGCCCGTTCCATTGCATCGCAACCGTTTCCTGCGCCGCCGCTTCAATCAATCCGCCGAGCTGGCGCGGCATCTGGCCAGGGCCTCCGGCAAGCCCTTGCTTGCCGGCACGCTGCTGCGCGTGAAGCCGACAGAGCGGCAGGTGGGGCTTTCCGCGCTCGCCCGGCGGGACAATGTGCGCGGCGCTTTCGCGCTCGCGCCCGGCCGGGAAACCGATGTTCATGGCAGGCGCGTGGTGCTGGTGGACGACGTCTACACCACCGGCGCGACGGTGGGTGCGGCAAGCCGCGCCCTGCGCAGGGCCGGTGCCACGGATGTGACGGTTTTGACCTTTGCAATGGCCATTTCCGGGCCTATATGAAACCTGAATGACATGAGTTTATCGTGCGTTTTACCGCACGTTTGCGAGGGCTTTGAAAACATGGCACCGGTGACGATCTATACGCGGGATTTTTGTGGTTATTGCGCGCGCGCCAAGGCGCTGCTGGACAGCAAGGGCGTGGATTATGCCGAATATAACGCCACGACGACACCGGAATACCGGCAGGAAATGATCGAAAAATCGGGCGGAACGACGTTCCCGCAGATCTTCATCAACGGCCAGCATGTGGGCGGTTGCGACGATCTGCACGCGCTGGAGCGCGCCGGTAAACTGGACGCTCTGCTGGCCGCCTGATCGGCCGCGATTCTCGCGGGTATGGAGGATGTGATGAGTTTCAAGGCTGCCGCCATTCAGATGCGCTCCGGCGTCGATCCGGCAAGAAACGCCGCCGATATGGAACGGCTGGTGCGTGCGGCTGCGGCCGAGGGCGCCGTTTATGTGCAGACCCCGGAAATGACGGGCGCGATCCAGAAGGACAGGCAGGCGCTGCGCGCGCAACTGCGGGATGACGATGGCGATATCATCGTTGCGACGGCCGCCCGTCTTGCCCGCGAACTCGGAATTCATGTCCATATCGGTTCCACGGCCATTGCCCGCCCGGATGGCAAGATCGCCAATCGCGGTTTTCTCTTCGCGCCGGATGGTTCGCGCATCTGCAGCTATGACAAGATCCACATGTTCGATGTCGATCTCGACAATGGTGAAAGCTGGCGTGAAAGTGCTGCCTATCAACCCGGCGAAGTGGCGCGCATCGCCGAACTTCCGCTGGCGAAATTCGGCTTCGCAATCTGCTACGACGTCCGTTTCCCGCAGCTTTTCCGCGCGGAAGCACTGGCAGGTGCGGAGGTTCTGACCGTTCCGGCGGCTTTCACCCGACAGACGGGGGAGGCGCACTGGGAAATCCTGCTGCGTGCCCGCGCCATCGAAAACGGCGCTTTTGTCATCGCCGCCGCGCAGGCCGGCGTGCATGAGGACGGGCGGGAGACCTTTGGCCATTCCATCATCATCGACCCGTGGGGCAAGGTTCTGGCCGTTGCCGGCGGCGCCGGAGAGGAAATCATCTTCGCCGACATCGACACGTCACTCGTTGCGGCTGCGCGTGGCAAGATTCCCAATCTGCGCAATGCCCGCGAGTTCGGTCTGGACACGGTTATTCCCCTGAAACCTGCCGGAGGTGAAGCGGCGTGATCCGTTATGCGCTGGCCTGTGAAAAGGGCCATGAGTTCGAAGGCTGGTTTGCCGGCAGCGACGATTTCGACGATCAGTTGCAGCGCGGTTTCCTGTCCTGTCCGGTCTGCAATTCCGTGCAGGTCTCCAAGCTGTTGATGGCGCCTTCGGTTTCCACCGCCCGCAAGAAAGACGAACGCCAGACGCTCGCCATGGATACCGCCCGAAAAGAGGCCCTTGCGAAAATCCGCGAGGCCGTTGCCAATATCCGCGCCAATGCGGAAGATGTCGGCGATAAATTTCCCGAAGAAGCCCGCAAGATCCACTACGGCGAAGCGGATGAGCGCGGTATCATCGGCAATGCCTCGGCGCAGGACGCCAAGGCCCTGCTGGACGAGGGTATCGAGATCGCGCCGCTGCCGGTGCTGCCCGACGACGTCAACTGAATTTCTTTAGAACGACATCGCGCAAATAGCGTCCGGGTTTACCCCTGCGCCGGCCGCTTCGCCAGCATCATGTAGTTGACATCCATATCCGGCGAAAGATTCCAGCGATCCTGCAGCACGTTGTAGAAGACGCCGGTGCGGTGGATGATATCCATGCCGCTCGCCACCAGCGGCCGCTCGAGCTCTTCCGGGCGAACGAGCTTTTCATATTGGTGCGTGCCGCGCGGCAGCCAGCGCAACACGTTTTCGGCGGCAAAGATCGCCAGTGCCCGGGCTTTGAGCGTGCGGTTGATGGTGGCGGCGAACATCAGGCCGCCGGGGCGCACCATTTTCGCGCAGGTGGTGACGAAGAGATCGACATTGGCCACATGCTCGACCACTTCCATGTTGAGGATGACGTCGAAGGTTTCGCCGGCTTCCTGCAACTGCTCGGCGGTCACGGCGCGGTAATCGACGCTGACCCCGCTTTCGCGGGCATGGGTGGAGGCGATGCCGATATTCTTTTCCGAGGGATCGGCGCCCACCACATCCGCGCCCATGCGTGCAACGGGTTCGGAGAGAAGGCCGCCGCCGCAGCCGATATCCAGTATGCGCAGCCCTTCCAGCGGGCGGTGCGCCTTCGGGTCGCGGCCGAAATTCTCGCAGATGCGGTTGCGGATATATTCGAGCCGCACGGGATTGAACTTGTGCAGCGGGCGGAACTTGCCGGTCGGGCTCCACCACTCCGCAGCCATCGCGGAGAAGCGATCCACTTCGCTCTGGTCGACGGTCGTCTGTGCGGTTTCGCTCATGGTTCTGCTCCATATTGCTGTTGCATTGAAGTCGGATGATTGCCCCCCGAAGTCAAGACCGGCGGTCCATTCCTGCGGCGATTTATCGGGCGCTGATTGCCGCAGGTGGAACTGATTGGATGCCTCATTTGTTTCATGCTGCGTTCATGCAGAACCGCGTATTTTCCGGTCGTGGCAGTATGCCGAACGCATACTCGTCCATCGAACATGGTGGATGCCGACAAGGGCAAAGCGGGCCTTTGCTTGAGGAGAAAGAAGTGAAGAAAAAACTGTTTGGCGCAATTGCGCTGGTGGCCATGCTCGCCGCGCCGGCACTTGCCGAAGCTGCGACGCGGGGTTTCGCCACCGCGAATGTGAATATGCGCTCCGGCCCGAGCACGGCCTATCCGGCCGTCGTGGTTATCCCGAATGGCGCGCCGCTTACCGTGCACGGCTGCCTTTCCGATACGCCGTGGTGCGATGTTTCCTTCGTGGGCGGTCGCGGCTGGGTGGCCGGGCGTTATATCGCCACGACCTACCGGCAGAACCGGGTTTATGTCGAACCGCGTTATTACCGCGATCTCGGCGTGCCGGTGATCACCTTCGAAGTCGGCCGTTATTGGGACCGCTATTATCGTGACCGCGACTTCTACCGCGAGCGCGACCGCTGGCGCCGTCCGCCGCCGTCCGGCGGGTACTGGAACGCCCCGCCTCCGAGCGCCGGAGGGGATCGTCCGCGTCCGCGTGACGAGTGGCGTGACGGACGCCGGGACGACTGGCGTGATGGTCGCCGCGACGAGTGGCGTGATCCCCGTCAGGGGGGCCCGAATGACGGACGCTGGGAACGTCGCTACGGCGACTGGAACCAGGGTGACAGAAATCAGGACAGGCCGCGTCGCGACGACGACCGCCGCCGCTTCGAAGATGAAAGCCGCGACCGCAATCGCGATGGCCAGCAGAACCAGGATGAAGGCCAGCGTCGCCCAGAGCGTCGCCAGTGGGATGACCCACGCCGTGCGCCTGCTTCGGAAAATTTCCGCGATGGCTGCCGGATCGGCGATCCGGGTTGTGACCCGCGCTAAACAGACAAAGCCCGGCATGATTGTCGGGCTTTTTCATTTATGGCTTCAGCTTGGCTTTACGAGCCGTTATTTCGCGGCGGCAGCCTTGCGGGCACGGGCCTTGGGTTTTGCCGGGGCTTCCGCATCCGGTGCGGCTTCTGCAGCGGCGGCCTTGGGAGCGGCCTTTTTGCGCGTTGCAGGTTTCGTCGCTTCCGATGTCTTCAGCAGCGAAAATTCATGCTTGGCCTGTTCCCAATGGTGCGCGTCGCGCCCATGGGGGTGGCCCTCTTTTTCCCAGAGTGTGTATGCCCGTTTACTGATCCATTCGTGTTCCGAAACCTGCATGCTCGTCTCCCGTTGCTGTTTACAGCGCCTATGAGAAGGCGACATTCCGCTTTGGTCCGGCACACGCTCGACAGGAATCAATGCCGGCATTTCCAGAACCCATTACATGCCATGATTTTCCGGGCGTCAAGCAAACATGCTGCATTGCGAAAACGGATTTCTGGCATTTTCTGCCCGTTAAAGCGGTTTGAGCGAAAGACGTTCCCGCAGAACAAGATCAACGTTGCGTGATCGCGCCAGGGCCGCCAAGATGGCCGGACGAATGGGCAGCAGAGGAGGCGGTCTTGGAACAGAGAACGGAAGCGGATGCGCAGGTCATCGTCGAAAAACGGGGAGGGGCAGGCGTCATTCGCCTCAACCGCCCGAAGGCCATCAACAGCCTGACCTTGCCGATGGTGCGCGACCTGTTTCAGGCGCTTCAGCGTTTCGAAGAGGATGCCGGCGTTTCCTGTGTGGTCCTTACAGGGGAAGGCGACAGGGGGCTTTGCGCCGGTGGCGATGTCCGCATCATTCACGATCTCGGCAAGGCGGGCGACCCGCAGGTGCTTGATTTCTGGCGGGAAGAATTTCCGCTCAACTATCGCATCGCCCGCTTCGGCAAACCCTACATCGCGCTGATGGACGGCATCATCATGGGCGGCGGTGTCGGTATTTCAGCCCATGGCAGCCACCGCATCGTCACGGAACGCACAAAACTCGCCATGCCGGAAACCGGCATCGGTTACTTCCCGGATGTCGGCGGCTCCTGGCTTTTGCCACGGGCGCCGGGCGAATGCGGCACCTGGCTGGGGTTGACGGGCAATGCCGTTACCGCTGCCGATGCCATCTATGCCGGTTTTGCCGACTATCTTGTTCCTTCGGACCGTCTCGACGGGTTGGTCCAAGACCTGTCGCAAGCGGCGGATACGGACAGCATCGAGACGGCAATTGCGGCGCACGCCGTCGAGGCCGGTGAAGGCGTTTTATCCATAAATCGGGATATCATCGACGCGACATTCCGTTTCGACACGGTCGAGGAGATTTTCGAGGCACTTTCGGCGCGCCACGATGCGTTTTCGCGCGAGACCCTCGAGGTCCTGCAAAAACGCTCCCCCACCAGTCTGAAACTGACCCTGAAACTGCTGCGTCTCGGCCGGGAAAGCGCGAGCCTCATCGAATGCCTGGAGCGGGAATTTGCCGCCGGTACGGAAATATTGCGCCAGCATGATTTTTACGAAGGCGTGCGTGCGGCGCTGGTCGACAAGGACCGCAATCCCCGCTGGCAACCGGCACGGCTGGAGGAGGTGAGGGAGGAGGACATTGCGCCTTATCTTGCCGCGCATTCCGGCAATCTGTTTCCAGATCATCGTCTTTAGGTCGGCGCAAAAGAAATCCGGCTTCCTGCCGTATATGAAATCATCGCCTGTGGAGCGGACATTCTTTGGGCGAAATTTCCAATCTGCGCGCCCGGAAAGCATGGCTGTTTCTCGCGGGCGTTGCCGCCGCCCGCTATCTTGAGCACCATTCGAATTGCCGGGGGTATTCATGAAACGTCTTCTCATTATCGGTACTGCCATTGTCGCTCTTTTTGCAGGTGCGGCGCAGGCGCAGTCTCCGACCACCATTCTCAACGCATCCTACGATGTCGCCCGCGAAGTTTTTGCGGCCGAGAACGAGGCGTTCATCAAGCTGCATCCGGGCGTCACCGTCGATCAGTCGCATGCCGGCACCTCCAAGCAGGCGCGCGCCATCGTCGAGGGTCTGGAAGCCGATGTCGTCACCTTCAATCAGGTCACCGATGTCGATTTTCTGGTGAAGCAGGGCTTCGTTTCCGCCGACTGGAAGAAGGATTTTGCGAACGACGCATCGCCCTTCTACTCCTTCCCGTCGTTCCTCGTGCGCGCCGGCAATCCCAAGGGTATCAAGGACTGGGACGATCTTGCCCGCGACGATGTGAAGATCGTTTTCCCCAATCCGAAGACCTCGGGTAACGCCCGTTACACCTATCTCGCCGCCACTGCTTACGCCAAGGAGAAGTTCAACGGCGACGACGCGAAGGTTCAGGCATTCGTCAAGAAAATCTTCGACAATACGCCGGTGTTCGACACGGGAGGCCGCGCCGCCACCACCACCTTCGTTGAGCGTGAAATCGGCGACGTGCTTATCACCTTCGAAGCCGAGACCCGCGGCATCGCCAAGCAATATGGCGCAGACAAGGTGGAAGGCGTCGTGCCCTCCGTCAGCCTGCTGGCCGAATTTCCGGTGGCCGTGGTGGACAAGGTGGTCGACAAGCGCGGCTCGCGCGATCTGGCGAAGAGCTACCTCGATTTCCTCTATACCGAGGAAGGCCAGCGCATCGCCGCCGAATTCGGCCACCGTGTCCACAATGAAAAGGTTGTCGGCGAATTCAAGGACAAGTTCCCGGCGATTCGCCTCGTCAACGTCGATGATGTCTTCGGCGGCTGGGACAAAATCCAGAAAGAGCATTTTGCATCCGGCGCGACGCTTGATACGCTTTACGGCAGCCGTTAATCACAGCGATACGCAACAGGTAAAAGACCCGGCGGGAAACCGCCGGGTCGCTTTTTGATGAATGGGGGGCGGGGTTTGAAGCGGAATGTTCTGCCGGGGCTGAAATTGTCCCTTGGCGTTACCCTGACTTACGTTGCCATCATCGTGCTTCTGCCGCTCTCGGCGCTGGTGTTCAAGGCGGCAAGCCTCGGCCCTGCCGAATATTGGTCGATCATCTCCTCGCCGCGCGCCGTGGCCAGTTATCGTGTTACCGTGCTCTGCGCGCTCGCCGCCACGTTGTTCAACGTCATCTTCGGGCTGGCGCTGGCCTGGGTGCTGACGCGTTACCGCTTTCCCGGCTGGCGCATTGTCGACGCTATTGTCGATCTGCCTTTTGCGCTTCCGACCGCCGTTGCCGGCATTGCGCTGACGACACTGTTCGCAGGTAATGGCTGGTTCGGCTCGGTGCTTTCGCAATTCGGCATCAAGGTGGCCTATACGCCGCTTGGCATCATGGTGGCGATGGCCTTTACCAGCCTGCCCTTCATCGTGCGTACCGTGCAGCCGGTGCTGGAAGACCTCGATCCGGCGCTTGAGGAAGCGGCGCAGTCGCTCGGCGGTTCCGATCTCGAAATTTTCCGCAAGATTATCCTGCCGCTGTTGACGCCGGCGTTGCTCGCCGGTCTGTCGCTCTCCTTCGCCCGCAGCCTCGGCGAATTCGGGGCGATCATCTTCATCGCCGGCAATCAGCCGTTTTCGACGGAAATTACGGCGCTGCTGATCTTCATCCGGCTGGAGGAATATGATTATCAGGCGGCGGCCGCCATCGCCTCCGTGCTGCTCATCACCGCCTTCGTGATGCTGGCGGTGACCAATTATCTGCAGGCGCGCGCGCTTCGTTATACGGTGAGGGGCTGAGAGATGAGCACCGTTTCTTCACATCGCAAACCGCCACGCGTGGGTGACGCGCCTCTCGTTCGCCGCAGCCTGATTTCTTTTGTGCTGGTCATCGGCGCCCTGTTGGTCCTGGCGCCGCTTATCATCATCGGCGTCGAGGCGTTTTCGCAGGGCTGGAAGGCCTATACGGCCACCATCACCCATCCCGATACCCGCCACGCCATCATGCTGACGGTGCTGACGGCGCTGATTGCCGTGCCGGTGAATACGGCCTTCGGTGTTGCGGCCGCCTGGGCGATCACCAAGTTCGATTTCCCCGGCCGGCGCTTCCTGCTGGTGCTGATCGAGATACCCTTTTCCATCTCGCCCATCGTCGCGGGTGTCGCCTATCTCTTCGTTTATGGGCTGCAGGGGCTGTTCGGCCCGTTCCTCGATGCGCATGACATCAAGATACTTTTTGCGCTGCCTGGCATCGTCATCGCCTCGATGTTCGTCACGGCACCTTTTGTGGCGCGGGAACTTATCCCGCTGATGCAGGCGCAGGGCCGCGATCTGGAAGAGGCGGCGACCTCGCTTGGCGCCTCCGGCTGGCGCACTTTCTTTTCGGTCACCTTGCCGAATATCAAATGGGCGCTGCTTTACGGCGTCGTGCTGTGCAACGCCCGCGTGATGGGTGAATTCGGCGCGGTATCGGTCGTATCGGGCAATATTCGCGGCCAGACCAATACGCTACCGCTGCATATCGAGCTGCTTTACCACGATTACCAGACGGCCGGCGCCTTCGCGTCAGCATCCATCCTCGCCTTGCTCGCCGTCGTCACCATCATCGCCAAGGTGGCGCTGGAACGGCGCGGCGCCGGACGCGGGGCCAAGAAGACCAACGGCGATGCCGCCATCGCCACGGAGACCTGATTCCCATGAAAATCCGCCTCGAAAATGTGGTGAAGACCTTCGATACCTTCCGCGCCGTGCGCGATGTTTCGCTGGATATCGAAAGCGGCGAACTTCTGGCGCTGCTCGGTCCCTCAGGTTCTGGCAAGACCACGATTTTGCGCATGGTCGCCGGTCTCGAATATAGCGATGGCGGCCGTATCTTTTTCGGCGACGAGGACGCCACCAATATTCCGGTGCGGGATCGTGGCGTCGGTTTCGTATTCCAGCACTACGCGCTCTTTCCGCATATGACCCTGCATCAAAACATCGCTTTCGGCATGAAGGTTTCGAAGGTGAAGCGGGACAAGGCGGCAATCGATGCCCGCGTCGAAGAGCTTCTGCGGCTGGTGAAGCTCGATGGCCTGGGCGGCCGTTTCCCGGCGCAGATTTCCGGCGGCCAGCGGCAGCGCGTGGCGCTGGCGCGTGCGCTTTCGGTCGATCCGAAGGTGCTTCTGCTCGATGAGCCCTTCGGGGCGCTGGACGCCAATGTGCGCCGCGACCTGCGCCGCTGGCTGCGCGAGATTCACGATTCGCTCGGCATCACCACGATTTTCGTGACGCATGACCAGGAAGAGGCGCTCGATCTTGCCGACCGTGTGGTCATTCTCAATCAGGGCGAGATCGTACAGCAGGGCACGCCGAAGGAGGTCTGCCGCCAGCCGAACAGCGCCTTCGTCATGCGCTTTCTGGGCGATGCCAACCGGGTGTCCGGCGTGGCGCGCGGCGGCAAGGTCTATGTCGGCGATAACGAGCTGCCTTTCTCCTATGCTCAAGGCGATGGCGCGGTGGACATCTATGCCCGCCCCGGCGATCTGGAGTGGGAAGATCTGCATGAGGGCATTCCGGCCTCTGTGGCGCGGGTTCTCGACCGCGCAGGCGAGCGCCGGGTGATCGCCAGCACCGATGGCGGCGACCTTCTGGAATTCGACGTGCCGCCGGAAAACGACGTCGCCGCCGGTGACCGCGGTTCCGTCATCATCCGCCGGGCGAAGATTTTCCCGGCGGTGTGAGGCGCTATCAGCCCAGAAGCTCGAAGGCGCTTTCTGCCACAAGCTTGCCGTTGATCGTCAGGTCGACCCTGTGAAGGCCGGGATAGTGTTTGCGGGTCGTGAAATCTCGTATGGCGCGGCTGATCGACAGCGCGCATGTCTCGCCGGGCTGAAGTTCGATCTCTTTCCACTTGAAGACTTTCGCGGAGGCGTCGCCGCTCTTCTTCACGTAGTGCACGGCGTAGTCGATCACCAGTTTCTGCGGCCATTTCGCCGTCGAGGTGAAAGAGGCTGCAATCCGCACCGGATTGCCGAGAACGACCTTGTTCGGCGTAACCTGAAACGCCGCAAGGGAAATTTCCGCTTCCTCATGCGCGCCGAGATGGGCAAGTGCGGCGGCATCGCCCTTCTTGATCAATGTGCGCAGGGCCTGCCGCGTGATCCAGCGTGTATGCGGATTGTCCTTCGGCCATGTATCGATCAGCGCCAGCACGAAAGCGGGATTGTCCTTGGTAATGTCGTTCAGATGGTTGGCGACGGATTTGCGTACATAAAGCGCCTCGTCCGCTTTCATCGTGTCGAGGATCGCGGCGACCGGCGAGGGATCGTCGATCAGGGGTTTGAGCTGGAACGACCATGGCAGACGCGGCCGGCAGCCTTCGCTCGCCAGCCGCCGCACATGTTCGTTCTCGTGCCGCGACCATGTTTCCATCACGGCGAGGGTTCGGGCCATATCCTTTTGCAAGAAATGCCGGATGGCGAATTCCGAGGAGCCGAAGCGGGTGAAATAATGCAGCGCTTCCATGGAAAGATCGAAATCATCAAGGCCGTAAAGCGCCACATATTCCGGCAGCGAAATGGAGGCGAAACCGTTGCCGATGCCCGGCGCTGCGGCGGTCAGGATTTCGATGTTGCGGGCATAGTCGCCGGGAAGCGTCGCATGCAGGCTCGTCGCCACTTGCCGCATGCGCTGCATGATGCCCAGCGCTTCAAGGTTTTCGGTGGCGAGCGCCATGAAGGCAGAAACGTCAAATGGCGGATGAACGGCCTTGGTTTCATCGGCGATATGCCGCAGTTTCTCGCGGTTGAAGATTTCCTTCAGTGCCGGTGCCGCCGCGTCGCTCATATCGCCCTCAAAGTTCACTTTTTGTTCTTTTAGGGGATGATGCAGACGAAAGCAAGCAGGACCGGAGCAGCGAAAAAACGCTGTGGCCGATTTTGCCTGTTCTCAGATCAATAAGGCCTCTCTTCCGTCATGCCGGACTAGATCCGGCATCCAGCCGACGCGCGTCTGCGCGGCGAATAGAGTCTTTTCAGCCCAAGGACTTGGGCTGGCTGGACCCCGGCTCGAGGCCGGGGTGACGAAGGTGCGGATGCTCCGGGTTCGCCAAAAAAGCGTCAGCTCATCTGGCTGACGAATTTGGTCTCCAGATAGGCCTGAACGGCTTCCGAGCCGCCTTCCGTACCATAACCGGAATCCTTGATGCCGCCGAAGGGGACTTCGGGAAGGGCAAGGCCGTTATGGTTGATGGTCAGCATGCCTGCTTCGACCTGATGGCTAAGGGCATGCGCGGTCTTGACCGAACCGGTGAAGGCGTAGGAGGCAAGGCCGAAGGGGAGACGGTTCGCTTCGGTGACAGCCTCATCGAAGGTCGAGAAGCGGTTGATGATCGCGACCGGGCCGAAAGGCTCGTCGTTCATGATCTTTGCTGCTGTCGGCACGTTGGCGAGGACCGTCGGCTCGAAGAAATTGCCCTTGTTGCCGATGCGGCGGCCGCCGGTCTTCAATTCTGCGCCATGGGAAACGGCGTCGTTGATGAGGCCTTCCAGCGCCGGAATGCGGCGCTCATTGGCGAGCGGCCCCATGATGACGCCGTCTTCCAGCCCGTTGCCGACCTTGATGGCCTTCGTCGCTTCCACGAAACCTTCAAGGAAACGGTCGGCCACGCCATCCTGCACGAGGAAGCGGGTGGGGGCGACACAGACCTGGCCGGCATTGCGGAACTTGGCAAGCGAGGTGACTTCGATTGCCTTGTCGATATCGGCGTCGTCAAAGATCATCACAGGCGCATGGCCGCCAAGCTCCATCGTGGCGCGCTTCATGTGCTTGCCGGCAAGTGCGGCCAGATGCTTGCCGATGGGGGTGGAGCCGGTGAAGGAAATCTTGCGGATGACCGGATGCGGGATCAGATATTCCGAAATCTCGGATGGAACGCCGTAAACGAGGCCGATGACGCCCGCTGGCACGCCCGCATCCACGAAGGCGCGGATCAGTTCGGCCGGCGATGCGGGTGTTTCCTCCGGCGCCTTGACGATGATAGAGCAGCCGGTGGCAAGCGCTGCGGAAAGCTTGCGGACAATCTGGTTGATCGGGAAGTTCCACGGCGTAAACGCCGCGACGGGACCGACCGGCAACTTGATGGCAAGCTGCGAAACGCCGGTTGCGCGCGCCGGAATGACCTGCCCATAGGTGCGGCGGGCTTCTTCGGCGAACCAGTCGATGGTGTCGGCAGCGCCCATGACCTCGGTGCCCGATTGCGCCAGCGGCTTGCCCTGCTCGCGGGTCATGATATAGGCGATCTTGTCCTTGCGCTCGCGCAGGAGATCGGCCGCCCTGCGCATGATCTTCGAGCGCTCGAAGGGCGAGGTGTCGCGCCACACCCTGAAACCGCGCTCGGCGGCGGCAAGCGCCAGATCGAGGTCTTCCTTCTCGGCATGCGCAATCGCGCCGATGATCTCGTCGGTTGCCGGATCAGACACGGCGATCGTCTTGCCGGAAACGGCGTCTCGCCATTCGCCATCAATGAGAAGTTTGATGTCGGGATAGGTGTGCATAGGGGCTACCTTCATGATGCGGCCGATACGGCGAAATGCCGTCCGGCCCGGAGACGTGAACAGAATTTTCCTGGCCGGACGATATCCGGCATCGCGGCTTTCGCTGCGCGGAACATGTGTCTGGATATTTCCGACGGGGGCTTCTGGAATTGTCGGAAACGGAAACGACAGCCTTTATATTAAGGTCCGGGCGGTATGTTTCAACCGTGCGCCCCGGCAATCGCCATGATTTTTCCGTGACGCAGAATTTGCCATTCGTCATTTCAATCCGGCACGCGGCCTGGGCGGTGCGTATCCGGCTGCCCCAGCCGAATCAGATGAAGCTTCGCGACGACGGAAAGGCTGTCGCCACAATTCGGCCTTTGTCGCACCCGACGAATTATCGGTAGGGGTCTCCGGAGCTTGTCGCTTGTGTCATAATGGGACGCGTGACCTGAAAAAATACAATAAGACGGAAAACTTATCCAAACGGTTTACTCAAAACCTAGAGAAAATACGGATAAAATCTCAGTGAGGATATAACATCCATTCCTGATATATATTGCTAGCGTCGGTTCCCTTAACCTTCAAAGGTTGGCGAAAACCCTCGACCTGAACGTTATCGATGGAGAAAAAGTATGAGTTTCGCCCGGGTACTTCTCAGTGCGTTCTTGTCGCTCGCGTGGCTTTCCTGTGCCGAAGCCGGCGAAATTGCCAAACCGCAAGGAAAACCAATATTAACCATATCCGGAAACATCGCCAATACGAATGGTGAGGGCGCCGCGGTTTTTGATCGTGACATGCTGGAAGCGCTCGGCATGGTGACGGTGGAGACGACGACGCCCTGGCATGATGGCCGCGTCCGTTTCGATGGTGTTTCGCTGGCAAAATTGATGGATGTCGTCGGCGCAAAGGGCACCAGCGTCACGGCGGTCGCTCTCAACGATTATGTCAGCACGATACCGATTGAAGATTTTAAGAAATTTAACGTTATTCTGGCGATCAAGCTGGATGGCAATTACATGACAGTTCGCGAAAAAGGCCCGTTGTTCGTCATCTATCCCTATGACAGCGATCCGGAGCTGCAGAAGCAGACGTATTATTCGCGGTCCGCATGGCAAGTTGCCAAACTGATAGTGGAATAAAGGTGCCGTTTGCGAAAACTTGTGGCGGTGATCATCTGTTGCTTCGTCCTGGCAACGGGCTATATCGCTTTCGTCATTGCCGAGCGGCAGACCGCTCTGCAGAAATTTGCCCGCTACAATGATTCCTGGGCCGTCAGCCAGACCGTAGCCGAATATCTGCGCCTCCAGAACAAACTGGCCGTGTTTGCGCTCAATCCCGGCAAGATCGACCGGGATGAGCTGCAACTGCGTCTGGATATCATGCTGAGCCGCCTTGAGCTTTTGAAGCAGGGCAATCTCGGGGCCTTCATCAATGAAAAACAGCAGTGGCGGGATCTCGTAACCCGCCTCGATGCCGTTCTGGCCCGTCTGGAGCAGCAGGTGAACAACCTCAATCCGGCCGAGGTCCCGGATCTGCTGGCGACGATGAGCGCGCTCGATGCGCCGATGACGACGCTCGCCTCCTCTTCCGTCGCTTATGACGTCAATCTGATCGATACGGCCCATGAGGATGTGCGCAAGCTGCATATCGTTTATACTGCGCTGGCGGGCGGCCTCATCCTGTGCGGTATCGCGCTTGTCATATTGCTGCTTCGCCAGAACGATCTTCTGAACCGTGCCCAGAAAAGCATGCGCGGCCTGACCGACGATCTGCGTGCCGCGACGCTGGAATTGCAGGCGAAGAATGTCCGGCTCGAACACGACGCCTATCATGACGCGCTGACGGGACTGCCGAACCGCGCGCTGTTCCGGCAGGAATTGATAGAGAGGTTGCGCCGATCCTTCGGCGGGACGGGAACGACGGCCATCCTCCTGCTCGATCTCGACGGGTTCAAGGACGTCAACGATACGCTCGGCCATGATGCCGGCGATGCGCTGCTTCAGGCCGTGGCGCAGCGCCTGTCGGCCATCGGCGGCGATTATGACATGGTCTGCCGCCTGGGCGGCGACGAATTTGCCGTCGTCTCCGACGATCTGAACGAGGATGCCGCCCGCCGTCTTGCCACGAAGCTCATCGACCAGATCAGCCGCACCTACCAGCTGGGGGAGCAGGAGGTCAAAATCGGCACCTGCATCGGCATCGCCATATCGCATGGTGCAGTGGATGCGGATGAATTGTTCAAGCGCGCGGATCTGGCGCTTTACGAGGCGAAAGCCATCGGCCCCGGTCGGGCGAGCGTTTTCAAGGTCCGCATGCAGAAGCAGCTGACCGAGAAGAAATCCTTCGAGGCCGACCTGCAAACCGCGTTGCAGAACGACGAGATGGAAGTCTATTACCAGCCGCAGGTCGCGACGCAGACCCGCAAGCTCTGCGGCTTCGAGGCGCTGCTGCGCTGGAAACATCCGGTGCGCGGCGATGTGCCGCCCAGCGTGTTCATTCCCGTTGCGGAAAGAACGGGTCTCATCCATTCGCTCGGAAAATGGGTGATGGAGACCGCCTGCCGCGAGGCGATGGGCTGGGACGAGGACATGAAGGTGGCGGTCAATCTGTCGCCGGTTCAGTTCCACAGCACCAGCCTCATCCAGAACGTCATGGGTGCGCTTGAGAAAAGCGGGCTGGAACCCAGCCGGCTCGAGCTTGAAATCACCGAATCGATCCTTCTCAACAAGAGCGACCAGACGATCAACACGCTGTCGCGCCTGAAGGCCGTCGGCATCAAGATCGCCATGGACGATTTCGGGACAGGTTATTCATCGCTCGCCAATCTGCGCGGCGTGCCCTTCGACAAGATCAAGATCGACCGCTCGTTCCTGCGCGATATCACCAGCGACCGCGACGCGCTGGCGATCGTTGAATTCGTGGTCGGCGTCGGCCGCAGTCTGCGGATGACGACGATTGCGGAAGGTATCGAGACGGAAGAGCAATATGAATGCGTCAGGCGTCTGGGCTGCGATCAGGTTCAGGGATATCTGATCAGCAGACCGTTGCCGGCCAAGGAGCTTGTGGCCTGGAGCTCTGTCTGAGACGCGCCTGTTTTGGCGGCGGCCGTATCTTGAATTTTTACCACGTCATAGTGTTGCTTGCGAAAACCGATACCGGTTGCCGCAACGATGCTGTAGAGCATTCCCGGTCGATATGGGATCGTTACGACGAAGCGCCCGGGTTTTGCGAAAAGGCTTGAGACATGGAAATACTGGACGTGCATGGAGTTGCCCTTCCCCTCTCTTCCGATGAGGTGTCACCGGTCATCTGGCAGGCGCTGACCGACGGCAGCTATGAGGCGAAAGAGGCCCGCAGCGTCCTGAAAGCCATCAAGCCCGGCGATCGCGTGCTGGAGCTGGGCTCCGGTATCGGGATCATCACCTCGATCATCGCCGGCATCGAGGATGTTTCCGTCTGGGCCTTTGAGGCCAACCCCTCCACCGCGGCGCTGGCAGAGCGGGTGATCAAGGCCAATTGCCGCGGCAATGTCGTGTTTTCGCAGGGGCTTCTCACCGCCGATGAGCCGAGCTCCTATCCTTTTTACGTCCGCAGGGATCTCTGGATGTCGTCCATGGACGAAAATCAGGGGCCCTATGAAAAACGCATCGAAATTTCTTCCGCCAATATCGATGAATTTATCGCCAGCCGGGGCATCACCGCGCTCGTGATGGATATCGAGGGTGCGGAACGCGATCTGCTCGGCAGGGCCGATCTGACCGGCGTGGAGCGGATATTCGTGGAACTGCACGACCATCTTTACGGTCTCGCCGGGGTTCGCGATATCATGCAGGCACTGACCGCCAAGGGATATGCCTATGATCCGCGCGGTTCACGCGGGCCATGTGTCCTGTTCTCGAAGGACGAGAGCCCGAGGGAATACGATCCCGAGGTGGACTGAGGCCGCGCCGAATTCACGGAACCGTACTCCGCTCATCCCCGTTCTCACATTTGCATGCGGGCGCGGAGCGGGTTGACACGTGTGCCGCAGTGGTATGCGGGTCGAGAAGATAATTTCATAAACAGCAATTCATTGCCAATTATTGTTGCAATTGTTGCAACCGTTATCCTGCGTCATCATCCCTCCATCAAACCGGCGCACACAGGCTGTGCCGCAGATGCCAACGCAACCGAAGGAGTAACGATCATGGGCTTTGTTAAGACGACAGACGGCACCGAAATCTTCTACAAGGACTGGGGCCCGAAGGATGCCCAGCCGATCATGTTCCACCATGGCTGGCCGCTCTCGTCCGATGACTGGGATGCGCAGATGCTGTTCTTCGTTTCCAAGGGGTTTCGCGTCGTCGCCCATGACCGCCGTGGCCATGGCCGTTCCGCCCAGGTCGCCGACGGTCATGACATGGATCACTACGCCGCCGACGCCTTTGCTGTCGTTGAGGCCCTCGATCTGAAGAATGCCGTCCATATCGGCCACTCCACCGGTGGCGGCGAAGTCGCCCGTTATGTCGCAAAACATGGCGAACCCGCCGGCCGTGTCGCCAAGGCGGTTCTCGTTTCCGCCGTGCCGCCGCTGATGCTCAAGACCGAGGCCAATCCGGAAGGTCTGCCGATGGAGGTTTTTGACGGCTTCCGCTCGTCGCTCGCCGCCAACCGCGGCCAGTTCTTCCGCGATGTGCCGGCTGGCCCGTTCTATGGTTTCAACCGCGATGGCGCGACCGTGCATGAAGGCGTTATCCAGAACTGGTGGCGGCAGGGCATGATGGGCGGCGCAAAGGCCCATTATGACGGCATCAAGGCCTTCTCGGAAACCGACCAGACCGAAGACCTGAAGAATATCAGCGTTCCGACGCTGGTGCTGCATGGCGAAGACGACCAGATCGTGCCGATTGCCGACTCCGCGCTGAAATCGGTGAAGCTTTTGAAAAACGGCACGCTGAAGACCTATCCCGGCTTCTCGCACGGTATGCTCACCGTCAATGCCGATGTGCTGAACGCCGATCTTCTGGCCTTCATCAAGGGCTGATCCTTCTGCAAAATCAAAATGCGGCCGAGCGTTCGGCCGCATTTTGCGTTTCGCATCAGGCCATGTGGCCTCGCCAGGCATTGCGGTAAGAAGCGAGACCGGGAATGTCGTGTGGCGTGAAATGGCGCTCGCGACCGGGAAGCGGCTTGATGCCGGTGAGCAGGGCCGCACCGGCGCTGGTGCCCGTGGATCCTTCTACCGCCGTTACTTCGGTCTCTGCAAAGCCGGCCAGTGCCTTCAGATAAAGGGTGTTGCTGGCGAAGGGGCCTTCCACAAGGATCGGACCTTTCCGCCCGATGAGCGAGAGGCTGCAGTCGGTCATCAGGGCAAGATAAAGCGACGTCGCTACGTGCCGTTCCGCCGCCGTGGCATTTTCATCGCCAATCCAGCGCGCCGCCTTGTCCGGAAAGGGGCCGGAGCCGCTGACGACGCTCGGCAACAGCATCGTGCCGTTGGCAACCACGCCGCCGAGGGCCGCGTCTGTCGCTTCGTCTTCCGCTGTCCCGAATTGCTGCGCCAGCATTTCATATTCCCTGCCGCCCATGAAGCGCGACGAGGGAACGGGACGGCCGAAAGCATCGACATTCAGGAGTGTGTCACGGGTGGGATCGAGTGCGCCCGTCGCGCCGCCGATGGCGAAATTCACCACCCAGGTGCCGGTGGAGACCACCGAAAAATCACCGTCCCGGCGCAGAAGATGCGGCAGGAGGGATGCGTTGGAATCGTGGATGCCACAATAGACCGGCATATGCGGTGAAAGACCGGTTTCCAGCGCCAGCGACGGGCGGATTGTTCCCAGCACATCGAAAGCGGAGCGGACCGGCGCCATCAAATGTTCGATATCGAGACGCGCGACGAGCGAGGAGAAACTTTTCCGCCGCGGGTTCCAGAGATCCGTATGGCAGCCGAGCGAGGTCGTTTCCGTGGCCTGAATGCCCGTCAGCCGTCCCGCCCAATATTGCGCATAGGTGACGATGCTGCGCACTCTGGAGAAATCGTCCGGAAAGGCCGTTTTCTGGAAATGGATTTGCGCGCCAAGGTTCAGCCCGGCGGGAAGCTGCGGTGAGCCGGTCTCGGCAAAATCGGGCCTGATGCCGCGATAGGCTGCCTCAATGGCGGCGGGATAGCCGTGTTCGTAGTCGAGCACCGGCATGGCGAGATCGCCATTGCCATCGAGAAGTGCTGCCGAAGCGCCATGGGTGGTAATGGAAATCGCATCGAAACCGGGCTTCTGGCCGAAACGCTGAAGCGCGGAGAGAATGAAACGCCAGAGCATTTCCACATCGTAATGCGGATAAATTCCGTCGCGAAGGACGGGGTTCGCCTGTTTCTCAGCGGCAGTCTCTTCGCCGCTGCCGGTGTCGATGACGACGACCTTGGCGTTGGTCTTGCCGATATCGATGACCGCAACGCGGCCCGGTTTGACGCTCTCGCTCATGGCAGATGGAACACCGTTACCAGATCTTTCGCGACCGGCGAATGATCGGCATTGCTTTCCATGATATCTGCCATATGCGCCCACCACTTCTTCATCACGGGGTGGTCGGGCAGCGCCGCCATGCCGTGGTTCTTGGGGCGCGTCAGCAAGCCGAACAGTATGTTGGTTTCCGGGTCGAGATGGATGGAGTAATCGCTCACGCCCGCCTCGCGCAGCAGCGCCACCAGTTCCGGCCATATCTCGTCATGGCGCTTTTTATATTCGGCCTCTTTTCCGGCAAAGAGTTTCATCTTGAAGGCGTGTTTTTCAAGTTCCGGCATGGCTTAACTTCTCATGGCGCGAAGGCGGCGGACGACGATGGGGATGGCGATGGTGACGATCAAAAGCAGGCCGACGAAGATCGACATGACGATACCAGGCACGTTCAGCAGCCCAAGACCAAAAGTGACAAGGCCCATGACGAAGGCGGCGATGACGACACCGGCAATGGTGCCGGAGCCGCCGAGAATGGAGACACCGCCCAGCACCACCATGGTCACCACCTCAAGCTCCCACCCCTGAGCGATCGACGGGCGGGTGGAGCCGAGACGGGAGGTGAGGCAGACGGCGGCGATGCCGCTCATCAGGCCGGTGAGCAGGAAGAGGATGAACTTCACCCGCTCGACGGGAATGCCGGAGAAGCGGGCCGCGAAGGGATTGGTGCCGATGACATAGACTTGCCGGCCGAAATTGGTGGCGTGCAGCAGAATGGCGAAGAGGACGGCCATGACGATGAACAGCACGAATTCGAAGGATATGACGGAGATCACGTAACCCTGGCCGAAATAGGCGAAGTCGGCCGGATATTTGCCATAGGCCTGATCGCCCAGCACAATGTAGGAGATGCCGCGAAACAGGCTCATCGTGCCGATGGTGACGACGATGGACGGCAGTTTCAGCCCGGCGACCAGAAAGCCGTTGAAAGCCCCGCATAAAAGCCCGGCGCCGATGCCGATGGCGACAAGGCCGGGCGTGCCGACGCCCATCTGCACCGCCGCACCCATGGCGGTGGAGGCAAGCGCAATGATGGCGGCGACGGATAGATCGATTTCACCGGCAATGATCAGCAGTGCCATGGCAAAGGCGATGATCGCCTTTTCGGTGAAGTTGAAGGTTGCGTCGGAGAGGTTCCAGGCATTGAGGAAATAGGGTGAGGCGAGCGAATTGGCGATGAAGATCAGGATCGCAACGCCAAGCAGAAGCACTTCCCAGCTGGCCATGACACGGCGCAGCGGCGTACCGAGCTTGTCGGGGATGATGCGGGGTGTCTGTGTCGGTTGCGAGGTCATGCTGCGGCCTCCTTGGCCTGATCGGCTGCCGCCCGGTCGCGCAGGATGATGCGGCCTTTTCGAGCTTCGGCGCGGGCGTTGAAGACGACGGCAAGCACGATCACCACGCCTGATATCGCCATCTGTGCGAATGGCGAGATGCCGATGACGGGCAGGGCGTTCTTGATGACGCCGAGGAACAGCGCGCCAAGCACGGCGCCGGCCACCGAGCCGATGCCACCGGCAATCGAGATGCCGCCAATCACATTGGCCGCCACGCTGTCCAGTTCGAAACCGGCGGCGATATCGACATAGGCAACCGCATAACGCGATACCCAGAGATAGCTGGCGAGACCGGCCAGAGCGCCTGACAGCACGAAGGCGAAGAAGCGCGTGCGGCCGACATCGATGCCCGCATACACGGCTGCACTCGGATTACCACCCGATGCATAGGCCGAGCGGCCGAAGGAGGTGCGGCTGAGCACCAGCCAGGCCCCGGCGATGATGAGGATCGCCACCCATGAAAGAACCGGCATGCCGAGGATCACGGTGCGCGGTACATTGAGGAAGGTCGGCGAAAGCTGGTGTGCATTCACCCAGCCGCCGCCCGACAGCACGAAGGCCATGCCGCGATAGATGGTGAGCGTGCCGAGCGTGACGACGATGGGCGGAATGCCGAGCCACCAGACCAGAACGCCGTTGAGCGAGCCGAGAAACGCACCGATGCCGACCGCCATGGCGATGAGAAGCGGCAAGGGAATACCCGGAAAGGCGGCATTGGTCATCGCCACGGCCATGCCGGTAAAGGCGAGATTGGCGGCGACGGAGAGATCAATGGATTTGGTGAGAATGACCGCCATCTGGCCAAGCGCCAGAATGATGAGGATGGACGTGTCGTTGAAGATATTGACGAGATTGCCGGGCCGGCTGAAACCGGGCGCGCGCAGCGCAAAACCGGCGATCATGACAATGATGATGCCCGCCAGCAGCCATTCGCGATTTTTGAGTAGACGTTGCATGTGGTTGCCCCTCTCAGGCATTGCCGGTGGCGGCGCGCACCAGCTTTTCCGGAGAAAAATCGGCGCGTTCGAACTGGCCAGCCATCAGGCCTTCGCGCATGACGATGGCACGGTCGGACATGCCGAGGATTTCTGGAAGTTCGGATGAAATCATGATGATGGAAAGCCCTTCCGCCGCAAGCTCGCTGATGAAGCCATGCACGGCGGCCTTGGAGCCGATATCGATGCCCTTGGTCGGCTCGTCGAGGATGATGACCTTGGGCTGGGTGGCGAGCCACTTGCCGATCACCACCTTCTGCTGGTTGCCGCCTGAAAGCGTGCCGACCGGCACGGAGAGTGCGGCGGCGCGAAGGTCCAGCCGCGAGGCATATTTGCGCGCCAGCGCGAATTCATTGGCGGAGGCGAGAAACCCTTTGCGCGAGGTGCGCGTGAGAGAGGGCAGCGACATGTTCTGGTAGATCGGCATGTCCAGCGCCAGCCCGTGGCGGCCGCGCTCCTCCGGTACATAAACGATGCCGGCACGGATCGCGTCTTCCGGCGAACGAATGGTGAGCCACTGGCCGTTCAGTGTCACCTCACCAGAGGCCGGGCGGGTGATGCCGAACAGCGACTGGCAGAGTTCGGAGCGCCCCGCGCCGATCAGCCCGTAAAGGCCGAGAATCTCGCCCTTGCGCAGCTCGAGCGAAATATCGCGGAATTCCGTCTGGTGCGAATAATCGCGAACCAACAACACCGTTGGCCCCAGCGTGACGGCTTGCTTGGGGAAGGCGTTCGTCACGTCGCGACCGACCATCAGGCGCACGATCTCATCCTGTGGCGTGGTGGCGAGTGTGCCGGCTCCGACCATTTTCCCGTCGCGGAACACGGCGTAATTCTCCGCGATTTCATAGACTTCATCGAACTTGTGGCTGATGAAGAGGATCGCCTTGCCCTGCCGCTTCAGGTTCTCGACGATGCGGAAGAGATCATCGATCTCTTTGCGGGAAAGCGCAGCCGTCGGTTCGTCCATAATCACGATGCGCGCCTCGACCGACAACGCACGGGCGATGGCCACCAGATGGCGCTGGGCGATCGAGAGATCTTTCAGCCGGATGGAAGGATCAATGGTGCTTTCCAGTTGCTCCAGCAGAACCCTGGCGCGCTCATTGATGGTCTTCCAGTCGATGAGGCCGAAACGACCTTTGGGCGCATGGCCGAGGAAGATGTTTTCGCCGACCGAAAGTTCGTCGAACAGAACGGTTTCCTGATGAATGGCGGTGACACCGGCATCGATGGCATCTTGCGCACCGTGAAAGGTCACAGCCTTGCCATCCAGCAGGATTTCGCCCTCGTTCGGGCGGTAGATGCCGGTGAGGATTTTGACGAGCGTGGATTTGCCCGCGCCATTCTCGCCGATCAGCGCGGTGACCTTGCCGGGATAAAGCGCGATATCGACGCCATCCAGCGCTTTCACGCCGGGGAAAATCTGGCTGATGCCGCGCATTTCCAGAATGGGCGTGGCGCTGGAAGTCGCTGGGATGTCTATGGTTTGGGTTTCAGCACGCATCATTCCGTCTTACCGGTCAGTTTTGATTGAAGCGGCGAGGGGCACCCCCCTCTGCCCTGCCGGGCATCTCCCCCTCAAGGGGGGAGATCGGCAAGCGGATAGCACCCTGCCTTATGGATCGAGCGGGTGCGGCATATCGATCTCCCCCCTTGAGGGGGAGATGCCCGGCAGGGCAGAGGGGGGTAGCCTCCGCACCGCCGGATATTATCAAGATCAGAAAATCTTCGAGAACTGATCGATATTCTTCGCGTCATAGATGAACGGATCAGCCATGGCCGCTTCGCTGTTTTCGCCAACCTTGATCTTGCCCATGCGGCCGGCTTCGATTTCCGAGCCCGGCTTGCCGTCGGCTTCGCCCTTCACAAGGCGATAGGCGATCTGGGTGGCGGAGTAGCCGAGGTCGATCGGGTTCCAGATGGCGAATTCCTTGGTGGCGCCTGATTTGATGGCGCCGGCCATTTCAGACGGCAGGCCAAGGCCCGTCACATAGACCTGACCGATCTTGCCCGCATCCTTCACCGCCTGCGAGGCGGCGAGAACGCCAACCGTCGTCGGCGCGACGATGACCTTCACATTCGGCTGCGAGGAGAGCAGGCCCTGGGCTTCGCGGTAGCTCTTGTCGGCCAGATCGTCGCCGTAGACCGTGGTGACGAGGTTGAGGCCGGGGAAATCCTTCAGCTGCTTTTTCATCTCGTCGATCCAGATATTCTGGTTCGTGGAGGTGGTGGTAGCCGAAAGAATGGCGAAATCGCCCTTGCCGCCTTCCAGATGCGATGCGGCGAGCTGCAGGCACATCTTGCCGATCAGCGCGTTGGACGAGGGGTTGAGCTGGAGAATGCGGCCTTCCGGCGCAACACCGGAATCCCAGGAGATGACCTTGATGCCGCGCTGGGCCGCCTTTTTCAGCGCCGGAACCACGGCATCCGGGTCATTGGCGGAAATGGCGATGGCATCGACGCCCTGCGCGATCAGCGAATTGATGACTTCGATCTGGCCTTCGGCCGTGGTGCTGGTCGGGCCGGTATAGATGATCTCGACGCCGCTGAGGTCCTTTGCGGCCTCCTGCGCGCCCTTGTTGGCGGCTTCGAAAAAGCCGTTGCCGAGCGATTTGACCACCAGTGCGATCTTTACATCGGCGGCCTGGGCAACGCCGCCCAGCCCTGCGACGGAGAGCGCCGCGCTGAGCGCAAGAGCGCTCGTCAATGTTCTGCGTGTAAGTCTCATGTCCCTTTTCCTCCCGTTTTGAACCTTTTTCCTCCCTCCGGTGCTCCTCAGGCGACCGAAGAAGAATCCTCTTCATCCGGTGGGGCGGTTGTCTTGCCATCCCTCACCGCGCCGACGACCAGTAGTTCGACGCCGGCATCTTCCACCATCCTCGCCGCCTCGTCGGAAATCCCGTCATCGGTAATGATGGTCGAGACATTTTCGAGCGGGCATAAAATGAGGCTGGAACGTTTTCTGAATTTCGAAGAATCGACCATCACGATCAGCTCTTCCGCCTGTCGCATCAGCTTCTGCTCGCTCTGGATAACCAGCGCGTCGGATTCCATGATGCCGAGCGCACCCACGCCCTGCGCACCGAGAAAAATCCGCCGCGCATAAAAATTGCGAATCGCATCATTCTCGAAAGGCGACAGGATAAGGCTCTGGTCGCGATAGATCGCGCCGCCCGGCACGCTGACACTGCATTTGGAATGTTTGACCAGATGCTCTGCAATCGCGAAGGAATTGGTCATCACCTGCAGGCGGCGTGCCGCCATGTAATGCACCATCTGGAATGTCGTCGTGCCGCCATTCAGGATGATTGCGTCGCCATCATTGCAGAGATCGACCGCTTTGCGCGCAATTGCGCGTTTCTTGTCGATATTGACCGATTCGGAAACACGGAAAGGGCGGGCGGCAAGATTGCCGAGCTGCGGCGGATGCACCGCTTCCGCTCCGCCGCGCACGCGCCGCAACTTGCCCTGAACGTGCAAAGACGCGATATCCCGGCGGATCGTCGCTTCCGACGCATCCGTGAGTTCAGCAATATCCTGCACCGTCACGACAGCTTTTTCCTGTGTGGCGCTCAAGATGATGCGATGGCGTTCGCGTTCGTGCATGGGGTCCTCCTGACCGTGATTATTCGCAATCTCTTTACGTTGTCAATCAAGAGCGATCAAATTAATCAATATCGCGCTGCAACATGAAAATTTATGATCGTTTTTGATTGACATTATGCTTTTGGATGCGCGATATCTGCCATCAAAGGAGGCGGGCCGGTATCGGCTCCGCGAATGCAGACAGATATTGGGAGGAAGACATGACGGGAAAATCCCGCCTTCTCGAAAGCCGTTGGGACGATGCCTATGCCAGAACGCTCGATGAGCCGGGCAAGCTGCTTTATCGCTCCAATCTGCTCGGTGCCGACAAGCGCATCACCAATTATGGCGGCGGCAACACATCGGCGAAGGTGCTTGAGACCGATCCGCTGACGGGCGAGAAGGTCCGCGTCATGTGGGTGAAGGGCTCCGGCGGCGATGTCGGCACCATCAAGCTCGATGGTTTTGCAACGCTTTATCTCGAGAAACTGGAAGCGCTGAAGGGCATTTACAAGGGCGTTGCGGATGAAGACCGCATGGTCGGCTTCCTGCCGCATTGCACCTTCAACCTCAATCCGCGCGCGGCTTCCATCGATACGCCACTGCACGGTTTCGTGCCTTACGATCATGTCGACCATATGCATCCCGATGCGATCATCGCCATCGCCGCCTCGAAGAATTCGAAAGAACTGACGCAGCAGATTTTCGGCGATGATATCGGTTGGCTGCCCTGGCGTCGCCCCGGTTTCCAGCTCGGTCTCGATCTCGAAGCTTTCGTCAAGGCCAACCCGAAGGCCAAGGGCGTCGTGCTGGAAAGCCATGGTCTCTTCACATGGGATAATGACGCCAAGGCGTGTTACGAGCTGACGCTTGCCATCATCAACAAGGCGATCGAATGGTTTGCGGCAAAGACCGAAGGCAAGACGATTTTTGGCGGCGCGGTGGCGAAGAGCCTGCCCATTGCCGAACGCCGCGCCATTGCCGCCCGGTTGATGCCGGAAATCCGTGGCCGCATCGGCCGTGAGGAACGCAAGCTCGGCCATTTCGACGATCAGGACGCGGTTCTCGAATTCGTCAACTCGAAAGACCTGAAGCCGCTTGGGAACCTCGGCACATCCTGCCCGGATCACTTCCTGCGCACGAAAATCCGCCCGCTCATCCTTGATCTCGATACGGCGAATCCGGATGTGGACGCGCTGACGGCGGGTCTCGACAAGGCGCTTGAAGCTTACCGCGCCGATTATACCCGCTACTACGAGGCCTGCCGCCACGACAATTCGCCGAAGATGCGCGATCCAAATCCGGTGATTTTCCTGATCCCCGGCGTTGGCATGTTGTCCTTCGCCAAGGACAAGGCGACGGCGCGCATTGCCGGCGAATTTTACGTCAACGCCATCAACGTCATGCGTGGTGCTTCCACCGTGTCCGAATATCAGGGTCTTCCCGAACAGGAAGCCTTCGATATCGAATATTGGCTGCTGGAAGAAGCAAAGCTTCAGCGGATGCCGAAGCCGAAGAGCCTTGCCGGCCGGGTGGCATTTGTCACCGGCGGTGCTGGCGGTATCGGCCGGGCAACGGCGGAAAGGCTGGCGGGCGAGGGCGCCTGCGTTGTGCTGGCCGATATCGACGAGGCGGCCCTGGAAGCCGCCAAGGGCGATCTCGTCAAGCGTTACAGCGCTGACGCGGTGCGCAGCGTGAAGCTGGATGTGACGAAAGAGGATGCCGTCATTGCGGCCTTCGCGGAAGCGAGCGTGGAATTCGGCGGCGTGGATATTCTCGTTTCCAATGCCGGTATTGCCTCTTCCGCACCCGTGGAAGATACGACGCTTGCCATGTGGAACAAGAATATCGACATTCTCGCCACCGGCTATTTCCTCGTTTCGCGGGAAGCGTTCCGGCTGCTGCGGCGTCAGAATCTTGGCGGCAACGTGGTATTCGTTGCATCCAAGAATGGCCTTGCTTCCTCGCCCAATGCGTCCGCCTATTGCACGGCGAAAGCTGCGGAAATTCATCTCGCCCGTTGCCTTGCGCTTGAGGGGGCGGAAGCGGGTATCCGCGTTAACACCGTCAATCCCGATGCCGTGTTGCGTGGTTCGAAAATCTGGAATGGTGAGTGGCGTGAGCAGCGCGCGGCTTCATCCAAGATCGAGGTGACCGATCTGGAGGAGCATTACCGCAAGCGCTCAATGCTGAAGCTCAACGTCTTCCCGGAAGACATCGCCGAGGCGATCTATTTCCTGGCCTCCGACGCTTCCGCCAAGTCGACCGGCAACATCATTAATGTTGATGCCGGTAACGCGCAGAGTTTTACGCGATAAGGCGTTTGGCGCGTTCTTATTTCCGTCATTCCGGCCTTGAGCCGGAATCCAGCCAGCCCAAGTCCTTGGGCCGAAGGAACTTATTCCGCCGCGCAGACGCGCGTCGACTGGATACCGGCTCAAGGCCGGTATGACGGAGATGAGGTCGATAAGCTAAGCATGCACTGGACCGATTCCCGGGAGGAAAAGATGACCGAGACGAAAATCGCCGCCGATGTGATTGCGGCTGAAAACGAGAAGCGCGCCGGCGCACAGAAAGACGACTATCAGGCGCTGGGCAACCAGCTTGCGCGCCGTAACATCGATATCGATTCCGTTACGGCCAAGGTGGCGGAGTTTTTCGTCGCTGTGCCCTCCTGGGGCGTTGGCACCGGCGGCACCCGTTTTGCCCGCTTTCCGGGCACAGGGGAGCCGCGCGGCATTTTCGACAAGCTGGATGATTGCGCCGTCATCAACCAGCTGACGCGCGCTACACCAAACGTCTCCCTGCATATTCCGTGGGACAAGGAAGACCCGAAGCGGCTGAAGGCCCATGCCGATGCGCTGGGTCTCGGCTTCGACGCCATGAATTCCAACACGTTTTCGGATGCGCCGGGCCAGAGCCATTCCTACAAATATGGTTCGCTCAGCCACACGGATGCCGCCACGCGCCGTCAGGCCGTCGAGCACAACATCGAATGTATCGAGATCGGCAATGCCATCGGCTCAAAAGCGCTGACGGTGTGGGTGGGCGATGGTTCGAACTTTCCCGGTCAGAGCAATTTCACCAGAAGTTTCGAGCGTTATCTCGCCGCCATGGCCGATATCTACAAGGCGTTGCCGGATGACTGGCGCATCTTTTCCGAACACAAGATGTATGAGCCGGCCTTTTATTCTACCGTCGTGCAGGACTGGGGCACCAATTACCTCATCGCCAATACGCTCGGCGAAAAGGCCTTCTGCCTCGTCGATCTCGGCCATCATGCGCCCAATACCAATATCGAAATGATCGTCGCCCGGCTCATCCAGTTCGGCAAGCTCGGCGGTTTCCATTTTAACGACAGCAAATATGGCGATGACGATCTGGATGCCGGTTCAATCGAGCCATACCGCCTGTTCCTCGTCTTCAACGAGCTGGTGGATGCCGAACATCGCGGCGTGAAGGGTTTCCATCCCGCTCATATGATCGACCAGTCGCACAAT
The DNA here is from genome assembly GCF_053522345.1 of Agrobacterium sp. 22-226-1. Lineage (NCBI taxonomy): Bacteria > Pseudomonadati > Pseudomonadota > Alphaproteobacteria > Hyphomicrobiales > Rhizobiaceae > Agrobacterium > Agrobacterium sp. 22-226-1. The sequence continues at coordinate 161,951 of NZ_JBNWCP010000012.1, forward strand.
GTGACGGACCCGATAGAAAGCCTGATCTCCAGCGCCAACGAAATCCGCCGCGCCTATGCGCAGGCGCTGCTGGTGGATCGCGCGGCTCTCGACGGTTACCAGCAGGACAATGATGCGCTGATGGCTTCCGATATGCTGAAGCGGGCCTATCGCACCGATGTCGAACCGATTCTTGCGCAGGCCCGGCAATTGGCGGGCGGCGCTATCGATCCGGTGGCGACTTATCGTGCGAGCGGCTATCGCAAGCAGGTGGCGGCGAAGCGCCCGGCTTCGGTTGGCGGCAGCGGCGGCATTGTATAGGGGCGTTGTTTTTTGGGGGGACGTCCCCCACACCCGTCACCCCGGACTTGATCCGGGGTCCAGTGCGATCAAGTCATTGATCGCGCAAGAGTCTTTCACGGCGCAGACGCGCCGTGGCTGGATGCCGGATCGAGTCCGGCATGACGGAAATAGTGTCACTTCCCCGAAGGCGATTGCCGGCGCACTTGAAATGTATGTTCCGGCCCGGGAAACGCCCCCGAGCGAACTTCATCGGCATAGGCTGCCGCTGCTTCGGAGACCGTTGGGCCAAGATCGGCGAACCGCTTGACGAATTTTGGTTTGAAATCGGTGAAGAGGCCGAGCATGTCGTCGGAAACGAGCACCTGCCCGTCGCAGGCCGGCGATGCGCCGATGCCAACCGTGGGCGCGGCGAGTTTTTCGGTCAGTTCGCGGGCGAGCGGCTCGACGGTGCCTTCCACGACAATGGCGAAGGCGCCGGCCTGATCCACCGCAATCGCGTCGCGCCAGATTTTTTGCGTTTCCGCGTCCGAATGTCCGAGCGAGCGGAAGCCGCCGGCGGTGTGAACCAGCTGCGGCATGAGCCCGACATGGCCGAACACCGGAATGCCGCGCGCCACCAGAAAAGCGATAGTCTCCGCCATTTCCTCGCCGCCTTCCAGCTTCACACCGTCGCAGCCGGTTTCCTGCATCAGCCGCACGGCATTGCGGAACGCCTGTTCCTTGGATTCCTGATAGGTTCCGAAGGGAAGATCGATGATGACGCAGGCTCGATTGACGCCGCGCATTACCGCGCGGCCATGGGCGATCATCATATCCAGCGTGACGCCGACCGTGGTATCCATGCCGTAAAGCACCATGCCGAGGGAATCGCCGACCAGGAGCAGATCGCAATGCGGATCGAGCAGGCGGGCAATCGGCGTGGTATAGGCGGTCAGGCAGACGATGCGCGCCTCGCCTTTCATCTGCCGGATGGAGGCCGTCGTCAGCCGCTTGTGTTTTCCATGGGCGCTCATTCGGCCGCCTCCCGTTGATTGATCCTGTCGCGCCCGATGACGCGGTTGTCGAGGAGCCGCGTGCTGCCGAGCCTGACGAACAGCGCCACCAGCACAGGTCCCGCCTGCAATGAAGCAACGGGGGTGAGCGTATCGGGATCGCGCACCGCAACGACTTCCGGTGAGGCCAGCGGCTCGGCGGCGATGAATTTTTCTATCGCGGCTTCGAATGCGGCGGGGTCGTCGAAGCCCTCGCCATAAAGCCGTTCCGCCTCATCAAGTGCCTGCGGCACGATCACGGCGGCGGCACGTTCCGCGTGGCTCAGATAGACATTGCGTGAAGAACAGGCGAGCCCATCCGCCTCACGCACCGTGGCGACGGGAACGACCCTGACCGGCTGGGCGAGGTCCTCGACCATGCGGCGTATCAGCGTCACCTGCTGATAATCCTTCTCTCCGAAATAGGCGGCATCCGGCTGGACGAGGTTAAAAAGCTTGGTCACGACGGTCGCAACACCGGCGAAATGCCTCGGCCGCACCGCGCCTTCCAACTGGCTGCCCAGTTCGGGCACATCCACCACGGTCTGCATCGGGCGCGGATACATCTCGGAGACTTCCGGTGCGAAAAGAATGTCGATGCCCGCCTCTTCCAGCAATGCGCTGTCGCGGGCGAGATCGCGGGGGTAACGGGCCAGATCCTCATTCGCACCGAATTGCAGCGGGTTGACGAAGATCGAAACCACCGTCACGTCGTTTTCCGCCCTGGATTGGGCAACAAGCGTCAGATGGCCGATATGGAGAAAGCCCATGGTCGGCACGAAGCCGATGGTTTTGTCCGCACGGCGAAAGGCGGCGGTGGCATCCCGCAATTCGGCGACGGTTTTTACAAGCTGCATGGGTCTCCTCCGGCTTCCCCAATCGCTGCCCGGCGAAAGGTGCTGGATAGAACTCGATTTGCCGAACGGGGTCAACGGACGCACCGGGATTATATCGATTAACCCTATGACGACTTTCGAGAAAACCGGTGCTCGGACAGATGGCGGCGATCACTCCACCCAGAGCGGTTTCCTTTTTTCGGCAAAGGCCAATCGCCCCTCCCGCGCCTCGTCGCTGCCGCTGATCGTGGCGATGACGTTTTCGGCAAAGGCGAGCCGCTCGCTGGATGGCATATCGCGCATCGTCAGCAACGCCGCTTTTCCGGCCGCGATGGCGCCCGGCGCATTCTGCCGCAACCGTGCTAGAACATCCTCGACCACGCCATCGAGTTCCGCCGACGGGACAACCCGATTGACGAGGCCAAGGCGCTCCGCATCAGCGGCGTTTATCGCAGCGCCGAGATAGGCCATTTCCTGAAGCTGGCTAAGGGGAATCTTTGCCAGAAGCTTCGCCGCCACCATGGCCGGGAAAAGCCCGACGCGGACTTCCGGCAGGCCGAATTCGGCATTGTCGGCGGCATAGGCGAGATCGCAGGCGGCGACGAGGCCAAGCCCGCCGGCCAGAACCCGGCCGTTGATGCGGGCGATGACGGGCCTGTCGCAGCCCTCGATGGCACGCATCACATCGGCGATAGGGTTGGTTCCATCCCGCGAGAGGAACATGCCGCCAGCGCTTTCCTTCAGATCGGCTCCGGAGCAGAAGCTGCGGTCTCCCGCGGCCGTTATCACCACGGCGCGCAGGGCGTGGTTGCCAGATGCCGTGCGGATGGCCGTCGTCAGCGCGTCCGTCATCGCGGCATTCAGGGCATTGTGCACCTCCGGCCGGTTGAGCGTCAGCCAGAGAACGTCCCTGCGCCTTTCGCTCAGCAGTTCATCCGCCATGCGCGTCACCCTCCTGTCTTGCTGCAAGCAGCGCCTTGCCGGCGCGGGCCGCATTCGGTCTGCCGAGATGCCGGCTGATCCAGTCTCCGGTTTTCGCCACCGTCATCAGGTCGATACCGGTTTTAATGCCAAGCCCGTGCAGCAGATAAACGACGTCTTCGGTGGCGACATTGCCGCTGGCGCCCGGCGCAAAGGGGCAGCCGCCCAGCCCGGCCACCGAACTGTCGAAGACGGAGATACCTTCATCCAGCGAGGCCAGCACGTTGGCGACGCCCTGCCCATAGGTATCATGGAAATGCATGGCGAGTTTTTCACGCGGGATGCGGGCAGACACCCGCTTGATGAGATTGCGAATCTGGTCCGCCGTGCCGACGCCGATCGTATCGCCGAGCGAAATTTCGTAACAGCCAAGCGCGATGAGCGCTTCGGCCATCGCCGCCACCTCATCTTGTGCAACCGTACCGTCATAGGGGCAGCCGGCTATGCAGGAGACGTAACCGCGCATGAGGATGTTCCGGCCGGCCGCGGCTGATGCGACATCGCGCAGGCGCTCGAGGCTTTCGGCGCGCGAGCAGCCGATATTGTGCTGGCTGAACCCTTCGGATGCGGAGACGAAAACGGCGATTTCCGTCACGCCGGCTTCAAGGGCGGCCTCGAAACCTTTCATATTGGGAACGAGCGCCGGATAGGCGGTGCCGGGTCGCCTTTCGAGGCCCTGGAACACCTCTTTCGAACCCGCCATTTGCGGCATTTTTTTGGGTGAGACGAAAGCACCCGCTTCCACCGCCGTCAATCCGGCTGCGGCCAGCCGTTCGATCAGCTCGATCTTGATGGCGGCTGGAACCTCGGCGCTTTCGTTCTGCAAGCCATCACGCGCGCCCACTTCGACGATTTTTACCTTTCGCGGCCAACTCATCTCAGCCGCCCTCCGGCTCGAAATCCACCAGCACCGCACCGGCCGCGACCATATCGCCCTCGTTGCAATTGATGGCCGTGACGGTGCCTTTCGCCGGCGCGCGGATCGTGTGCTCCATTTTCATCGCCTCCATCACCACAAGGGCCTCGCCGGCCTCAACCGCGGCACCGTTGCTGCTCAGCAAGGCGCGGATGACGCCGGGCATGGGTGCTTCCAGACCGCCGGTATGGGGAGCGGAATCCGCGACATCGACAGGATCCGGCTGGCTGATGCGATAATGTTCGCCACCCAGAAAAAGCGCGTAACGGCCATCCTCTGCAAAGAAATGGCCCTGTCTTTTCTTATCTTCCACGGTCGCACGGAATTTACCGTCCTCGAAAAGGTTGCCATGGGCGCTGATCGCCCGTCCGTCGATCTCCAGCGAAAAGCCGTCCGCCGCGTGCGTGACGCCGACGCCAAGCGGCTGGTTGTCAAACACGAAATACAGCGTTTCCCTTGCCGGCGCGTTGAGGCGGAAGGCGGCCGTCGTGTTCCATGGGCTATGGGGATCGGCCTGGGAACCCGGCTTTCCGTTTTTTTGCCGCGCAAGCAGCAGGCCAAGCGCGGCCATGGCTATCTCGTTCCTGTCCGTTGCTGCCGGAGCAAACAGCGCCGCTTCATTACGGGCGATGAAGCCGGTATCGAGATCGGCGTTCGCGAAGGCCGCCAGTTCCGCAAGCCGCGTCAGAAAGGCGGCATTGCTGGTGACGCCGCAGATCGCCAGATTTTCGAGCGCCAACCGCAGACGTCGCACCGCCGAGGGGCGATCTCGGTCCCAGACGATCAGCTTGGCGATCATCGGATCGTAATGCACGGTGATGGCGTCGCCGGCGCGGATGCCGCTGTCGATCCTGACGTGAGGGCCCTGATCGGGAAAAACGAGATGGTTGATGGTGCCGATCGACGGCAGGAAATCATGCGCCGGGTCTTCGGCATAAATCCGCGCCTCGATGGCATGGCCGTTTATGCTGAGACCGGTCCAGTCTTCCGGCAGGGCCTCTCCGTTGGCGACGCGTATCTGCCATTCGACCAAGTCGAGACCGGTAATATATTCCGTGACCGGATGTTCGACCTGAAGCCTCGTATTCATTTCCATGAAATAGAAGTCGCCGGAAGGGTCGAGCAGGAATTCCACCGTTCCCGCGCCGCGATAATCGATGGCGCGGGCGGCGGCGACCGCCGCTTCATACATGCGCTGCCGAAGCGCATCGGGCAGGCCGGGGGCAGGGGCTTCCTCTATGACCTTCTGGTGCCGGCGCTGGATCGAGCAGTCGCGCTCGAAAAGCGAAACGCAATTGCCGTGGCCGTCGGCAAAGACCTGCACTTCCACATGGCGCGGGCGTTCAAGGTATTTTTCGATCAGCATGCGGTCGTTGCCGAAGGCGGCCAGCGCTTCGCGTTTTGCGCCCGCAAGCTCCGCCGCAAATTCGCGCTTTTTCCGTACGATGCGCATACCCTTGCCGCCGCCGCCGGCCGAGGCCTTGAGCAGAACGGGATAACCTATGGCGTCCGCTTCGTTGCCCAACCGTTCCTGCGCCTGATCCTTACCGTGATAGCCGGGAACGACCGGAACGCCGGCTTTTGCCATCAGCGCCTTCGCCTCGCTTTTCCCACCCATGGCGCGGATTGCCGCTGCAGGCGGGCCAATGAAAACGAGATCGGCGGCGGCGCAGGCTTCGGCGAAACCGGCATTTTCCGAAAGGAAACCGTAACCCGGATGAATGGCTTGCGCGCCGCGGGCTTTTGCGGCGGCGATGATTTTTTCGCCGTCGAGATAGGAGGCTCGCGCAGGGGCAGGGCCGATGGCGATGGCCTCGTCGGCAAGCGCCACATGCATGGCGTCACGGTCGGCGTGCGAATAAACGGCGACCGTGCGGATACCCATCTTGGCGGCGGTGCGGATGATGCGGCAGGCGATTTCGCCCCTGTTGGCGATCAGTATTTTCGAGAACATGGTCGCCTCACATCCTGAATATGCCGAAACGGGTGGGCTCAATCGGTGCATTGAGCGCGGCGGAGAGGCCAAGCCCAAGCACGAGGCGTGTATCCTTCGGGTCTATGATGCCATCGTCCCACAGCCTTGCACTGGCGTAATAGGGATGGCCTTCTCGTTCGTATTTTTCCCGGATCGGCTGTTTGAACGCCTCTTCGCCTTCCTTCGACCAGTGGCGGCCATCGGCCTCGATGCCGTCGCGGCGGATTTGCGCCAGAACGGACGCCGCCTGTTCGCCGCCCATCACCGAAATGCGGGCATTGGGCCACATCCATAAAAAGCGTGGGGAATAGGCGCGGCCGCACATGCCATAATTGCCGGCGCCGAAGGAGCCACCGATGATGACGGTGAATTTCGGCACTTTTGCCGAGGCGACGGCGGTAACGAGCTTGGCGCCATCCTTGGCGATGCCGCCCGCCTCATAGGCCTTGCCGACCATGAAACCGGTGATGTTTTGCAGGAAAACCAGGGGAATGCCGCGCTGGCAGCAGAGTTCGATGAAATGCGCGCCTTTGAGCGCCGATTCCGAAAACAGAATGCCGTTATTGGCGATGATGCCGACAGGATAACCGTGGATATGGGCAAAACCGCAGACCAAAGTCGTGCCGTAAAGCGCCTTGAACTCATCGAATTCGGAACCGTCCACCAGACGCGCGATGATCTCCCGCACCTCGAAGGGTTTTCGCGTATCGGCGGGAACGATGCCATAGAGCTCTTCAGCCGGATAAAGCGGCTCCGTCGGCTCGCGAATATCCAGCTCCACCTGTTTGCGGCGATTGAGGGTGGATACGATCCGCCGGGTCAGCGCCAGCGCATGGCGGTCGTTATTGGCGTAGTGATCGGTAACGCCGGATTGGCGGGAGTGCACGTCGGCGCCGCCAAGTTCTTCCGCGCTCACCACCTCGCCGGTGGCGGCCTTCACCAGCGGCGGGCCGCCGAGAAAGATCGTGCCCTGATTTTTGACGATGACGGACTGGTCGCTCATCGCGGGCACATAGGCCCCGCCCGCCGTGCAACTGCCCATCACCACGGCAATCTGGGCGATGCCTTCCGCCGACATATTGGCCTGATTATAGAAGATGCGGCCGAAATGATCACGGTCGGGAAACACCTCGTCCTGATTGGGCAGGTTGGCGCCGCCGGAATCCACCAGATAGATGCAGGGCAGGCGGTTCTCCGTGGCGATTTCCTGCGCGCGCAGATGTTTCTTCACCGTCAGCGGATAATAGGTGCCGCCTTTCACCGTCGCATCATTGGCGACGATCACACATTCCCGGCCCGAGACCCGACCGATGCCGGTGACGATGCCGGCGGCGGGAACGGGTTCGTCATAGACCTCGTAAGCCGCGAATTGCGAGAATTCCAGGAATGGACTGCCGGGATCGAGAAGGGCTTCGATCCGGTCGCGCGCCAGCAATTTGCCGCGGGAAAGATGCCGTTCACGGGCCTTGTCGCCGCCGCCTCTGGAGATTTTTTCGACGTGGTGCCGCAGGTCATCCACCAGACCGGACATGAAGTCGACATTGGCAGCGAAGGTGGGGTCGCGGTTCAGACTGGAAGTAAGCTTCATCGCGTGTCCTCACCCGTTGCCCTTGACCAGTTCGCGGCCGATCAGCATCCGGCGGATTTCGCTGGTGCCCGCGCCGATTTCATAGAGCTTGGCGTCGCGCAGCAGCCGTCCGGCCGGGCTTTCATTGACATAACCGGAGCCGCCGAGAAGCTGGATGGCATCCAGCGCCACCTGTGTCGCCCGTTCGGCGGCGAACAGGATTGCGCCCGCTGCATCCTGTCTTGTGATGCGGCCATTGTCGCAGGCCCGCGCCACGGCATAGACATAGGCGCGCGATGCATTCATGGCCGAATAAATATCGGCGAGCTTTCCCTGCACCAGCTGGAATTCGCCGATCGGCTTGCCGAATTGCTTGCGCTCACGCGCATAGGGCAGCACCAGATCGATGGCCGCCTGCATGATGCCAACCGGGCCGGCGGCCAGCACGGCGCGCTCGTAATCCAGCCCGCTCATCAGCACCGTCACGCCGTCATTCAAACGGCCGAGAATGTTCTCTTCCGGCACCTCGCAATCCTCGAAAACCAGTTCAGACGTGGGCGAGCCGCGCATGCCGAGCTTGTCGAGTTTCTGGGCCGGGCGAAAACCCTTGAAGCCCTTTTCGATCAGGAAGGCGGTGATGCCGCGTGGGCCGGCGGACATATCCGTCTTGGCGTAGACCACCAGCGTATCGGCCTCATGGCCATTGGTGATCCACATCTTCGCGCCGTTCAGCACATAGTGGTCACCCTTGCGCTCCGCCTTCAGCCGCATCGACACGACATCCGAACCGGCTTCCGTCTCGCTCATGGCGAGCGAACCGACATGTTCGCCGGAGACGAGTTTCGGCAGATATCTGTGCTTCTGCTCATCCGTTCCCCAGCGGTGAATCTGGTTGATGCAGAGGTTGGAATGGGCGCCGTAGGAAAGGCCGATGGAAGCGGAAGCCCGGCTTATCTCTTCCATCGCCACGCAATGGGCGAGATAGCCCATGTCGGCGCCGCCGAATTCTTCCGAAACAGTGATGCCGTGCAGACCGAGCTGACCCATTTCTGGCCAGAGCTTGCGTGGAAAACGGTCGTCGCGGTCGATCTCCGCCGCCAAAGGGGCGATTTTATCGTCTGCGAATGCGCTTGCGCTGTCGCGCAATGCTGCGATTTCCGGGCCGAGATCGGCATCGAAAATGGCGGCGAGGTTCAAACTCATCGCGTCTCCTCCTCCGGACGGCTTTTGCCGCCGTCCCTTTTGTCAGCGGCCGGCACCTCCTCCGCGCCGGCAGCCCTTGATTTACGGCGCGTCACCCCCGGTGAAGGCGGCGGAACGGCGCACGAATGTCTTGATGGCGAAATTGGACTGGATGCGCGACACGCCGGGAACCGTGGTCAGGAAATCCAGAAGTTCCTGATAATGCGGCAAATCCCGCACCATGGCGTGGATCAGATAATCCGAACTGCCACTGGTCTGATAACCGCCGACCACTTCCGGAATGGATGCGACATGGTGTTCGAAGGTCGTCAGCGCTTCCTTGATCTGCCGTTCCAGAGTGACGGAGATGAAGACGCCCATATTGCCGAGCAGCCGGTTCTCATCGAACACGGCGGTATAGCCGCGAATGATGCCTTCCTCTTCCAGTTTGCGTACACGGCGCAGCGTTGGCGTGAAGGAAAGACCGATGCGGGCCGCCAGATCGCGCCAGCTCACCCGCCCGTCATCGCCGAGCACATGCAGAATCTTGCGGTCGAAACTGTCGAGCTCAATCATGGATCATTTGCTCTATGATATGACTAATTGTTGGATCAAAGATATCGTCAATCAAAAAACTGTCAATCAAAATAGCTTTGAAATGAATTCGAGATAGTGATAGCGTTCACCTCAGTCGCGGTCTGGAGGAGGTTGCGATGACGGTCGTTCTCTCAAGCGGGAGAATGGCCAAGGGAGGTGAATTTGGCTGTGCATGACCCTGTCGTGATCGTCGGGGCCGCCCGTACTGCTATGGGTGGGTTCCAGGGCGAATTCAAATCGGTGGCTGCGCCCGATCTTGGGGCCGCGGCGATCCGTGCGGCCGTCGAACGGGCCGCTGTTCCGGTTTCTGATATTGATGATGTATTGATGGGCTGTGTGCTTACGGCCGGGCAGGGGCAGGCGCCCGCCAGACAGGCAGCCATTGCCGCCGGCATTCCCAATTCGATTGGCGCGACGACCATCAACAAGATGTGCGGCTCGGGCATGAAGGCGATCATGCTGGGCCATGACCAGATCGCGGCGGGAAGCTCTTCCATCGTGCTTGCGGGCGGTATGGAGAGCATGAGCAATGCGCCCTATTTGCTGGATCGCGCCCGAAATGGCTATCGTCTCGGTCATGGCAAGGTCATCGACCATATGTTTCTCGACGGTCTCGAGGATGCCTATGACAAGGGCCGGCTGATGGGCACTTTCGCGGAAGATTGCGCTGAAACCTATCAATTCACCCGCGCCATGCAGGATGATTATGCGCTCGCCTCGCTGGAGCGGGCGCGTCGCGCCATAGCGGAAGGAGCCTTCGAAGCGGAAATAGCGCCTGTCGGCGATGTTGTTGTGGACGAGCAGCCGGGCAAGGCAAGGCCGGAGAAAATCCCGCAGCTGAAGCCCGCCTTTCGCGATGGCGGAACGGTGACGGCGGCCAATTCCAGCTCGATTTCCGATGGTGCGGCCGCTCTCGTTCTCATGCGTCGCTCCGAAGCGGAAAGGCGGGGTCTTTCACCGCTGGCGACCATTATCGGTCAGGCCTCCCATGCGGACGCACCCGCGGGATATCCAACGGCTCCCATCGGCGCGATGAAAAAGCTGTTCGAAAAAACCGGCTGGGCGGCGAGGGATGTCGATCTTTTCGAAATCAACGAGGCCTTTGCCGTGGTGGCGATGGCGGCAATGCGCGATCTCGATCTGCCGCATGACAAGGTGAATGTGCACGGCGGAGCCTGCGCTCTCGGCCATCCGATCGGCGCTTCCGGCGCGAGGATCGTCGTCACCCTGCTGGCGGCCCTGCAGCGTCACGGGCTGAAGCGCGGCGTGGCCGCCGTCTGCATTGGCGGCGGTGAAGCAACCGCGCTTGGCATTGAGCGGCATTGAGGGGAGGCGGCGATGATCCTGAACGAAGCCCAGCAGCAGATCAGGGACATGGCCCGCGATTTCGCCCGCGAGCGGCTCGCCCCTGGGGCTGCTTCGCGTGACCGGGAAAGCCGGTTCCCGAAAGACGAATTGAAAGAAATGGGGGATCTCGGCTTCCTTGGCATGCTTGTCTCCGAGGACTATGGCGGGTCGGAAACCGGTGCCGTCGCTTATGCCCTGGCGCTGGAGGAAATCGCTGCCGGTGATGGCGCCTGTTCCACCATCATGAGCGTTCACAATTCGGTAGGCTGCGTGCCGATCCTGAAATTCGGGACCGAAGACCAGAAACAGCGATTCCTGCCGAAACTCGCTTCCGGCGAATGGATCGGCGGTTTTGCGCTGACCGAACCGCAGGCTGGTTCCGATGCGTCAAACCTCAAGACCCGCGCCCGGCGGGATGGCGACCGCTATGTTCTCGATGGTGCAAAACAGTTCATAACGTCAGGCAAGAATGGCGATGTCGTCATCGTCTTTGCCGTCACCGATGCGGCGGCGGGCAAGAAGGGCATCACCGCCTTCATCGTGCCGACCGATACGCCGGGTTACGAGGTCATCCGGGTCGAGGAAAAGCTCGGCCTGCATTCGTCCGACACCTGCCAGATTGCCTTTACCGACATGGCGGTACCGGCCGAATTGCGGCTGGGCGAAGAGGGGCAGGGTTATCGCATCGCGCTTGCCCATCTGGAGGGCGGCCGCATCGGCATCGCTGCACAGGCGGTCGGCATGGCGCAGGCCGCCTTCGAGGCCGCGCGGGATTATGCCCGCGAGCGCAAGGCCTTCGGGCAGGCAATCGTGGAGCATCAGGCGGTGGCGTTTCGCCTTGCGGATATGGCGACGCGGATTGCGGCGGCGCGGCAACTGGTGTTGCATGCGGCGGCGCTGAAGGAGGCGGGAGAGCCCTGCCTCTCTGAAACTTCGATGGCCAAGCTCTTTGCCTCCGAAATGGCCGAGCGTGTCTGCTCGGACGCCATCCAGATTCACGGCGGTTACGGCTACATGGCGGATTATCCGGTGGAGCGGATCTATCGCGATGTACGCATCTGCCAGATTTACGAGGGGACTAGCGATGTCCAGCGGATGGTGATCGCGCGGAACCTTTGAGAGTTGTTTCGCGGTCTGGAGGAGATCGCGACGGGAGGAGTAGAATGGATATAACCGAAACGCCACGTCTCAGCCTGCATGTTCCCGAACCTGCGGTGCGGCCCGGCGGGGAGCCGGATTTCTCCAATGTGAAAATACCCAAGGCCGGCTCCGTGCCGCGCCCGGAGGTTGACGCCGCGCCGGAAAGCATGCGCGATCTCGCTTATTCGATCATCCGCGTCCTCAATCATCAGGGCGAGGCCGTCGGACCCTGGGCCGGGTTGCTTTCGGATGAGGAATTGCTGGTGGGCCTCAAAAACATGATGCGGCTTCGGGCTTTCGATGCCCGCATGCTGATGGCGCAGCGGCAGGGCAAGACCTCCTTCTACATGCAGCATCTGGGCGAAGAGGCGGTAAGCTGCGCCTTCCGCAAGGCGCTTTCCAAAGGCGACATGAATTTTCCGACCTACCGGCAGGCGGGGCTGCTGATCGCCGACGATTACCCGCTCGTCACCATGATGAACCAGATTTATTCCAACGAGCTCGACCCGCTGCACGGGCGACAATTGCCGGTGCTCTATTCCTCGAAAGAGCACGGTTTCTTCACCGTCTCCGGCAATCTCGCCACGCAATATGTGCAGGCGGTCGGCTGGGCGATGGCGTCAGCCATCAAGGGCGATACGAAGATCGCCGCAGCATGGATCGGCGACGGCTCGACGGCGGAGTCGGATTTTCACTCGGCGATGGTCTTTGCCTCCACCTACAAGGCTCCGGTGGTTCTCAATATCGTCAATAACCAATGGGCGATTTCCACCTTTCAGGGCATCGCGCGCGGCGGCTCCGGCACCTTTGCGGCACGCGGCCTGGGCTTCGGCATTCCCGCACTTCGGGTCGACGGCAACGATTATCTCGCCGTTTATGCCGTGGCGCGCTGGGCGGTGGAACGGGCGCGCCGCAATCTCGGCCCGACGCTGATCGAATATGTGACCTATCGTGTCGGCGCCCATTCCACCTCCGACGATCCGAGTGCTTACCGCCCCAAGACGGAGTCCGAGGCATGGCCGCTGGGCGATCCGGTTCTGAGGCTCAAGAAACACCTCATCCTGCGTGGCGTCTGGTCGGAGGAAAGGCACCGGCAGACGGAGGCGGAAATTGCCGATGAGGTGCTTGAGGCGCAGCGCGAGGCGGAAAGCCACGGCACGCTGCATGAGGGCGGCAAACCGCCGAAAAAGGATATTTTCGAAGGCGTCTACGCCGAGATGCCGCCGCATCTCGCCCGCCAGCGCCAGAAGGCAGGGTGGTAACCATGGCAAGAATGACGATGATTGAAGCCGTCCGCAGCGCCATGGATGTGTCCATGGAACGTAGCGACGATGTCGTGGTGTTCGGCGAGGATGTGGGCTATTTCGGCGGCGTGTTCCGCGCCACGCAGGGGTTGCAGGGAAAATACGGCAAGACCCGCTGTTTCGATGCGCCGATCAGCGAATCCGGCATTGTCGGCACCGCCATCGGCATGGCCGCTTATGGCCTGCGGCCCTGTGTCGAAATCCAGTTCGCCGATTACATGTATCCCGCCTATGACCAGATCACCCAGGAGGCGGCGCGCATTCGCTATCGCTCCAATGGCGATTTCACCTGCCCCATCGTTCTCAGAATGCCGACCGGCGGGGGCATTTTTGGCGGGCAGACGCACAGCCAGAGTCCGGAAGCGCTTTTCACCCATGTCTGCGGGCTGAAGGTGGTCGTCCCTTCCAACCCCTATGATGCCAAGGGACTGCTCATCGCCTCCATCGAAGACCCCGACCCGGTGATGTTTCTGGAGCCGAAGCGGCTTTATAACGGCCCCTTCGACGGGCATCACGACCGGCCGGTGACGCCCTGGTCCAAGCACGAGATGGGGGAAGTGCCGGAAGGGCACTACACCATTCCCATCGGCAAGGCGGAGATACGCCGTCCCGGAAACGCTGTCACCGTCATCGCTTATGGCACCATGGTGCATGTGGCGCTGGCGGCGGCGGAAGAGACGGGTGTGGATGCCGAGATCATCGATCTGCGCAGCCTGCTGCCGCTCGATCTCGATACCATCGTGAAGTCCGTTTCCAAGACCGGCCGCTGCGTCATGGTGCATGAGGCGACGCTGACCTCCGGCTTCGGGGCCGAAGTCGTGTCGCTGGTGCAGGAACATTGTTTTTATCACCTTGAGGCCCCCGTCGTCCGCGTTGCGGGCTGGGATACGCCTTACCCGCATGCGCAGGAATGGGACTATTTTCCGGGACCGGCCCGTGTCGGGCGCGCCCTTGTCGAAGTCATGGAGGCCTGACTATGGCGGAATTTGTTCTCACGATGCCCGATGTCGGTGAAGGTGTGGCGGAAGCCGAGCTGGTGGAATGGAACGTCAAACCGGGCGATCTCGTCCATGAGGACATGGTGCTGGCCGCGGTGATGACCGACAAGGCGACGGTGGAAATCCCATCCCCGGTGGCGGGCGTCGTCACCTGGCTCGCCGTGACGGTTGGAAATACCGTGCCGGTGAAGGCGCCGCTCCTGCGCATCGAAACCGATGTCGCGGCCGCCGCTCCCAATGGCAGCGTGCCGGAAGGGGAAGCACCCACCCAGCTGACGGAAGCGCCTGTCGACATGACGGACACGCCGCCACCCGTTGAAGCCCAGCCGACGGTGCGAGAGGCCGAGGAGGCGCCGCCGCCGCCCGCCGCCGAACCGCATCATAAACCGCTGGCGTCTCCCGCCGTTCGCCAGCGCGCCGACGATCTCGATATCGATCTCACCAAGGTCAAGGGAACGGGGCCGGACGGGCATATCACCCATGCCGATCTCGACGGGTTTTTAACCGTGCGGGGACGGCCGGAACGCCCCGAGCCCATAGCGCCGCACGATAGCGCTGTCGAGGAGGTGAAGGTGACCGGGCTCAGGCGCAAGATTGCCGAGAAGATGGTGCTTTCCGCCTCCCGCATTCCCCACATCACCTATGTCGAGGAAGTCGACGTGACCGATCTGGAGGATTTGCGCGCGACCATGAACGGCAACCGCCGTTCCGGGCAACCGAAGCTGACGATCCTGCCGTTCCTGATGCGCGCGCTGGTGAAAGCTGTTGCCGATCATCCCGGCATGAATGCCACCTTTGACGACGACAAAGGTGTCGTCAGTCACTATGAAGCGGTTCATATCGGCATCGCCACGCAGACGCCGTCGGGCCTCACCGTTCCGGTCGTGCGTCACACGGAAACGCTCGGTCTTTGGGAATGCGCGGACGAAGTCGCACGCGTCGCCGAAGCCGCCCGCACCGGCACGGCGCATCGGGAAGAGCTGATGGGCTCCACCATCACCATCAGTTCGCTGGGAGCCTTGGGCGGTGTGGTCTCGACACCCATCATCAATCACCCGGAGGTGGCGATCATCGGTGTCAACAAGATCATGACACGTCCGGTCTGGGACGGGACGCGCTTCGTGCCGCGCAAGATGATGAACCTCTCATCGAGCTTCGATCACCGGGTTGTCGATGGGTGGGATGCGGCGGTCTTCATCCAGGCCGTCAAGGCATTGCTGGAGAAGCCCGCGCTTATTTTTATCGAGTGAAGGCGATCCGTGCTCCCTCATCCCTGTGCTCGTCACAGGGATCCAGCCAGCCCAAGTCTTTGGGCTGAAAGGACTCTCTCCACCGCGCAGGCGCGCGTCGACTGGATTCCTGTGACGAGCACAGGAATTGTCTGTCGGAATTATGCTTTATTGTTCGGGACGTTGGATGACCTCCGAGGCGGCCACCCCGGAGGTCATGCGATTGTACGCCCGAAC